>CAMUHU010000083.1 GCA_947088765.1 uncultured Clostridium sp. | reverse complement strand
TTATTTAATGTAAATTAAACTTATAAAATTGATTGTAAATATATTATACGAGGATTGTTTTTTATGAAAAAGTATATTGGAATAATTGTTGCTGAAATAAAGGAATTAGAGGCTATTGAAGATTTAATGATTGATTTAGAGGAATTTCACTTATATAATTTAAATATTTTTAAAGGTAAAATTTCTAATAAAGATTGTTTATTGGTTAGATGTGGTGTTGGTAAGGTTAATTCTGCTAGAACTGCTCAAATTTTAACTGATAATTTTAAATTAGAGTGTATTATTAATTTAGGTTCTGCAGGTAGCTTGAATAATGATTTGAATATTGGTGATATTGTTATTGCTAAAAAACTTGTTCAACATGATTTTGATGTTACTGCTTTTGGACGTGATAAAGGATATATCCCAGAGACTGGTATGTTTTTTGATTGTGATTCTATTTTATTAAAGAAATGTTCTAGCATTAAAATTAATAATATAAATATATTTACTGGAATTATTGCTTCTGGAGATATTTTCTGTACTGATGTTAAGATGAAGGAAAATATAAATAAGAAATTTAATGCTGATTGCGTTGAGATGGAAGGCGCTGCTATTGCACAGGTTTGTAGTTTAAATAATATTCCTTTTATTGTTATTCGCTCTATTTCTGATACTCCTAATGGAAATAATAATATAGATTTTAATGAGTATTTACATTTTGCTTCTAAGAATTGTGCAGAATTTATAAAACAATTTCTTTTTTTCTAAAATGATTAATAAAAAGGAGACCACTGTCTCCTTTTTATTATTAATTTATTGCTGAAATTTCGTCTTCTAGTGTTTCGTCTACTTCTGTATTTATTGGAATGTCTTTATATATTGATAGCCCTGTTCCTGCTGGTATTAGTTTTCCTATTATTACGTTTTCTTTTAGTCCTATTAATGGATCTACTTTTCCTTTTATTGCTGCTTCTGTTAATACTTTTGTTGTTTCTTGGAATGATGCTGCTGATAAGAAGCTTTCTGTTGCAAGTGATGCTTTTGTAATTCCTAGTAATACTCTCTTTCCTGTTGCAGGTTGTTTTCCTTCTTCTTTCATTTTTTCGTTTTCTTCTGCAAATTCATACATGTCTACTAGTGAACCTGCGAAGAATGTTGTGTCTCCTGGATTTTCAACTTTTACTCTCTTAATCATTTGACGTCCTATTACTTCAATATGCTTATCGTTTATATCAACACCTTGGTTTCTATATACTTTTTGTACTTCTTGGATTAGATATTCATATACTCCTTTTGGTCCATTTATTAATAAGATTTCATTTGGATTTATTGAACCTTCTGTTATTGGATCTCCTGCTTTTAATTCTTGGCCTTCTCTTACTCTAAGTTTTGCTCCAAATGGAATTGAATATTTTTTTGCTTCGTCTGCTCCTACTACTGTAACTTCTTTTTTGTTTCCTTCATCAGATATCCTTACTTCTCCTGCGATTTCCGTTATTATGGCAATTCCTTTTGGTTTTCTTGCTTCGAATAATTCCTCAACTCTTGGAAGACCTTGTGTAATATCTCCTCCTGCAACTCCTCCTTGGTGGAATGTACGCATTGTTAATTGTGTTCCTGGTTCTCCTATTGATTGTGCTGCTATTATTCCTACTGCTTCTCCAATGTTTACTGGTTCACGTGTTGCAAGTCCCATACCGTAGCATTTTGAACATACTCCATGTTTTGTTCTACATGTTAATGCTGAACGTACTATTACTTTTGTAATTCCTGCGTCAACTATCGCTTTTGCAAGTGCTGGGGTTATCATAACACCTACTGGAACTATAATTTCTCCTGTTTCTGGATTTACTATATCGTTTAGTGGATATCTTCCTTCTAACCTTTCTTGTAGTTTTTCTATTATTTGATTTCCGTCTTTTATGTCTTCTATTTCTATTCCTTCTGTTGTTCCACAGTCTTCTTCTCTTACTATAATGTCTTGTGATACGTCTACTAATCTTCTTGTTAAGTATCCAGAGTCTGCTGTTCTTAGTGCTGTGTCTGTTAGCCCTTTTCTTGCTCCATGTGATGATATAAAGTATTCTAGTGGTCCTAATCCTTCACGGAAGCATGATTTTATTGGGATTTCTACTGTTTTACCTGTTGTACTTGCCATAAGTCCACGCATACCAGCAATTTGTCTTAATTGGTTCATGTTTCCGTCTTGCACCTGATTCTGCCATCATGTATATTGGGTTTAATGTATCAAAATTATTTTTCATTGCTTCTGTTACGTCATCTATTGCTTTTTCCCAGATTTTGATTACTGATGAATACCTTTCACTATCTGTTATTAATCCACGCTTATAGTGTCTTGTTACATCATCTACCTCTTTTTCTGCTTTTTCTAATATTTCCTTTTTAGCTTCTGGTACTTTTACGTCTGCAACTGAAACTGTTATAGCTCCTTTTGTAGAATATTTATACCCTATATTTTTTATATAGTCTAGTACTTCTGCTGCCTCGCTTAATCCATGTACATCAATACATTTAGCAATTATTGTTCCCAAATTTTTCTTTATAACTGGGAAATCTATTTCTAGAGCAAATATGCCTTCTTCTGTTGTTCTATCTACAAATCCTAAATCTTGTGGAATTCCTTGGTTGTAGATTACTCTACCAACTGTTGTTTCTATCTCTCTTGTTTTGATTTCTCCACCTATTTCTTTGCTTATTCTTATGAATACTTTTGCATGTAGTTCTAGATCTCCATTTTGATATGCTAGTAATGCTTCGTCAGTGTCTTTAAAGTGCATTCCTTCACCTTTTTCACCATCAACTTGCATTGTTAGGTAATAACTTCCTAGTATCATGTCTTGTGTTGGTACTGTAACTGGTTTACCATCTTGTGGTTTTAATAAGTTGTTTACTGATAACATTAAATATCTTGCTTCTGCTTGTGCTTCTGGTGATAATGGAACGTGTATAGCCATTTGGTCTCCATCGAAGTCTGCATTGAATGCTGTACAAACTAATGGATGTAGTTTTAGTGCTCTTCCTTCAACTAATACTGGTTCAAATGCTTGAATTCCAAGTCTGTGTAATGTTGGCGCACGGTTTAACATTACTGGATGGTCTTTTATAACTTCTTCTAGTATATCCCATACTTCTGGTCTTAGTTTTTCTACCATTCTTTTTGCATTTTTTATGTTATGCGCAATTCCACGTCCAACTAATTCTTTCATAACGAAAGGTTTGAATAGCTCTACTGCCATTTCTTTTGGTACACCACATTGATAGATTTTTAGGTCTGGACCTACAACAATAACTGAACGTCCAGAGTAGTCAACTCTTTTTCCTAATAGGTTTTGTCTAAATCTACCTTGCTTTCCTTTTAACATATCTGATAATGATTTTAAAGGTCTGTTTCCAGCTCCTGTAACAGGACGTCCACGTCTGCCATTATCTATTAATGCATCCACTGATTCTTGTAACATCCTTTTTTCATTTCTTACGATAATTTCTGGTGCACCTAATTCTAGTAATCTTTTTAATCTGTTGTTTCTATTTATAACTCTTCTATATAAATCATTTAAATCAGATGTAGCAAATCTACCACCATCTAATTGAACCATTGGTCTTAAGTCTGCTGGTATTACTGGTACTACATTCATTACCATCCATTCTGGTTTATTTTTAGAAATTCTAAATGCTTCTACTGTATCTAATCTTTTTGCTATTTTTACTTTTCTTTGTTCACTTGCTTTTTCTATTTCTTTCTTTAATTTTTCTGATAATTTTTCAATGTCTATTTCTTCTAATAGTTTTTTTATCGCTGCTGCTCCCATTTCTGCTTTAAATGAGCCTCTGCCATATTTTTCAACTGCTTCTATATATTCCTTTTCTGTTAATATTTGGCATTTCATTAAGTCTGATGTTCCTTTGTCTGTTACTATATATGAAGCAAAATAGATTACTTTCTCTATGTTTCTTGGTGAAACATCTAATAATAATGCTATTCTACTTGGTATTCCTTTGAAATACCATATATGTGCTACTGGTGCTGCAAGTTCTATATGTCCCATTCTTTCACGTCTTACTTTAGATTTTGTAACTTCAACGCCACATCTATCACAGACAATTCCTTTATATCTTACTCTTTTATATTTTCCACAATGGCATTCCCAGTCCTTTACTGGCCCAAATATTCTTTCACAGAATAATCCATCTTTTTCTGGTTTTAGTGTTCTATAATTGATTGTTTCTGGTTTTTTTACTTCACCTTTTGACCATTCTCTTATTTTCTCATCTGATGCAATTCCAATTTTTATTTTTTCAAACATTTCTAATTCGTCCACTCTTTTACTCATTCCTTTCAACATGCTCTTAATTAACCTATATCTAATTATTTTACACTGCACGAACAATTCCATCTGGTTAATAATTAAATTGGTAATGTGTTATTTAATTATTTAGTTTAAGCAATTTCTTCGAAGGGCGGGCGATTAATAATCGCCCCTACACGTTTATTCATATAAACCGTTTTTACTCGTCATCGATAATTCCATTATCGCTGTCTCCTATTATGTCTTCATCATTTTCGATGTTATCTTCTGCTAAGTCATTATCAAATATGTCTTCGTCATCTATAATGTCTGTATCATCATAGATTTCATCACTTTCAAGGTCGTCTATTTCTTCGTCTCCAACTTCTTCATATCCTTCTGAGGTTAATTCATCATCTAAGGCTTTTAATTCTTCTTTGCTATGTTGTTCTCTTTCTAAGTTGAAATCTATTCCTTCATCTATGTTTTCTTTTAGCTCAACTTCTTCATTGTCTTTATTATATAGCTTCATGTCCAATCCCAAGCTTTGTAATTCTTTTATTAATACTTTAAATCCTTCTGGGACTCCTGGCTCAGGTATGTTTTCTCCTTTTACAATTGCTTCATAGGTTTTTACACGTCCAACTATATCGTCTGATTTTACTGTTAGCATTTCTTGTAGTGTATGTGCTGCTCCATATGCTTCTAGTGCCCAAACTTCCATTTCTCCAAAACGTTGTCCTCCAAATTGTGCTTTTCCTCCTAGTGGTTGTTGTGTGACTATTGAGTATGGTCCTGTTGAACGAGCATGTATCTTATCATCTACTAGATGGTGTAGTTTTAACATGTACATTACACCAACTGTGATTGGTTTGTCAAATGGATCTCCTGTTCTTCCATCGTATAATATCGTTTTTCCGTCTGGTGATAGTCCTGATTGTTCAAGCATTTCTACTATTTCTTCTTCTGTTGCACCATCAAATACTGGTGTTGCAACTTTTAGCCCAAGTAATCTTGCTGCAGCTCCTAAGTGGACTTCTAGAACTTGACCTAAGTTCATACGTGATGGAACACCTAATGGGTTTAACAATACATCTACTGGGGTACCGTCTGGCATAAATGGCATGTCTTCAACTGGTAATATTCTTGATACAACACCTTTGTTTCCATGACGTCCTGACATTTTATCTCCAACTGAGATTTTTCTTTTTTGTGCTATATAACATCTAATAACTTGGTTTACTCCTGGACTTAATTCGTCTGAATTTTCTCTGTCAAATATTTTTATATCAACTATTGTTCCTGCTTCTCCATGTGGTACACGAAGTGAAGTATCTCTTACTTCTCTTGCTTTTTCTCCAAAGATTGCTCTTAATAGTCTTTCTTCTGCTGTAAGCTCTGTCTCTCCTTTTGGACTAACTTTACCTACTAATATGTCCCCTGGTCCAACTTCTGCACCAATTCTTATAATTCCTCTGTCATCTAGGTCTTTTAATGAGTCTTCACCAACATTTGGAATATCTCTTGTGATTTCTTCTGGTCCTAATTTTGTATCACGACATTCACATTCGTATTCTTCAATATGTATTGATGTGAATACATCTTCTTTTACTAGTCTTTCACTTAGTAGTATAGCGTCTTCGTAGTTGTATCCTTCCCATGTAGAGAATGCTATGATTACGTTTTTTCCAAGTGCCATTTCTCCATTTTGTGTCGCAGGTCCATCAGCTATTACATCTCCTTCTTTTACTTTCTCACCTTTAACAACTATTGGTCTTTGATTTATACATGTTGCACCATTTGTTCTTTTGAATTTACGTAATCTATATATATCGTCTTTTCCTTTTGTGTTTTCTACTATTATCTGGTCTCCTGTGACTTTTTTTACTATACCATCATTTTTTGCAAGTATCATTATTCCTGAGTCTTTTGCTGCTTTGTATTCTATTCCTGTTCCTACTATTGGTGAGTCTGTAATCATTAGCGGAACTGCTTGACGTTGCATGTTTGTTCCCATAAGTGCACGGTTGGCGTCATCATGTTCTAGGAATGGTATCATTGCTGCTGCAACTGATACTAATTGTTTTGGTGATACGTCCATGTAGTCTACTTTTTCTGCTGGAACTTCTGTTACTTCGTCTAAGTATCTAACTTTTATTTTTGAGTTTACAAATTTTCCGTCTGGTCCTATTGGCTCGTCTGCTTGTGCTATAATGTGTCCGTCTTCATCATATGCTGCCATGTATTCGAATTCGTCTGTAATTTTATGAGTTTCTGGATCTATTTTTCTATATGGTGTTTCTACAAATCCATATTCGTTTACTATTGCAAATGAAGATAGTGCTGAGATTAGTCCTATGTTTGGCCCTTCTGGTGATTCTATTGGACATAGTCTTCCATAGTGTGTATAGTGTATATCACGGACCTCAAATCCTGCTCTTTCCCTTGAAAGTCCTCCTGGTCCTAATGCTGATATTCTTCTTTTATGTGTTAGTTCTGATAGTGGGTTTGTTTGATCCATGAATTGTGATAATTGTGAGCTTCCAAAGAATTCTCTTATTG
>CAMUHU010000082.1 GCA_947088765.1 uncultured Clostridium sp. | reverse complement strand
CATTTTCTTGTTTAATTCTTTGTGCAATTTGATTACCAATATCCCTGCAGGTTTGTTTGCCTTTGAAGAAATTATTACAATAATTAATGCGAGGATTATCTGTTATAAAGTATTTACCACAATTTTTACATTTTTTTATTATATATTTATGTTCTTCTACAAATTTAAATAATGTAATATAAAGTATGGTATAAACACTAGAACTTGTTGCATTAGTTTCAGCATATACATCAGCAAAATGTTGACCTGTTGTAAAAAATTCTAATAATTTATCTTCACTGGTTTCAAGATACTCAGGAAAAATTTTATAATTAAAAGCATCATCTATTTTAAAATCAGTAACATATGGCTTTAGTGTTTTAAAATGTGAGGTGTAGTAAATATAAAATCTCATCTGGTTAGTCATTGTTCTTGAATTTTCAAGAGGATGTTTATTGAAAATGTAGTCAACAAATTCAGAGTAGATCTTTTGAACTTTTATGGCATCTTTTTTTATTAATTTGAAGTATTTTTGTCCTAAATTTTCAATTTCATCATAACCATAAGACTTATCAACCTTTAAATTCTCTATATCGCTTTTTTCAAAATATTTTATATAAGAAGTAAAAAATTTAGTAAACCAAACAAAATATTCATCGAAATTAGAGAAATTTGTATTTAAAAAATCAATTAAATTTGTTCCTCTGTCATAAATTGACAATTTGAAAGTTCGCCTAGTTCATAGTAATGCAATTTTTTAGGTATATCTAAATAATCTATCTTTCTTTTTATTTCATTAGTAAAAGGTTTGGTTTTTAAATGTTCAGTAAATAATTCTTCATATTCTTTATATTCATCTTCAGTTAAGCAATCTTTTATAATATCTAAAACTGTAACACCTTCAGTCAATTTACGATCTGGATTGCCATACAATAAAGTTATATGTTTGATTTCTTCTCCATTATTAATAGAAATATGTATATTGCTATTTACTTTATTTTCTTTCATAACTCCTCCGTTAACAGATTATAAAATTATTAAAAGTTAACTTGCTATCAAAATAAACAATAAAGTATTTACAAAGTTAACTATACACAATATAATACAAATGTTAACAAAAGTCAATGCAAATTTGCTAAAAATCTGGAGGTGATACTATGGAATTACAAAAAGTTCAAAGAACTACACTAACAATGAAAGAAGCAGCAGAGTATTTAGGAATATCTTATTGGTTAGTCAATCAATTAGTAAGAAGAAAACAAATACCATGCTCAAAAGTTGGTGGCAAATATTTATTTAGAGTACAAGCACTAGATGAATATTTAGAAAATATGGAACAACAATCTATAAGTTAGATCGCAAAGAAAGCGGGGAAAGGAGGATATGTATAATTTACAATGGTTAAAACTAGAAATTAAAATATTTTCAAACAGGAAAATACAAATATTACTAAAAGAAACTGATGGAGACACATATTTTAGAGTATGGATTCAGTTAATAACTATTGCTATGGAATGTAATAGTGAAGGAAAGTTAGTAATAGGAAAAAATACACCAATGACAATAGAAAATTTTTCAAAGATTATGGGAAAGTCTAAGAAAAAAATGGAGAAAATTATTAAAAAATTTCAAGAATTAAATATGCTAATTGTAGAAGAAGGAGCATACAAAATTAAAAATTGGAGTAAATACCAAAGTGTTGAAACCACTGAAAAATATCTAGAACAAAACAGGATAAGACAGCAAAGATATCGTGAAAAATTGAAAAGTGAAAAAGAAAAAAGTAACGTTACAATAACGGAAAATAACGAGATAGAAGATAATACACAAGAAAAAAATACAAGAAAGGAGAATGAGAATAACAATGGATTTAGAGAATACCAAATATGAAAATTGTCAAAAGAATTTCCACAATAAATGCAAATTTTGTGGAAAAGATTTAAAGCCAATAGGATTAGAATACTTATATACTAATGTATCTTTAGAATTAATTGAATATGAAAGATGCACTTGTAAAGAATCAAAAGATTATTGGAAAGATGTAGACTTTTGGATTCAAGAGCAGAAAAAGAAAGAACATTATAGAGAAATGATTAGTCAATTTTATTCTCAAAATTATATTAGTAAAAGGCTAAAGGATTATAGTTTTAAGAATTTTAAAGTAACGGATATTAATAAAAAAGAAGTAGAGATTGCAAAAGATTATACAAAGAAATGTATCGAAGATAAGCAAGAAAATGGACTTATTATTACTGGTGATTCTGGAGTAGGAAAAACACATTTAGCAGCATCAATTTCAAATGAATTGATAGAAAAAGATAAATTAGTTTTAATGGGAAGATTAACATCATTATTGGATATGATAAAAGAAACTTTTAAAGATAATTCAAAGTCAGAAGGAGAATTAATAGAATTATTTTCTAATATAGATATGGTTGTAATAGACGATTTAGGAACAGAAAAAATAAGCAGTTGGGCATTAGATAAGTTATATACAATTATAGAAAATAGAAATGAAAATAAGTTACCAATTATTATAACAACTAAGTTTGATAAAGAAGGCTTACTACATAGATTTAAGCAAAGTAATGACAAAGAATTATCGGATGCAATTATTCAAAAATTATATCAAATGTGTTATGGAATTGAACTAAAAAGATATGATGAAAATCAAAAAGAAAAAGCTAGCACAAGCGACAAAACTAAATGCTAACTTAATCTAAAATCTAAATTTATTATAGTATATTTTGCTATAAAAGTAAAGCAAAAAAGTTCAAATTTTTAATTTAGAAATTTGAACTTTTTTGAAAATATTTAAATAAAAATTAAGAGAATTTTTATTTAAAAAAGTCCTTCGGAAAGCTAGAAAGGGTATTAGGGCATTTTGCCCTAAACAGCAAAAAGGGTGTCAAAACACCAAGCTGGCGAACATTAGGTAATAAAAAATATTACCTAAATTCGAGCAAAATAAATTTTGCTAAATCTTAATGCTTCGTAAACTAGCATTAAGATATTTGCACATAAAGGAAATGATAAAAAAATGAAAGTAGATTCAGAGCAATTTTTTGATAGTATTTTTTTATCATACAATAAAATTTTAGAGAGATTACATATATTGGGGATAACAACTAAAAATGGTAAAGAAATATCAGAATTAGATTTAAGAAGAGCTGTAGATATAATGATAAAAAAACATCCAACATGTAGATGGAGAAGTGAAAAAATCAAAAGTAGAAAATATTTTGTTCTAGTAGAGGGATATTACTGGCTAACTCAAGTCTATTTTCAAAAAGAAAAACCTTTAATAGATGCTGATATAGATTTTTTCAAACTTAGAATTAAACAATATGAAGAATTACTAAAAATAGAACATAATGAAAATTGGTGGAATGAAGATATGGAGATAAAACAATTATGCGAATATTTCAATAGAAAAGATATTACTGTTAGAAAAGCTATTAAGAAAATGTGTGATAGTGGATTAGAAGAATATAAATTTTTAGTAAATAATAAAGTTGTAATTTCTAGTAAAGGTGTTGAGTGGATTTGCAAAAATGTATTTAAACAGAAGTATTTAGAATTGTTAGAGAAATACAAAATGGAGTTGACAGAGTTATATATTGAGGCAGGGTATCCTTATGACAATTTCTTTTGGAAAAATTAAATGGAGTTAATAAGAATAAATAAGGACAAATATAGGGCAAGCTATTGAGAAAAATGTCATTTTATGATATAAAATATAATAGAATTTTTATATGCAGGTATGGGGGAAAGAGAATGAGTACAAACTTATCTAAAATAAAAAGAGATAAAATGTTAGAAACAATAAGTAGCATAAAAGAAAATATAGAAGATGATGAAACATTAAAAAATTTGTCTTTGATTGAATATGAATTAACTAAAAAGAAATATGGTCTTGTATGGGAAGAGCATGAAGAGAGAGTTGATGAGGAATTAAAAACTAAAATACCTACTTTTGAAGAAGTTAAAGAAAAAGATATTATATCGAACGAAAATGATAAGTTTAATTTTCTTCTTGAAGGAGATAATTTACATAGTTTGTATTTGTTAGAGAAAACTCATAAAGAAAAAATTGATTTTATATATATTGATCCTCCATATAATACTGGCAACAAGGATTTCGTTTATGATGATTGTATGATTGATAGAGAAGATGGTTTTAGTCATTCTAAATGGTTATCTTTTATGGAAAAAAGGTTAAATATAGCTAAAAAATTATTAAAAGAAAACGGCGTAATTTTTATTAGTATTGATGATTATGAACAAGCACCACTAAAAATGTTATGTGATGATATTTTCGGGGAAGATAATTTTATTGCAAATATAGTTTGGAAAAGAAAAAGGGGTAGAGACAACTCAGCAAGATGGTTTTCAAAAGCACACGAATATTGCTTGCTTTATTCTAAAAATAAAAATTTATTTGATGTAAATAAAGTGGCTGTTTCAGAAGATAGCGATACAAGAAAAGCATATAAAAATCCAGATAATGATCCTAGAGGAGATTATAGAAAATTAGGTTGTTGGGCTAGAGGAACACAAGGTGGAGTTAAATATGATTTTACAATGAATGATGGATATTACTTCAATGAAAGACTTTGGCTAATGAGTAAGGAAAATTTAAAAAAGCTAGATGATGAAAACAAACTGGTAAGAGTTGGAGATAAATTATATAGAAAATTTTTTATTACAGAACACAAAGGGCAAGTACCTGAAACAATTTGGGACGATGTGTCAAACTCAGCGAATGCATCTGATATGATAAAGAAAATGTTTAATGGAAATATTATTTTTGATACAGCAAAGCCTGTTGAATACATTAAGAGAATGATTCAAATAGGATGTCAAAAAGATGCAACAATATTAGATTTTTTTGCTGGATCAGGAACAACGGGACAAGCTGTGATTGAATTAAATAATGAAGATAAAGGAAATAGAAAATTTATTCTTTGTACTAATAATGAGAATAATATTTGTGAGGAAATTACTTACGAAAGGTTAAAAAAAGTAATAAATGGATATGAAAATTACAAAGGTATTCCTTGCAATATTAAATACTATAAAACAGCATATGTGCCAAGATTAAATACAGACGAAGAAAATGTACAAGATAATTTATTAGTTAATATAAAGAATTTAATACAACTTGAAAATGGTATAAGTATTGATGATAAGAGAATAAAAGTAATATTGAGCGAAAATGAAATTGATAAATTCAGTGAAAATACGGAACAAATTAAAGAGTGTGAAAAACTATATATTTCATCAGATATATTGCTTACTGCAAAACAAGTGAAAATTTTTAAAGATAATAATATTGAGGTATTTATTATTCCTGAATATTACTTTGATAAAGAAATTAAGGGGGTGCAATAACGAACTATGCAAGGTATAGAATTGAAAGAATTTCAAATTAATTGTGTCAATAAATTATTAGATGCAACAACAGTTGGAAGCAAAAAGGAAGTTTTAGTACAAGCACCTACTGGAAGTGGAAAAACAATTATATTATTGGATTACATAGAAGAATATATTGAAGAAAATAAAAATACTATATTTGTTTGGTTAACACCACGGAAAAGGAGACTTGGAAGAGCAAAGTAGAGATAAAATGACTAAATATCTTCCGAGTTTAACTTCAAAAAATATATCCGCTGTCTTATTAAGTGGATTTGAAGCAGGAGATACTGCATTTATAAATTGGGAAACTATTACTAAAAAAGGAAATACTGCATTAAAGGAAGCAGAAAGAAAAAATCTTTTTGAAAGAATTGATGAGGCATATAACAGAGGATATAATTTTATTGTAATTGTTGATGAAGAACATTTAAACAAGACAGTAAAAGCAGAGGCAATAATTGATTATCTAAAACCTAATTATATAGTTAGAGTTTCTGCTACAACTAAGAAAAACAAAGAAGCAGAATTTATACAAATTGATGAATTAGATGTAATTAATGAAGGACTTATAACTAGAGCATTATACATAAATGAAAATGTTGGAAACGATACAAAATTAGAAAATGAACATGAATATTTATTAGACTTAGCTTTAGAAAAACAAAAAGAAATTAGAAAAGAGTATAAAAATAATAGTATTAGTGTAAATCCTTTAATTATAATACAAGTCCCAAGTAAATCAGATGAATTAATTGAACAAATTGAAACATTATTAGACAATAAAGGATATGCATATAAAAATAAAACAATTGCAATATGGTTAGCAGATAGAAAAGAAAATATCGAAAATATATCTGAAAATGATGCCGAACCAATAATTCTAATAATGAAACAAGCTATCTCAACAGGTTGGGATTGTCCAAGAGCAAAAATACTTGTTAAATTAAGAGATAATATGAGTGAAGATTTTGAAACTCAAACTATTGGTAGAATTAGAAGAATGCCACAAGCTCATCATTATGATAATGTTTTATTGGATAATTGCTATTTATATACTTTTGATGAAAAATATGAAGAAACAATAAAGCAAGAACTGGGAAATAATGTACAAGATGTAAAAATTGTATTTTTAAAAGATGAATATAAAAAAATTACTTTAATAAAACAAGTTAAAAATAATGATTTTGATGGATTTGATGATAGAGAAACATTTAGAATAATACAAAATTATTTTATAAAAAAATACAATTTGACTTCAAATAAAACAAATAACAGAACTATTTTAGAGGCTGAAGGATATATATTTGGGGATACAATAGAAAACACTATAGTCCAAGACAAAATAATAAAAATAGATTCTGATGAAATATCTAATGCAAATACCATAAAAGTTAAATCTACAGTAAATACAAGTAAAAATGGTATTGATTTAAGACATTCAATAGGTGTTATTAGCTCTAAAATAGGTATGAAATACGATAAAACAAGAGTTGTACTTGAAAGAATGTTTTTGAAGAGAAAATTGTTTACGAAGAAGTTTATAAATTTATCTTTAGTTGAGTTTTATGCTTTCGTAATAAATAATGAAGATAAATTAAAATATGACTTCTTAGAGGCAGTATCACAAGAGTCAAGACAGGTTGCTCTTAAAGCAGAATCAATCAAGGAAGTTCCTTTTAAAATTCCTGAAATGGATATCATAAAATATGTGAATAT
>CAMUHU010000081.1 GCA_947088765.1 uncultured Clostridium sp. | reverse complement strand
TTTGTTTGATCCATGAATTGTGATAATTGTGAGCTTCCAAAGAATTCTCTTATTGATGATGTTATTGGTTTTGTGTTTATTAATGTTTGTGGTGTTACCACGTCTAAGTCTTGTATTGTCATTCTTTCTCTTACAACTCTTTCTAGCCTTGTTAGCCCTATTCTGAATTGATTTTGTAAAAGTTCTCCAACACTTCTTATACGTCTGTTTCCTAAGTGGTCTATGTCATCAACATCTCCTATCTTGTGTGCTAGGTTTAATAAGTATCCAACAGATGCTATAATGTCTTCTGTTGTAATGTATTTAGGGATTAATTCTTCTATTCTTTCTCCTATTACTTTTACTAAGTCTTTTGGGTCTGTTGTTTCTAATATATTTTTTAACACTAAGTAATTTACTTCTTCTTTTATGTTTAATTCACTTAAGTCAATATCTTTTAGTACAGCATGAATATCTACTGTTCCATTTCCTATTACTATTAATTTTTTGTCTTCTACTTTAATGTTTACTATATTTATTCCTAAATTCTGTATAGTATGTGCCATCTCGCTAGAGATTACTGTATCCTTTGCAACTAAAACTTCTCCTGTCTCTGTGTCTATTATATCATCATATGCTAATTGATTTTCTATTCTTTCTGCTAATGCTAATTTTTTATTGAATTTATATCTTCCAACTCTTGCTAAATCATACCTTCTATGATCAAAGAATAATCCATTGAAAAGATTGGTTGCTGCTTCTACTGATGGTAGTTCTCCTGGTCTTAATTTCTTATATATTTCTATTAAAGCTTCGTCTTGAGTTTTGATTGGGTCTTTTTCTAATGTTGCGAGTATTCTCTCATCTTCTCCAAACATTGATATTATTTCTTCATCTGTTTTTAGACCTACTGCTCTTAATAGTGTTGTAATTGGTAGTCTTCTTGTTCTGTCAACTCTTGCATAGAACACATCATTTGAGTCTGTTTCATATTCTATCCATGCTCCCCTGATCGGCATAACTGTGGCTGTGTATACTTGTTTTCCTGTTTTGTCAAAGTCTTTTGCATAATAACATCCTGGTGAACGTACTAATTGGCTTACTACTACTCTTTCTGCACCATTTATTACAAAGGTTCCACTGTCTGTCATTAATGGGAAATCTCCTAAGTAGATTTCTTGCTCTTTAATTTCTCCTGTTTCACGGTTGATTAATCTTACTTTAACGTGTAATCTTGTTGAGTATGTAACATCTCTTTCTTTTGTCTCTTCTAATGAGTATTTTGTTTTGTCTTCCATATAGTAGTCAAAAAATTCTAATACTAGGTTTCCTGAATAGTCTATAATAGGTGATATATCTTTTAGTACTTCCCCTAGCCCTTCTCTAATAAACCAGTTGTATGAATCTTTTTGTACTTTGATGAAATTTGGCATTTCAATACTATCGCCTGTTTTTGCGAATGTATGACGTATAGATTTTTCATGTTTGATTTCTTTCATAGAAAAAATTTCACTCCTTCATTAAAATTTAAATTTTAATTTGTAGGTGCAGGCCATGTGTCTGCTCCTAGATATTTTAATTTTGAAGCTTATTTTATTATATAAGAAAAAATTATTATCTTGAAAAGAAGTCCCTCTTGTAATATAAATATTTTTATATTAGAAAAGTCCATAGCTTCAAATTGAACTGTCCGTAGTATAAAAATGACTTTATATTCAATTCCTCTTCTTTTAGAATTAATAAATTTTAAATATAGATTTAATTGAGAGTTATAGTATATCACATTTCCGTAGAGCTTGTCAATGACTTTTTTTCGCAAAAAGACGCAAAAAAATCACCATATTATTTTATGGTGATTTTTTGTTTTTCTATTTGTTCTTATTCTTTAAGAATTTAATTCCTTCAATATCTGGTCCCTTTCCCATTTTAGATACTACATGTGCTGTAATGTATCCACATATTCCTAATGATGCTATTATCATTATAATTATTATTGCACTTACTATTTCTCCTGTTTTTACACTTACTATTATGGTTGCTTGTGAATCGTCATCATCTGTGTTTGTATCATCATCTGTTTCTAATTTTGCTTTATTTGTTCCTGATCCTAAGTTTGTCTCATCATTAATCCATTTTAGACTTATATCTAATTCTTTACTTTCATTTCCTTCTAGGCTAACTTCTGTTTCTAGTATACCATCTGGTCTTGCTGTCCAATATTCTGGAGCATTTACAACTTCATATCCTTTTGGTACTATTTCCAATACTTTTACTTTTCCTGCCATATTTACTTTATTTTTTACTTTTATTTTGTAATTTGCAATTATATTTGCTTTTTTAATATTGGATGTTTTTATTTCTAGTTTTGCTAACTTATTATCTTTTATTGGTATGTTCTCACCATCTACACTTATACTACTTAATGTTTTATCTATTGAAAAGTCTAATACTGTTTTTCTATTTGTTAGTACTTTATCTACATTTATTGCTGCTATCTCTTGTCCTTTATATGTTGCATTGATTTCTATTTTTTCTTCACTTAACATATATTTTTCTGGTGCTTCTATTTCTTTTATATAGTATCTTCCTAATGGTAAGTCAACTGTATATTTAGCTCTTCCATATTCGTTTGTTGTAACTTTTTCTATTAGAGTATCTTTTGCTATTACTATCTCTTCATTGCTTCCTGTTATATTTTCTGCTGCATATAATCCTATTACTGCTCCTTGTATTGTTTTACCTGTCTCTAAATCTTTTTTAATTATTCCTAATCCATTTCCTTCTGAATTTGGTTTTATCTCTATTTCTTCTGTATCTTCATCTTCTATTTCTACTGGCGTTGGTTGTGGAGTTGGAGTTTGTGGTTCTATCTTTCCTTTTACTGTTACTTTATTTCCTAGTATTATTCTTTTTTCGTCATCTAATATAACCTTTGTGTCTTTTGTGATTTCATATTCATATTTTAATGTTATCATTTTTCCTGGTTCTAGTTTGCTTATTGTTACTTTTTGATCACCTACTAGTTTTATATCTACTCCACCTTGGTTTGCTTCTTCTACATATACAAATTTTCCATTTAACATTTTTTCTTCTACTACTACATCTGTTATATCTGTTAATCCATTGTTTAATACTCTTATGACATATTGGACTGTTTCTCCTACTTCATATTCATCTTTTAATGCTTCTTTTACTATTACTAATTCTTTAGTTGCTATATAGATTTTTTCGTCATCTTCTCCTTCTATGTCTTTTACTATTGGATTTTCTGGGTCCTCTGGGTTTGGTTCTTCTGTTTTTCCAGTTGCTTTTACAATGTTTACTATTTCCTCTTTTTCTGCTGGGCTTGCTATATTTGCTATGAATTTTAGTTCAACAGTTTCTCCTGGTTTTAATTCTTTTATTCCAATTGTTTTGTCATTTTCTTTTGTTATAATGTCTGTTGAAATATCTTCAAACTTTCCTTCTATCATTGTTTCTGTAACTTTTATATCTTTTATTACATTTTTCATTGTGTTTGTTACTCTTATTGTATATATAATTTCTTCACCTGGTTTATATATTTTCTTGTCTGCTGTTTTCTCTACAATTAGTCCTTCTTTTCCATTTATGTTTACTTTTTGTCTTTCATTTTTGTAAGCTATTGCTACTTTTTGTATTGTTTTGTCTTCTCCTTGATCTACTATCTCAAATTCCTTTATATCTTTGTTTAGTATAAATCCTTCTCCTGCCTTTACTTCTTTTATGTAATATTTTCCTGCTGGTAAGTTTTCTAACTCAGCTTTTCCATTTTCATCTGTCACTATTTTTTTTATTAATATGTCTTTTGCATATAATAGTTTTGTTTCTGTATCTCCTGGATTTTCTGGTGTCCCTGTTTCTCCTGGATTTTCTGGTGTTCCTGTTTCTCCTGGATTCTCTGGTGTTCCTGTTTCTCCTGGGTTCTCTGGTGTTCCTTCATCTGCTTGAGTTGCTATATCTCCTTTGTTTACTGTTACATATATATCTTCTTTTGCATATACTTCAAATTCTGCCCCTTTTACTTTAACTTCTTCATATACTGGAATTATTACTCCATTTGCATTTTCTTCTGTATCTATTAATGCTTCTCCTGTTTTTGTTATTTCCAATTTTCCAGGTCTCAAAGTTTCTCCTGGACCAGGAGGAGTAGGGTCATCTGGTGGATCTGGTTGGTCTGGTGGTGGATCTGGTTGGTCTGGTGGTGGATCTGGTTGGTCTGGTGGTGGTGTTGGATCTCCTCCTGCTTTCCAATCTAAATATAAAGGTGTGTCATATAAGGCATTTTTTCCATTTTCTTTATTATATGATTCTCCGTTATATCCCCCTCCTGAAATCGTATATTCTGCAGTAAGTTCGTTGGATACTAATAATTGCGGATCTGTTTTATCTCGTTTATTATCTTTTAGTCTTATATAATAATATTGTTCTTGTTTTTTATTTCCTACTCTATCAAAATTAAATATTGCATTTTGCGAATCTGTAATATCGCAACCTTCTGAGTTTGCATATTCTGTTCCTGTGTAAAATTCCCAAATATCTGTATTTAATTTACTTGCCAATTTTATACCAGTCAAACTTGCCGTACTTATGTCTACTACGTCTTTCATAAATGCATTAAATTTTTCTTGCAAATTTTCGTCTGATGGGAAGCTAAGGATTAATTCCTTTTTTCCCCAATAGGTTCTAATATATCTTAAATATGCTGCTTTATCATTCGGATCAATTGCTGGTGGTGTAAAATCTTCATCAAATTCACCATCATCGTCTTCGCCTACATCATCTGGATCTATTTCTTCTTCTACATCTCCTATTTCCAAGGCAATTCCTACTGACCATACAGCATCACATGCTCCTTGTAAATGTTGTGCTGCTGAAATTATTGCTTGTGCCCTAGATTTGCTACTATCTGGTTTAGTTGCGAAACCATCACTAATAAAAATACCATATACATTTCTATCTCTTTCTGTTTTTCTTCCCATTATTACATCTGCCATTGTTTTTAGTCCTGTATCATAATTAGTAGGATTCCCAGAATAATAAGAACTTGTAGATCCATAAGTTTTACTTCCTTTTCTATTATCAGGTGCAATTTCTGATATTGCTTTTTTTACAGTTTCACTTTCACTACCATCTCTCCAATCCATATATAAATATGAACTAGAAGGACTTGTAACAATTGCTAATCTATTTTTAGGATTCTCAGCATATATGGTGTCTGCTAAAAGTTGTAATGCCTCTTTTGCAACTTCCAATTTCGTCGTTGTTTTTAAATTTCCATTTGCATCCTTTACCGTTATAACTCCTCTATGTCCTTCTTGGTACATACTTCCTGTGGTATCTAAACATACAATATAATCCTTTGGTCTTACTAGTTGTTTTGATTCTGAAGATATATTCATTGTTACTTTTCCTATACCATTAGTATAGTATTCTACATCTGCTTTATCTACACTTTGGTTAATATTAATTGTTGGTATTTCAGAAAATTCTGTTGGATATCCTCCAAATCTATATGCATCTTTTCCAACTTTTAAATTTCCATTTTTACAATATTGCATTGATTTTTGTCTTTCACCTTTGCTATTATATCCATCTATACTTGTACATCCTAAAAATGCTCTATCTCCTATTGATGTAAGTTTACTATTCTGTACTACTCTCTCTAAACTTGTACATCCCATAAATGCCTCTTCTCCAATTGTTGTAATCTTAGATGGTAATTTGTATCGGCGATCTGTTATAGTACCACCACAATTGTCTTTACTATGAGCACTACCAGAAGTTGGAGTACACTCGGCATCACTACATGTATAGTCTGTATTAGCACTTCTTATTTGTGTCAATGCAGTACAACCAGCAAAAGCTCTATTTCCAATTGTTGTACACTTTGAATCTTTTTTAAAACTAAATAACTCCAAAGATGTGCATCCCTCAAAAGCATGTGCATTAATAGTTAGAATACCTTTTTCGATTGCAATGCTGTTCCAGTCTGTATTTCCTAATGCTGATTTTTCTCCATTACCAATACTATCAACTGAATATTTTCTACCATCTAATGTAAAATCATCTGGAATTGTTAAGCTTTTGCTACTATCTGAATAACTCTTAATTCTTAAATTATGTGCATTTCCAGTTTTTGCATCGATGTCTTCTGCTTCAAATTCATATGTAACTTTACTTACAGTTACCTCTTTTGTCGGTGTATCTGCATATGATTTGAAAAAACTTTTACTTGCTATTGCACATATTGTTATAATTGATAGCAGCGCTAAAATATAGCCTGTCATTTTTAAATATTTTTTCATGTTGTTTTCCTCCTAAAAATTTTATTCTTAATTTCATTATAACGGCTTATTTTTGCTTTTTCAATAGCCCAAATTTTGATAATTTTCATGCAATTTCTACACCTCTGCGGAAATTAGGTTTACACGCTTCGACTTTTTATGTTAAATTTTTATTTCTTTTCTATTACAGTTTCATTAAATTTAGGGGGCTTTTTCTAGGGAAATATAGGATTTATAGAACTTTATTTAAGTTATTTCGAGTTCTTTTAGCTACTTTTTCATAATGGATATGCAATTACTCCCCTGCAATATCTCTATAAATTTTAGCTATTTAAAATAATTATTATTTGTATCATTCCTATTATACCGAAAATAGGATAGACAATGTTTACTAAGTTTGCAAATCCTATTAATGATATTGGTACTGCTAACGTACACATTATAATATTTACAGTTTTGTATACCTTCTTATTATTTTTACTTACATTTTCTAAAAAACTGTAGCCTTCTGAAATGGCTGTTGTAAATATTGCTATTAATATTGTTATACTGTATAAGTATTTATATATTCCTCCAAATTTATTTGCAATATATAACATTGGTATTTCTACTTGTTTATCCAAATTTATTAATAGTAAATAAATTATTATTCCTAGTGCCATGATTATAATAGATGTTAATATTGATACTTCTATACAGTTTTTTCTGTTTTTTAAATGTTTGTTCATTATTCCTGTTAATCCTATTAAAGTTATACTATTATAACTGGTATATATTATTGCACTGATTACCCATAAAAAATTATTATTACTTTCTATAATATTTTTATTTTCTATTTTATTCATATTATTTAATCCAAATATTATAAAAATAATAATTATTATTGGAATTAATATTGTATTTATTTGTATTAT
>CAMUHU010000080.1 GCA_947088765.1 uncultured Clostridium sp. | reverse complement strand
AGGAAGATATGATTTAAATGAAGATGGAAAAGTAGACATATTAGACAGAAACATCTTAAAGAAAAACTATGGAAAAATAGCAGAAACAATAAAATGGGTAAAACCAGGAGAAGAGGAGGAACAAGAAGAGCGAATACAACAGGAAATTCAAGGAGGTATTGAATAGGGCACAAATGTGCCCTAAATTATTGCTTATTTTTTATATATTTGATAGAATTAATATATGATTATGATAAAATAATAAAAAAGCGAGGAGCGTAAAATATATGGGCATTATTGATATCAATAAATATAGAGAAGATGGGACTAAAAAGAACAAAATAATTATTGGAATAATTGTAGTTATTGTAATTTTTATAGCTATATCAATATTTGCATATATAAAGGTTGGAGCTTTCAGAGAATGGGTAGATATGTATATATTGAGAAAAAACATAGAGAATACAGAGATAGCATATATTGATATAGATTCATCAAATAATCCAAGTGTCTATGCTTTTGATAAGTATATAACAGTATTAGAAAAGAATATGTTATCTATGTATAATTCAAGTGGGAGTAAAACAGAGGAAATAGAGATAAATGTTAGTAATCCTATATATAGCTCAAATGGCAAATATTTGTGTATAGGTGAAAATAAAGGAAGCGATTTTTATTTAGTTTCAGGAGGGAACCTTTTGTGGCAAGCTTCTGTAGAGGGAACAATAGAAAAAATAAATATTAACAAGAATGGATTTGTATCAGTTATAGAAAAGGGTACATCATATAAAAATATAATTATTATATTTAATTCAGAAGGGAAGGAATTGTTTAAAACATACTTATCATCAAGTATTGCTGTAGCAACAGATATATCAGGAAATAATGAATATTTAGCAATAGCAGAAGTTGATACAACTGGAGCTATGATACAATCAAATATAAAGATAATTTCAATTGAAAAAGCAAAGAGTGACCCAACAAACTCAGTAGAGTATAGTATATCTGGAAATTCTGGGGAATTAATAACAAATATTAAATATCAAGATAAAGAAAAACTAATATGTATTTATGATAATAGTATACACTTAATAGAAAATGGTAAAGATTCTGAAATATTGAAGTTGGAAAATAAAATGATAATGGCTGATATAAAAAGTAAAAATAATATTGTATATGCTATACAAAAGGCAAATAACATATTTAATACATCTAGAAATGTAGTAATAAAAAATGTTCAAAGCAATAATGAAATTAACTATGAGGTAGATGGAACAATAAAATCCTTACAAGTATATGATACAAATATTGTAATAAATCTAGGAACAGAAGCTGAGTTTATAAATACATCAGGATGGTTACAAAAAAGGTATAAATCTAGACAAGAGGTATCTAATGTTGTTCTAGGAAGTTCAGTAGCAGGAATTGTTTATAGAGACAGAGTAGAGATAATTAATTTGTAGAAATAGTAGGGAGTTTTGTTTATATAAGATCATGGGTCTATTTAAATTACAGAAAATTCGAAGAAAGTATTGATTTTTAAATTTAAAGAGTGTATAATAAAAGTGTAAAAAAGTTTTATAAATTTGTTCAGAATAAAAAATGGGCAAAAAATGCTAGAGAAAGGCAATTCTCTAGTGTTTTTTTATATAATAGAAAAGTTATACTTTCCTATTATATAAATGCTATAATCGCTATTGCCTTTAAGATTTCCTCATTTACATTCGGAAACTTAAATCGGCAAAAGAAAAGGTGGAAAAGCCACTTTTCTTGTTTTAGGAAAGTTATAATAGTAGAAAATAGTTATGGTTTTATTTAATAAAGGACTCCGCATTTCTGCGGAGTTATGTACTACTCAAACATCTCTAAGATGTAGGCAATTATGATTAGTACAAGTAATTTTATAAATTTGTCCATTTTCTGCTCCTTTCTCAGAGGTAGAATAAAAAATGAACTACTTAATTATATAGTAAATGTTTAAAATAATCAATACAGAAAAATATATTACTGTGATATATTGCACATTGTTTATATATTTGATAAAATCTATATATATTTATGACAATACAAGAAAAGAAAAAACATAGATTTACAAAAGAAAGGAGGGGAGAAAAATGGCATTTATTATAGACATTATAATTATAGCAATAATAGTAGCATGTGTCTTCTTTGGATATAAAAAGGGGTTAGTAGGTGTTGCAGTAAACATTTTAGGATTTATAATAGCATTATTAATAGCACTAATTTTATATGCACCAATATCTAATTTTATAATAAATCATACATCAATACAACCAACACTAGAAGAAGCAATAAGAGGAACAGTAACATCATATGTTATAAAAGATAACGAAGAAGAAAAAGAAGAAAATACTGACAATTCACCAAAAGTTATGACAGATTATATAAATGGATTTATAGAAAAGGAAAAACAACATGTAGAACAAACAGAAAGACAAATAATTGATAATGTATCAAAAACAGTTGCATCTAATTTAATAAAAATAGCAGTTGGAATAATAGTATTTATAGTAGCGAAAGTTGGATTAATCTTTGTAAAAGTATTAGCAAAAGTAATTTCAAAAATACCGATAATTGGTCAATTTAACAAAATAGGTGGAGCAATATATGGAATATTGCAAAGTTTACTTATTGTTTACATACTATTTGCAGTATTATCAGTATTTGCACCAACTATGGAAGAATCAGGTATATTAGAAGCTGTAAATTCATCAAAAATAGGTGGAGCAATGTATAATAATAACATAATTTTAAAAATTGTATTTTAGTTGAAAGTATAAGAGACCAAAATTGGGGGGTGTGGGGATTCTTATATGTTTTAAAATTTATACAAAATTATAAATATACGTTGTAGGGGCGATTATTAATCGCCCGCTCTTCGAAGAACATGCTTAAGAATTTAAGTTTTTTAGCAAGCCTTTGTTAGAACTGGCGATTGCTAATCGCCCCTACATCTCTCTACAATTTTAAATTCATCTAAAAATTCATCATCCCCACAAACACAAATTTACCAAAATTCTATGTCTGTATCAGCAAAATTTTATTCCTCACTTTCATTATTTTTATCTTGTATAATTGCTTCTTGTTTTTTATCCTTATCTTTTTTTATGCTATCAACCATTAATATGAACTTAACTTCGCCAGAATTACCCCTATCTAACATAGTAAAGTTATTATAATTATCAGCTAATTCTTGTAGTTTTTCTAACCTAGTAGAAATAGTCTTTAAATCTCCATTAGCATAATTGCAAATTTTACTAATCCCATCTTTGTTAAATTTAGCAATACCATTAGCCAAAGTTTCTGCACCATTTGCTAAAGTAGATGCTCCATCTGTCAATTGATTATTTGCATCTGTAAGCTTTTCAGTAGAGTAATCCAAGGTATTTAAGCCAGTTTTCATTTGATTAGAGCCAGCATTTAATGCTTTTGCACCACTTGAAATTTGAGTAGTACCTTGATATAAGCTCTTAGCACCTTGAGACAATTCAGAAGATTTAGTAGCAAGAGTATTAGCACCAGTTTGTAAACTACTTGAACCATTATAAATTGCATCAATACCAGAATCAAAGGCTTGTAAACCAGTTTGTAAACTATTTAATCCAGCCTGTAATTGTTGTAAAGAGCTAATATCTGTTGCTTTTAATAAAGCTAAAGTAGAGTTATTTGCATCTATATTAGAATCTAATAAAGCAATTAAATTAGTATTTGTAGCTATTTGAGTTCTAATAGTAGCTTCTTGTTCAGCAGTTAAACCACCAGCATTTAATGTATTATTTAAAGAAGCATTTTGTGAAACTAATGCATTTTTTGTATTAGTATTAGTAGTTATTAATTTTTGCAAATTAGCAATTGTATCAGATTGATTAGTAAAGCTTGAAGTATTTGCATTTATGCTAGAAATTATTTGGTTTACTCCAGATATTAAATTATCTTTTCCAGTTTTTAATGCACTAGTACCTGCTTGTAATTCACCTAATTTTTCGCTTAATACTAATAAATTTGTACTTATAGCCTCTGTACCATCACTAATAGTTTTAGCACCAACTTGTAAGGTAGAAGTACTAGAATTTATCAATCCTATTGCATTATTAATCTCAGAATAGCTTGAATTTGCACTACTTATTCCTTTTGAAACTTGTTTTAATGCACTGTTAAATTCTTTTGATTTTTCATTATAAGTCATAGTACCTTGTTTTAAAGTATTAGAGCCATCCTCTAATTGTTTACTTGCAGATTGTAAAGTATTTACTTCAGTAAAAATTTTATCTAAATCATCAAATATACTTAAATCATCATCTTCAATTACTTTAGAAGTAACATATGTCATAATATTATTCATTTCGAAATCAGAAGCTTCCATTGATATTTCAACACTATTTGGAATATCAATAGTATTTTTTGAAATATCTAAGCTTTCCTGTAAACCAGGAAAAGCTAAACCAACAACAATTGTCTTATTTCCATCATCAATAACTTTACCACTTGAAATTGTTATATTTTTATTATTATCATTACTTAAAACTGTTCCACAAATGGCAACAAAAGGAGTATATAAAGTTTCATCTTTCCCATTAATTTTAACAATATGTGAATCTGTATTCTTATAAGAAAGAGTTATTTTTACTTTTCCAGATTTACCAGCAATATCTTTACTGCTAATTTCCTTTCCGTCTAACTCATATTTAATATCACATTGTATAGGTAAATCCTTTTTAGATTCACCTTGGTAATAAATATCATTTCCATTTGCCTTCCAGACTAAATTATTACCATTTTGTTCAAAAGTTTCATCTTCACCAATATTTTTAATATTTAATAAATCAGAAATATCATTAATTAAAGAACTTTTTTCTGTATTTTTTATATGGTCACTAATTACTGTGTTGTAAGCATTACCAGTTGAATCCAACTTAGAATACACAGTTTCATCTTTAGTAAAAGCAAATAATGGGGTGGTGTATGTAATCATAGTACATAACAATATACCAGAAGTTATTTTTGACATAAATTTTTTCATTATAAAATCAATCCTTTCTAATATTTATTTCAATTTTTTCGGGTTTCATGCCTAGAGTGGTTTTGCAGATAAGCCTATCAAAAATCAATAAAAATGAAGGTAATAATGTTATAACACATAACACACTTACAATAGCACCTCTAGACATCAAAGTACATAAAGAGCTAATCATCTCTATTTTTGAATAAGCACCAACTCCAAAAGTTGCACCAAAGAAGCAAAGACCACTTACAACAATTGAACTAATTGAAGTACCCAAAGCATCATCGACAGCAGACTTTTTATCTTTTCCATCTTTTCTATTAGATACATATTTATTAGTTATTAATATTGCGTAATCAATAGTTGCACCCAACTGAATAGTACCTATAACAATAGAAGCAATAAAAGGTAAAATAGTATTTGTATAATAAGGAATTGCCATATTTATAAATATGGCAAGCTCAATAACAGCAATCAATATAATAGGTAAAGAAACAGATTTAAGTACTATAATCATAAGTACAAATATAATACCAATAGAAAAAGTATTAACACTATTGAAATCATGGTCACTGATTTCTACTAAATCCTTCATAAGAGGACCTTCTCCTGCGAGAATAGAATTCTCATCATACTTTTTACTAATTTCATTAACTTTAGTTACCTGTTCATTTAACTCATTTGTAGCCATTTCATATTTAGAATTTATAATAACCATTTGATATTTATCATTTTGAAAAATAGATAATAAATCTTCAGGTAGAGCTTCTTTTGGAATACCAGAAGAGGCTATCTTAGAAAATCCTAAGGCCCATTCGATGCCATCTAAATTTTCAATTTCATCAAGCATTTCATTAACTTTATAATCTGGAACATCTTTATCAATTAATAATAGTTCCATAGAAACCATATTAAAATCATCTTTTAAAGATGTATTAGCACTAACACTATCTAGAGTAGCAGGTAAAGACTTATCTAGGTTATAATAAATTCCTGTAGATTTATAACCATAAAAGGCTATAGGTAGAATAACTATAAAAGCAACTGCGAATACTTTATAGTGTTTTATTATGAAATCTTTGACTCTTGTAAATTTAGGTAATATTACCTTATGTTTAGTCTTTTCAATTAAACTATTTAACTCAAGAATCATAGCAGGAAGTACAGTAACAACGCATATAACTCCGAAAAGAACACCTTTAGCCATAACAAGCCCTATATCTTTGCCTAAAGTAAGATCCATACTGCAAAGAGCTAAGAAACCAGCAATAGTAGTAAGTGAGCTTCCAACAACACTCATAAGAGTTTTTCCAATAGCATTTGCCATAGCTTGATTTATATCTGAAATCTTTTCCTTTTCTTGTACATAACTATGATAAAGGAAAATAGCAAAATCCATAGTAACACCTAATTGTAAAACTGAACTTATTGCCTTAGTAATATAAGAAATTTCTCCAAAAACAATATTAGTTCCCATATTATACAAAATGGCAATTCCAATGTTTAATAAAAGTAAAAAAGGTGCAATATAGGAGTCAAGAGCAAGTTCTAGTACAATTAAACATAGTAAAACAGCAATAACAACATAAACTATAATTTCAGAATTAGATAAATCCCTAGTATCTAAAACAGTTGCTGCCATTCCACTAATTTTACATTGAGAATCTGCTATTTTTCTCATATCTTCAATACTTTTAAGAGTAGTATCTGAGGAAATTTGATCTTTAAAAGTAACAAGCATAATAGTTTTACCATCTTTATAAACAGTATCCTTCACACTATCTGGAAGAAAATCAGTTGGAATACTACTACCAGTAATATCAGCTATACTCACCACCTTTTCTACATTATCCAAATCTTTAAACTTATCTTCTAACTTAATAATATCTTTAGTTTGCATATTATCTAAAATCACTACAGAAAAGGCACCCATATTAAAATCATTAGATAAGATATTTTCACCTTTGATAGTTTCAATATCATCAGGTAAATACACCAAAATATCATAATTAATTCTTGTAGCCTTCATTCCAATAAGAGAAGGAATTAGTAGTAATAAAGATAAAATAAGAATCACTCTTCGATGTTTACAAATAAACTGTCCAAACTTAACCATAAAAATACTCCTTTCTAAAATGACCATAAGTCACTTTTGATATTATACCACCATTATGACCGTTGGTCAATACCTTTATAATAATTATATGCAAAAGTATGTAAGTATGTCAATGATGTGAAACAAACTTTTATAAAAAATTTGTAGTATTAT
>CAMUHU010000079.1 GCA_947088765.1 uncultured Clostridium sp. | reverse complement strand
ATTCACCTACTTTCTTTTTGAACTTAAGTCTTTTACCTCTACTATTATTTCATCAGGCTTGTTATATAGAGTCTAAATCGCCCTCACTATCTAAAACTAAATTAATAATAGGAATAAAAGCCGAACTGTCAATTTGGTAGATTCTAAGACCTCTGTAATTTCATGTTCTAGCTTAAATTCTTTGTAAATAATTTTACAACCAAAAAAATTAGATGTAAACTCATTTATTTACATCTAACAGTATACCTGTAATTTGTGTTTATCCTTTTATATACATAATCAATCATAAAGTTTATTTATTTTTTATTATAAATCTATCCAATATTAAAGTAATTACTGGTAAGACCAATATTACCATTATAACTGAACTTACTGTTCCACAAGCTATAGTTGAACAAGTCTGTGAAATTACTTTTTGTGTCATAATTATTCCAACAGATAAACAACAACTAAATAAAATTAGTGAAGATGTTAGAATCGTTTTTATAGAATTTCTCATTGCCATACATATTGCATTATGTTTATCTTTAGTTTTTCTTTCTTCTGTATAGTTACAAATAAGCAAAATACCATAATCAATAGTAGAGCCCATAAGAATACATTGAACAAGTATTAGTGCTATATAATTTACTGTTTCTCCTTGAAGGACAGAAATTGCTGTTGTAATATATACTGCTCCTTGAATAACGGCTACTAACATTACAGAACTTGGAATAGAATGTAATGTGAATAAAACTACAACTAATATTGCTATAATAGTAAGTAAAGTTACAAAGTTAAGTTCATCCGTAAAACCTTCATTCATTTCATATCCCATAATAGAGTCGCCAACTAAATAATTTTCTTTTTCTAATGTATTAGAAATCTTTTCTTTCATATTTCCAATAAACTCAAAGGTTTCATCTCCCTCTGATGGAAGGTTAATTGAAATTGCCATTCTATTATAGTTTTCTGCAAGCATCATACTTTTATTTTCATCTATTTGAACTTTTGCATCTTGAATTTCTTTTTTCATATCATCCTTAATTGCTTTGTTATAAGTTTCATTTGTTAAAATATCGCTATATACAAAATTTAAAAATTCCTCAAGCATTATTTCATTTTCAACATTAAATTTAGACATTCTTACTATTTTAAGCATATTATTCACATCTTGAATATTCATATCCATCTTTTTAGATAATTCTTCAGCAGTCATTGGTGTTTCATAAACTTTTTTACCATCTTTAAGTTGTTGTTTTCCCTCTATTATTTTCTTTTTTCCTTCTTCTAATTGTTTTTTACCATCTGCTATCTGTTTTTTCCCTATTTCATAATCTTTTTTGCCCTTTTCAAGTTGCTTCTTTCCTTCTTGTAATTGTGTTTTTCCATTTTCTATTTGTGAACGACCAGAAACAAGTTCTGCTTTTCCTGCCTCAAGTTGTTGTTTTCCTGTTTGTAATTTTTTCATTTTACTTGCAAGTTCTGCTTTTCCTTTTTTTAGTTGTTCCCTTGCATTTTGCAATTCCTCTTTCTTTTTGTTAAGTTCTACTTTACCACTTTCTAATTGTTGTTTGCCTTTTCCTATCTCTGTCTTTTGAGCCTCAATCTGTGATTTTTGATTAGCCAATTCTGCTTCTACTTCTTCTTCAGTCTTACCACTTGCTATCATTTGTTGTTTTGTTTCTTCTAGTTGTTTTTCTGCATTTAATATTTGTTGTTCTCCTGCCGTAAGTTGCTTTTCTGTTTCTACCAGTTGTGATCCAGCTACTGCTATTTGTTTTTCTCCTTCTATAATTTGTTGTTCACTTTCTTTTAACTGTTTTTCAGCACTTAAAAGTTGTTGTTCTCCTGCTGTAAGCTGTGCCTCACTTTCCTTTATTTGCTTTTCTCCTTCTATAATTTGTTGTTCAGAACTTATTAATTGCTGTTCACTTTCTTTTATTTGTTTTTCTGCATCTTCTAATTGTTTTGGAGCAGAGGCAAGTTCTTTTTCTCCATCTTTTAATTTCTTTTCATTTGTTATAATTTCCCTTTCGCCATTACTAATTTCTTTTTCTGCATCTGCGATTTTAATTTTTCCCTCTTCAAGTTCTTTTCTTGCGTCTTTAATTTGTGTCTTTTGTTCTTCACTAATAACATCTGCATAAGCTGGATTAGACACAATATTTTCATCTAAAAATACAATTAAATCATACATTGTGATTTTTTCATAATCATTTCCATTATCTTTATCCTTATACATTTGATACATCATCTTTGCTTGTTCTATATTAATATCCATTTCGCTAGCAAGCTCTTTATAATTGTATTTTTTTCCTATTGTATTTGAAAAATCTTGAACATAATTAATTTTATCTTGTTCTTCATGCCATTTAATTACTGATTCAATACTACTAGCATTTTCATCGTTTTTATATAATAAAGCAATTTGATTATCAACTCCAAAAACTTTTTCTATATACTCTTGCTCACTATTATCAAATGTTTTTACAAACATAATTCCTAGTTCATCTTTCATAAAATAAGATGCAACTACAATAATTAAAATCAATGGCAGAATAATAAAACGAGTTTTTTGAACGAACTTCATAATTGGATCTGTATTAAAGTTCAATGATTTTTTATGTGTTTTTGTCATAATCTTATCAAATTTTACAACTAATCCAGGTAAAACTGTCAAGATATAAATTAAACTGATAAATACACCTTTTGCTAATACTATTCCCATATCTTGCCCAATTTTAAAGCTCATAAACACTAATGATAAAAGTCCTACAATTGTTGTAACAGAACTACTAGAAATTGCACTAAATGAATTTGCTAGTGCCTCTTTCATTGCTTCACTTGGATTTGAATTTTTCTGTTTTTCCTGATTATAACGATTCATTAGCATAATTGAATAGTCCATTGAAAGTCCCATTTGTAATAATGCTCCTATCGCAAATGTCATAAATGAAACAGATGGAAGTATTGCATTTGTTCCCATATTAATTAGTATTGCTATTCCTATACAACTCATATATAACAATGGCTCTATCCATGTATCACATAAAATGACTAATATAATAAAAATAATAATAACTGCAATAACTGCAATAACAGGTATTTCTTCCATTAATGTTGTAACCATCATATCATTATCTACTATTGCTCCACTTACATAAGCTGAGCTTCCATATTTTGTTTTAATTTCGTCTAAAACCTTTGATGCTTCATTGGAATATGTATTAGCTGATACAGTAATTAGATATTTAGAATGATTATCTTTTTGATATGTTTTGTCATCTTGCAAATATGTTACACTTTTTAGATTTTCAATTTGTTCTAGTTCTTTTTTTCTTGCAGTTTGTTGTTCTGTATTTAAGTCATCAAACATTACTGTTATGCTTGACATATCTCCAAATTCTTCTGTCATTACCTCCATTCCTTTTTTTACTTCAGAATCATTTGGCAAATATGAACTCATATCATAATTTATATTTACACGAAATATTCCATAAATACTTAAAATAAGTATTAAAAAAGTTATTATAAAAACAATATTTCTTTTTTCTACTATATAATTTGAAATTTTTTTCAATTTATCTCCTCCTTATTTACATTTTGTTTAAAATCGCATATAATATATATTATATGTACAATGTGTTGTTTTAGCAACATCTAGTTTGCGTAAAAATGTTATTAAATCAACAACATATATATATAAATGTTGTAATATAAACAACTCTCCTTAAAGTTGTTTATTGTAAAAGGAGAATAAGTATATGAATAGTAAAGAAAATCAAAGAACAAAATTAACAAAAATGCTTTTTAAAAATGCTATGATAAATCTTTTAGAAAAAAAATCTTTATATGATATTACTGTAACCGAATTATGTCAAAATGCTGAACTTAATCGTTCTACATTTTATAATTATTATAATAATGTCAATGATGTTTTTATAGATATAGAACAAGAATTGATGTTAGCAAGTGAAGAATACATACAAAAAATTAACAAGATTGAGTTTAACAGTATTGCAAAACCTTTATATCAATTATTAAACTATATAAAAGAAAATATAAAGGTATATAAATTATTACTTAATAATCATATTTCTGAAGAATTTTCTCAAAACATAATGAAAAAGCCTATTGATTTTTTAAAAGAAAAAATTAAAACATTAAATATTGAACTTGGAGGAGATACTGACTACATTTTTACTTATATTGTTTCTGGTAGTTTAGAGATAATAAAAAAATGGGTTAACAGCAATATGAAAGAATCTCCCCAATACATTGCCACTTTAATATATAAACTATCTTCTAACATATTAGGTCTTAAAAATGATGAAATAGATAAAATATAGATTTTATCTATTTTATAAATTAGCAGTTCCTACTACTATTTTTTACCTTCTCGAAAAATTACTATCTCGTGTTTAGATTATATCATAAAGGACAAGTAATTTTTAAAATCATTACTTGCCCTACTTATTGTAACTTCTCGAGATGATTATACTATAAATTTTTAAAAGTAGCAAATCATTTGACTTGCTACTTCTATTAGTCAAAGAGAATTTTGATTTTGCTATTCGACTGATAATTGAACATCTTGATATAATTTGTTATTGCTTATTTCTGGACTATCTTCAACAAATGCCTTACTTGCCTCTTTATCTCCCTGTAATTGCCACATAAACCAAGCTGTAACATATCCATCTGCTGAATATAGAATCTGTCCATGTTCTGCTCCAATTCTTCTTAGCATTACCTTTGATGATGGTATTTTATTATACATTTCTATCATTTTTTCAATAGGTATTACAGCTTGTGTTTCAAAATCTCCATTAGTTCCTGCTATCATCAATGTTGGTATATTGATTTTAGTTAAATCATATTTCCATCCAAATTGATGTGCAGTTTCTTCGTGTGTTGGAGATAAAGCTACTGCTGTTTTGTATTTGTCCTTATGCTCCATAATAGAAGTAGCTGTGAACACTCCTGCTCCACCTTGTGAATGCCCTGTTATACCTATATTGTCTAAATCTAATTTGCCATAAAAAATACTGTTACTATTATCATTTTCAGATATAATCAAATCTATTGTTTCATCAGCAGACTTGCCAAATCCTGTGCTACCATCATCATTACCAATAACTACAAATCCCCAAGAAGCCAAATGTTTAAATAATGCTTTATATTTTTTAGGCAAAACTCCAGTACCATTTAATATAACTACTACTGGATATTTTTTATCGTTATTCTTTAATTCTTCTGGATAATAAATATAATATTTTTTCGTTATTTCTGAGCCTTTCCTTTTTATGTTCTTAACTTTGTAATCTCCCATTGCTAAGTATTTAGTTTCAATATCTCCACCTGTTATTACTTCCTTCGTATAATTATTGGGGGTCATTGGTATAAATGATATTATGACTAAAAGTGCAATTACTAATACGATAGGTATTAAAATTATTATTCCAATTATTTTTAACAGCTTTTTCATCTCTATTCCTCCTTGACTTAATATAAAAGTAGTGTTATATTTGTAACATCTACATTATACATTATAAATGTTATTTATACAATATGAAAGTAGCCAAGTGTTAGAAAGGAATAGGTTTTGTAACAATGGAATTACAAAGTGAATTATCTAAAAAATATATTGCAGAAGCTCTTATATCTTTAATGAAAAAAAAAGATTATACTTCTATAACTAATAAAGAAATTACTGATAAAGCTGGATTATCTCATATAACTATTTATCGTAATTTCAAAAGTAAAGATGATATTATAAAATATTATCTGAATAATATTACAGATACCTTTATAAAAACAAGCAAAATAATATATACACCAAATGATTTTACAAATTATATTACTAAATTATTTACTCATTTAGAAAAGAATAAAGATGTTGCTATTTTACTATATCAGGCTAATATGATACATTATTTAAAAGATGAATTTGATAGAATATTTTTAGCAAAAGCTAAAAACTCTAACGAAATATATCACTATGCTTTTGTTTCTGGAGGTTTATATAACCTTTATTATTATTGGATTATGAATAATTTTAAAGAAACTCCACAAGAATTAGCAAATATATTTAATAATTTCTATATTTCAAAAGGAGATAGCAATTAAATCTATCTCCCTTATATATTGTAATTTCTTGTTATGATTTACTCAACATTTCTATTGACTCATCTTCATTTGAAACAAAGAAAATATCTTTTCCTTTATCGCTTTCATAAATAAAGTCTTTTAATGGTTTGCTCGTGTATTTTGAATAATCTCCATATATTGCAAATTTTGTTTGGTAATTTATAAATTTTTGTAAAATCTCTCCTGCTAATCCTTTACTTAATATAAAGAAGTCCTCTACTATTGCACTTTTATTTAATGCTATTTTATTACAGTTTGTTTCATATTTTATAGTCATAATGAAATCAATTGCTGACTGAACATCTTTTATCATAAGTTCATTACTATTAACTACTGCTATATTATTTATAATTTTTGTTTCCATTTTCTATCCTTTCTCAAAATTGTAATTTCTCGAGATGATTATAACACAAAAAGCAGACAATTTTCAAACTATCTGCCTATTTGTTATTTACCAATTCTCATATCTCTCATTTTTATTCAAATTAGTTACCATTTTCATATCTTCGCTTGATAATTCAAAATCAAATATATTGATTATTTTTTAAAATATATATTACTTCTATTCCTAAAGCTAAAAGTATTATTAGACTAACTATAACCATTATAATTTTTTTATCCATAACTACCACCTATTTTAAATTATCTCTAAAAAATTCCTCCATTTTGCCAAAAGGTATTATATCTAATTTATCATATAAATCTGTATGAACTGCATTTGGAATAAGCATTAATTCTTTATTATCTCCCTTTAATTTTTTATAAACATCTTTACTAAAATAGCAAGAATGTGCTTTTTCTCCATGAATAATCAATACTGCATTTTTTATTTCACTCGCAAATGTATGCTCTGGTGTATTTATAAATGAAAGTGCTGATGTTATATTCCAACCACCATTTGAATTTAGACTTCTTTCATGATAGCCACGAGATGTTTTATAATAATTATGATAATCTTTGAAATAGAAAGGTGCATCTTCTTGCATAGGATCAGATACTCCTCCTGCTAATTTATATTCTTTCGTTTTAAAATCTTCGATTCTTTGTGCATTTAATGTTTTCTTTAATTGATATAGTTCTTCTTCATTTGTTGCATCAAAATATCCATTGTGATTTACTCTACTCATATCATACATAGTTGAGCAAACTGTTGCTTTTACTCTTGTATCAATACTTGCTACATTTAAGGCTAATCCTCCCCAACCACATATACCAATAATACCTATTTTTTCTGAATCTACATTTTTTTGTACTGATAAGAAATCTACTGCTGCTTGGAAATCTTCTGTATTTATATCATGAGATGCAACATATCTAGGTGTACCAAGACTTTCTCCTGTAAATGATGGATCAAATGCTATTGTCAAAAATCCTCTTTCTGCC
>CAMUHU010000078.1 GCA_947088765.1 uncultured Clostridium sp. | reverse complement strand
TACAGGAACAAATTTTTATTATATCTTTCACCTAAAAGATATATAAATCAATACTTCTATGTAATAACACTATATATAGTATATGTCAATCATTTTTATCTATATCTGGTATCTTTCTTCTTATTATTTAATCACACTGGTATAAATTGTCCAAATATTCGCTTATTCATTTATCTGACCTCGCTATTTTGATAGATAATACATAGTTATCGTTTATGAATAATCCTAAATCAAATTATTCTTAATTTGGGGGAGCATATATGTACAATGAAGAGTATAATAGTAAATTTTATGATAAGCACTTTGAAGGATCTTATCGTTCAGCAGAAATAATTTTATCTTTTATTTTTAAATTTTTGCAACCAAATAGTGTGATAGACTTTGGGTGCGGTATAGGAACATGGTGTTTAGCAGCTAAACGGCTAGGAATTCCTGTTGTTTATGGTATAGATTCAAATTCTCAAAATCGACGTCAGCCGGAACAATCCCAAATTTATTATAAGCAATCAGATATTGGAAAAGATTTATTATTGGATAAAAAGTTTGATTTGGCAATATCCATGGAGGTTGGAGAACATATCCCAGAAGAAAAATCCGATATCTATATACACAATCTAGTTAGTTCATCAGAAGTTATTTTATTTTCTGCTGCAATTCCTGGGCAAGAAGGATTACATCATATTAATGAACAACCGCTCTCATATTGGGTTAAAAAATTTGGAACAATGCATTTTCAATTAGTAGACTCTTTACGAGGGCAATTTTGGAACAATAATAATATTGAAATATGGTATAGAAATAATATTGTACTTTTTGTATATGAATCAAAGGTTTCACAAATAAGAGCTCTTTTACCCCCATCTCCTCCACTTATAGATATTGTGCATCCAGAATTGTTTGAAAGAAAAGTTAAAAAGTACAAAGGGAGGCTATGATATAAATTCATAAATATAAAATTTTTACTAATAAGAATTTAACTTATATATATTATTTATGAATGATCTAATTAATACCTATAAATGAACAAATTTTAAAAAGTATACAGATTTAAATTCCAAATATGTTTTTGCATTGGTTGTAATTTTGTAAGAAATTATGTATTTTCTGATTTATAGTTAATAGCATAATGCTTATTAAGAATTTCATCTTAATGATAAAAAAGGAGACTTGACATTATATGTATATATTTACTATAATTATTCCCGTATACCAAGAATTGAATATTTTTCGTTTATTTTATAATTCCTTATGTACTTCTATCAAATATAAAACGCAAATAATTTTTGTTAATGATAATTCTGGTGAAGCCGTTGGATGCTTTTTAAATGAAGTATCTAAAAATTCACCGTCTGAATCAATTGTAGAAGTCATTAATAATAAAAATAACCAAGGATGTGCAAAGTGTATTAATGAAGCTTTGCCATTAATCAAAGGAATATATACCGTTCTCATGGATTCGGATATTATTTTACCTACTGAATGGCAAAATGAAATTATAAAGACATTTAAAGATAAAACAGATATATGCGTTGGTGGCGTTTTAATATATCCACAAACAGGAGGAATTCAGAATTGCGGAATTGCCTACACTCATGCATTAGGACGTCATTTATTTCTTAATTCCAAAGTTAACAGACTGGAAAAATATGGAATATATGAGGTTCAATCATCTGTCTTTGCTTTTTTTGTAATTCCAACAATTACAATTAATAAAGTCGGTAAAATAAATGAAGCTTTTTTTAATGGTTATGAAGATCTGGATTATCAAATGCGTATTAGAAAACAGGGTAGCCGTATTTTAATTAATCCTGATATCAAGATTTATCATTGGGAACAAAGTAATGGTATACATCGCTCACAAAATCGAAAGAGCAATTTAGGACTTTTTTGGAAAAAGCATGGAGACTTTATTGTCAATGATTTATGGGATTTTTTATTTTTTGAATTAGAAAATTGTAATGGTTTACAATCAAAATACATAGGTATCGATTTGTCTGGAAATAAACTAGATGCAAAGTGCTTTTGGGATAAATTAAATAATAAATATCCTAATCTTATTTCTATGTATTTCGATTATTCACATTGGGTTAGAGATTTAGAACCAATTTTAATTCCGAAAGTCTGTAGCATTGACTTATTTAGAGAGCGCCAACCTATTTTATTTCTTTGTGATAATTTTGTACAATTACTTGGCAATTACTATTGGTGTTCTTTTCGATCCAATTTTTGTAAAAGTGATGTAATTATTGATTTATATGGGAATGTTGTTAATTTTGAAACTATTATATCACAATTTTGGCCTGGCCAAAAAATACGATAATCCGTAAATATAACTGGAGGAGAATTATAACAAATGTGTAGTTCTTTTATAAAAAATAATGAGTGGTATAAACGAAGTAAAACTATTATTCCAGCTGCCTGTAGTACATTGGCAAAAAGTCCCTCTCGGTTATTAACTAATTATTCCCCTTTATGTGCTAAATCTGCTTGGGGAAGTCATTTTGCTGATTTAGATGGGAATACTTGGTTAGACTGTGAAATGGCAATGGGTACTGTTGTGTGGGGGCATTGCTGTAAATTTATTAATGACGCTATAATAGAACAGCTGAATAAAGGAATTAGTTTTTCCATAGCTGGCGATAATGAACTTGAATTAGCAGACTTATTGTTAAAAAAATTTAATCATTACCAATCTATAAAATTTTTTAAAAATGGTGCAGATGCAGTATATGCTGCAGTCCGTGCAAGCAGATATCTATCTGGAAAAGCAGGAGTACTTTCTTGTGAATATCATGGATGGTTAGATTGGTCATGTTTTAATTATTATCATTTATCCCCCCAAGACTGTGGTATCCCAGTGGAAATTAAGCAATCTTGTTTTTACTGTGAAGCATTAAAAGACGAAATATTATATACAATTACTCAATATGTTCATCAACTAGCATGCGTAGTTCTTTGCCCAGGAACTTTTTCAAAAGAGGATCTTGAAGAAATTGTAACAGAATGTAAAAAAAATAATATATATATAATTTTTGATGAGGTAAGCTCAGGGGTACGGTATGGAAAATACGGAGTTACTGGCGAATATGATATTTTTCCAGATTATCTTTGTTTGTCTAAAGGATTAACTAATGGGTTACCCCTAGCGATCTGTATGGGAAAGTCCGAAGAAATTCTAATTATGGAGAAATTAAAAATAAGTAATGCACATTCAAGTGAAAATCTTTCTATTGCAGCTGCCTTAGCATGCGAAAAGAGACAGCAAGATGTTCCTATTTGGCCAACTTGGAAAGAGGCAACAGAAATTGTAATGAACCAAGTACAAGATGCTATTGCAACATATCACCTAGATGGAATATTATTATTAACTGGTTATCCTGGCAATTTTCATGTGTCAAGTAAAAACTATTCTTTTTACGAAGATCCTTTTAGAAATTATCTATTAAAAATTTTTAGTGAACATCATATTTTTAGCAAAGGTTTTATTCTTTTAAGTGCGGCACATACCAAGAATGAGATAGGTCTTATTGGCGAAATTTTATGTGATGCTATTTATCGATATAGTTATTCCATGTAAACTGAGTAGGAAGCAGGCAATCATTTCGCCTATCGGCTTCATACAGTTTGTTACTACTGCAGATAATGAAAGTGTCTGTCAATCTCCTTTAATTAGGGTACAGATTCTTTCTCCTCATATATCTGCAACATTTTATGATATTCCATTAACTTTTGGAATTGACATTTTTGGCAGACTTATTTATGTTTTCCAGTTTTATATACAATTTTTTCTGTCAGGCCAAGGGTATGCCTGCAGTACAGTTTCCTTCAGGATTCCTTCTCATGATAGCTCCATTATTGTTCAGGTATGTGCTTATTGCTACCTATATGCACCCGAAACGTTCACCCATTAAGATCCACTCATGAGAACATACTAAATGGAGAGCCAAACAATTTATTTGTTATAGGCTCTCCAAAACATTGGATTTTCATAATCTGTAAGCATAAGTTCCTAAATTAAGCAAATAAAAAGCAATAGTATTAGTTCATAACAAACAACTTAATAGACTGCCATGAAAATGAATGAATTCTAATACCAGACTCTGATATCGAAAGATTTTCTTTTATCTTTCGAAGATTGCTTGTTAAAGTTTTGTCTAAATATTCTAATGGTTCATAAACTAAAGTTACAATTGCTTTTTGATTAATAGGATTTTCCTGAATCATATTTTCGAGTATTATTTTTGCTTTTTGTGCATAATATTCACCTTCATCATAATATCCTAAAAATTTTTTTACTTGAGCAATATTTAGATAAGATTTCCAAAGTAATTCATTTAGGTGAGTATTTAAAGCTCGTTCTAGACTCATAAATAAATATTTCAAAGCTTTTTGCGGGTCATTGTCTCTTAATAGCACAAGAGCCGCCATAGTAATTAGATGAATTGATGCACTGTAATTATACTTATTTTTTTGGTGACATTCTACTAGAAAGGAGGCCTCATAATACACAGTATCTATTTCTGTATTCGAAATAGATAAATATAATTGTTTTGTTCGCCCTAACAATTCCATAGTTTTAATCAAAACAAGTTCTTCCGAAAATTTCATAGGTTGTATGGTGGCTTTTTTATAGCAATTACTTAATAATTCTACGGCATTATCCAAATCAGTATGAAGAAGCGTTCCTCCTTGTTCATAATTAATTCTTAGCATAATATAATCATCTTTTCTAGATAATGCACTTGCATAAGCTTCTCTTTGTAAATTGAATGCTTTCTTTACATGTCCAGAAAACTGATAGCAAATTGCTTTCCTTTCTATTAACAATTCTTTGGCTTCCATTAATAGATTATAAGCATATTCATTTCTAAATATGGGAAATGCTTTATCAACTATCTCAATTCCTTTGTCAGCATACATAATGGATTCATCCAACAATAACTCACCACTACAAATGTTAGAGAGTTCCTGATATGATAATGCCCCATAATATACTTCTTGCAAATTGTCCAAATTGATTGATTCAATTAATTCAAAGAAATATTTCTTAGCTAATTTCCAATCACCTGTTAATATAATTGATTCGCATAAATTGTATTTAATTTCATAAAAATGCAATTTCTTTTTATGTAAAATGTTTGAAGGAATATCTAAAAGTATTTCATAAGCACTTTGTTTCATATATTCATCTTTTACTATTTCTAGAAACTTTATTGTTTCATTACATAATAAATCATAGTCAGTAAATAAATACATTCTTAAAAGTTGTAATTTACATAACCATTCATAGTCTGTAAGACTACCTCTATTTTGAAACCACTTTATAAAATCATCAATGGTTTCATCATTTTTTACTGGTAAGCTTTTTAGACATTCAGAGTAATATTCATGTCGAAAATAAAAAATATTATTTTTGGTTTCTATAAATGGAATATTTTCAAGAGTTTGAATATCTTCTGAAAATTTTCTAAATAGTAATTTGTAAATATACTTAGCACATTCAGGAATTAAATGCAAATTCAATTTTGCATATACAGATAAGTATTCCATCACAACTTCGTTTTTCTTATAATAGTATTGTATGCGTAAATTAATCAATTGTTTTAAATCATTTGATAATATTTCAGGCCAATTTTGTTCCAGTATATATAATTCTCCATTACTTTTTATAATAATTTTCCCTTGTTCTATTAAAAATTTTATCTGTTCCAAAATATGCATAGGAATCCCTTTTGTCTTAGCAAGCAATTTTTCTTTAATGGAATTAAAAAATTCCCAATCATAGGTTTTTTCCTGTTGATAAAAAAGAGCATCCAAGAATTTGCTACAATCTTCCTTTTTCCATTCTTTTAAAAATTTACATTCAATATCTGTCTCTCTAAGAAACTCCTCCCATGCATATGGAATATAATATTTGTTATCTATAATAATTGTTTCATTGTCTCTGCCTTCTAAAAATATAGCTAATTTATTTCCTAAATAATTATGATTTATTTTTAATAAAAAAAATATTTTTCGAAGGAATTCAGCATTTGTATTATTTAGCCAATGTAAATCACTGAGCCATAAAACACATGGATTACTATGTACTATTTTTATTAATAAAGAAACAATACAATCACATATATGATCAACATAAAATGTTTTATCACTTATTAGATTTTTTAAAGAATCACTCCAATCCTCATTATATAAGCTACCAAGAACATTTCGAATATAAAGTTCTATTTGATTCAGGAAAACAACTTTATGTAAATAGCAACTAATAAGTTTAACTATAATTTGAATTAAGAAAGTATTACCAGATGTAAAACTATGTGAATATCCTATATCAATACAATAAAATCCGTTATTGATTGCTTTGATCATTACTTCGCTTAATAAAGAAGATTTACCTATTCCTCCACACCCAAGAATAGCGACTGCATAAAACTTACAACTTGTATCTGTCAAATTCTTTTCTAATATAGATTTAATATTATAATTAGGTACCTCTAGATATATCGGGAATATACTTTCCTTAAAAAGAGTATCACCTAATGAAATTCTCTGTATGTAATCTGAATTCGGAAAAGAAATCTCCAGTTCACCTAACCCATATTTTCCTACAGAAATCCCACGAAATAGAACAGAAAACTCATATGAATTTTCTATATAAGCATGAATGCCTGAAGTCTCATACAAACTCCAAGGGCTTATTAATTGAACCTTCCCTAATGATGTTTTCTCTGGAATCCATTTTAAACAAACTTCTATTGGAATGTCTTTTAAATCTGTAGTAATCTTAATCTGTAGTTCTTGTATTTTTCCTACATATGTTGTTTTATTTTGATTAATAGAACAAGAAAAGCCTGCAAATTTGATTTCTTTTAAAAATTCTTGAAATTGATTTATTTCATCTTCTGTAAAAGCATCTTCTATTATTTTTTCTACAAATCCGAAGTTTAAACTCCAATATTTTATAATATCTAGAGCATCTATTATAGTGATAGGTGACTTAATTCCGGCAACAAATACTACATGCTCTTTATTATCAAATTCTTTTAATAAATTTTTTCGAAGATTCTTTGTGTTATTAAGGTTATCAGAACTAATTACAAAAATTAGCTGCATTAATGTCGCATTTTTATATAAGACTTTACTCGTATAAAATTCAAATAGTTTATTAATATCTGTTCGAAAATCATCATAGCGATACCCGTTGCTTCTCCGTTTGATTTGCCCCAAATAAAGTTGATCTGGGGCATTGTCAATAAAAGGAGTTGTATATAGGGGCTTTTTTATTCCGATTATATCCACACCATCATCTTTGTTTCCATAAGTTGTTTGCCATTTTGTTTTAGAATCTAATAAAGCCAGGGTTTCAATTACTAATATTTCAAATATTTGATATTTACGATTACGGCTGGCTTTGTCTTTGGCAATAGTTGTAGCATGTTTCAATTCAAATCCATATACTTCTTTTAATAGAATATTTTCCCAAATCAATTTTGTGTTCATTTTGACCTCTTTAGCAGAAAATGATAATTTAGAATTATTCACAAATTGGAAACAAACGATAACTATGTATTATC
>CAMUHU010000077.1 GCA_947088765.1 uncultured Clostridium sp. | reverse complement strand
TTTTAGGGCTTATGTTTAAAAATTTTTGGGACATTTTCAAAAATCATTGACATAGATTTAGGACAATTTTATTAAAATTTTGTTAATGCTCTTTGAATATAATTTTTTGTATACTAGATATTTAAGTATTTTTTTAATTTTTTTTGAAAATGGCTTGACAAATTTAGTTAAATTGTTTAAAATTATATATGCACTGTTAAAAAAATGGTGGATGTAGCGTAGTTGGTTAACGCGCCAGTTTGTGGCACTGGAGACCATGGGTTCGAATCCCATCTTCCACCCCATTTATAAAGATTTATTTATATTGGGCTGTAGCCAAGCGGTAAGGCACATGACTTTGACTCATGCATGCGCTAGTTCGAATCTAGCCAGCCCAACCAAATATGCAATTTAAAAATTGCAGTGAATAATCAATAGTGAATAGTACAAATATGATAAGCACATTTGTACTATTCACTTATTATATATTCTAATGCCTAGTTTCTAGTCTAAAATATATTTTTAAAACTTAAACTATACTTATCTTCAATATGTTCTAATATATAATCACATTTATCTAATTCTCCTATTGCTTGACTATACTCTTCGGAGTTTACATTACTATCTATTCCAACTATATATAAATGTACTTTTTCTAATTCATCATGTTCTATATAATATGCTAATTTTTTATATCTTTCTTCCCAATTGTTTTTTAGATTCGTTATTTTTTCATTTACTAAGTTTATATCTTTTTCTTGCTCTATATCTTCTTTAATTCTACTTAGTTCAACTTTTAGGCTTTGTACACTTTCTTTTGTATAGTTAATTGTTATTATATTTAATATTACTACTGCAATAATTATTACAAAGCAAATTATTATTTCTCTTTTCATTTCAACATTTTTCCTCCTTTATTTTTTATCTTTCTTCTGACAGAATATTTGTCCTTTTCCATCTAATGTTACTATTAATGCTTCTTCTGGGTTAAATCCAAATTTTTGTACTGATTTCTTTAACCATTCATAATTTCTACCTATTTTCTGTAGATTCTCTCTCATTATTACACCATCTATTACTAAATCATATGATATTCCTTCGTAGTCTGGCATTATATTAAAATCTTCTGGTATTGTATTTCGTTTATTTGGCTTTTGAATTACTGTTAATTGTCCACTGGTTTCTAATATGGCATATTCTATATCTCCAATATTGCTTACATTATTTCCTCTTAACCTTTCTTCTAGTTCATTTATTGTAAACCTTTCTTTTTTCAAAGATTTTTCATCAATTTTGCCCCTATATATAAGTATTGTGGGTCTTCCACATACAATTTCTCTCATTCTAATACTTTTCATATTTATCATAGATATTATTAAGTGCATTATTAATAATGCCAAAATTGGAATAATTCCATTCCATATTGGGATTCCTGCTTCTGTCATTGGGATTGACGCTAAGTCTGCAATCATAATTGCTATTACTAATTCGAATGGCTGTAACTGACCAATTTCTCTTTTCCCCATTAATCTCATTACAATCAAAATAATTATATATAATATAATTGATCTAACAAATGTTATTAACATGTTTTCTCCTTCAAAATTTATTTTTGTATTATCTTTTCCATTCTATACTTAAATTATGCTAAAAAAAATAATAATAATAATTTAAAATTGTAAATGGTTTCCATATGTATGAAATTTCTTGTTATTCTTAGTTTCAAATAATTTTTCAATTGTATAAAAAAAATTTTTATGTCAATAATATATAAATGAGAAAATTTATTTCTCATTTTATGAATTTGATTTTTTTAGGAGGTAAACTAAATGGATAATAGTCGTGTAGATAATAATACTCAAAGCGGTACAAGTACAGTTTGGCAAATCGTTGGTAGATTAGTTGTTGCCGCTATAGTTCTTGGAATTACTGCATTTTTTACACCAGGTTTCTCTATTAATAATATATGGTCTTTAGCTATAGCTGCTGTAGTTTTAACAGTTATGGATTATCTAATAGTTAAATTCACTGGGTTACATGCTAGCCCTTTTGGTAAAGGTTTTGTTGGATTTATTCTAGCTGCAGTAACTTTATATTTAACTCAATTCTTTGTAGCTGGTTATTCAATTTCTTGGATAGCTGCTATAATAGGTGCTTTAATATATGGAGTAGTAGATTATTTGATTCCTGGTGAACAACAGATGTAACAAAAAAATAACTTAATTTGATAAGCGAAAATGCGTGTCGACTTAGTCGATACGCATTTTCTAGCATACTTTAATTAAATATTCAATAAAAAAACATAACTTGTATTTCTGGTATTATTTTATCCGTTATATCACTTATCATATCTATTACAAAATTACATCCAAACAATTCATACATTTTTTCTGATATTTGTTTATCTGACATTCCTCTACCAAACATCTTTATTATCTTTTCATTAAATCCATTTATATTTATAAATATTGGAGTATTAAAATTGTACTTTTAATCTCTATCAAATTGTACTACATTATCTCCACCTTCAAAAACAGGCGTAATATTTTTTCCATTATCTTGAGATCTTTGTGCTCTTATAGCTTCCAATTGTTTTTCTGTTGCTGCAATTCTTTCATCAATCATTTTTATAATATCCTGTTTATGTTTTCTATTCTTTTCAGCTCTTGCAGCTTTCCTTTCAGCTCTCGCTTCGGCTTTTGCTTCTGCTCTTTCACTTGCTGCTTGCATATTTGCATTTAGTTCTTCTTCATATTCTTTATTCATTTTTTCATATACTTCATCCATCATATCTGTTATTTTCTTTATTTGTCCGAATGCACTTTTGGCTACCTTACCTACTTTATGAAATTTATTAACTAGTGAGCCTATTAATTTTTGCCAAAAGTTTTGCTTTACTATTCCTGAAAAAGCCTGATTTGTTTCATTTTCTATTTTATCTATTCTTGTATTTTTATCTTCTACCCAGTCAATTAATTGTTGGTCATATTCAGAAATTCCTTTTCTTGCTAATGATATTGCATCATCAGCTTGCTTCATTTCTCTTTTATATGGTGCTGTAGGATCTTTTTGTTTAAGTTCTATTAATTCTTTACGCTTAATTATTTCTGTTTCAGTATCTCCATCCAACACTGCTTGATTAAATTCATCTTTTACTTTATTAAAAGCTTTTATATATTCTTTATATTGTTTAGTAGCTTGCATTTTTTTCATTTTGCTTTTAGCTTCACTTTTCTGATTTATTGCTACTTGTTCTTCTGTTTCAAATTTATCCCTATTATTAAGTCTAAAATCTACTCCTTCTTCGTAGAGACTCTTAAGATTGTCTAGCTTTTTATTATAATCATCTAATATAGCTTTTTCTTCTAAATAACCTTTTTCATATGCTTGTGCTTTCTCTTCTACTCCTTTTATTATCTTATCTATTGTAGCTCCTGTTTCTCTCGCCTTTTCAGCAGTTTTTACCTTTAATAGTGAAGCCTGCTTACTCATAAGGTTTAACAATGCTTCCTTTAATGTTTTCTCTCTCTGTACTTCTGCTTTTAATACTTCCTCTGGATTTACATTAATTATATCCTCTTCATTTAGATCAATATATTCTAAGTCAAAATCATCATTTTCTGGTACTACTACCTCATAATTATCATCATAATTTTTAGCTGTATCCATTTTTTACCTCCTATATTTTTTATTTAATTAATTCGTCTATTTCTTTTCTTAATTCATCAATTTCATTTTCTAATTTATTTTCTAACTTCTTTAGTTCTTCTATAGAAGTCTTGTCCAAGTCTACAATTTTTCCATCTACTATTATAGTTCCATGTTTTTTGTCCATTTTGACTCCTCCTTTACTTTTTTATTATACTCTATGTTGTACTTTATGTCAAGCTGTTTTTTATTTTTTTACCCATATATTAAAAATTTATTAAAAAATTGTAAAATATTTGTCATTTTTTAGTATAGACAGTTTTTTTTACTTATGCTATAATTATTTTTATGTGATATTTTAAATATTAATGGGGGTTAAATCATATGAAAAAAACGATTAAAATTATTATTTTACTCTTAGCTTTTACACTAATTTTTACGAATTTTGTTTCTGCTAAGTTATCTTCTTCAACACATTTCGAGGTTGTTGATAAAAGTGTTTGTGAAATGGTGTTTGGAGCAAATGGTAAATTTACAAAACAGATTATATCTTATGACGAAAATTCAGTTACTTTACAACTTGATGTAAAAAATACTGCTGAAGAAAAAATAGAAAAAACAGTTTCTGAGATATTTTTAGTTATAGATAATTCTTTGAGTTTAAATGAGAAGGTTTCAGATACTGAAACAAGGAAAGACTTAATTTATAATTCTGCCAAACAATTAGCTACTAAATTAAATGCTTCTGATCCAGAATTTAAAATTGGTGTTGTATGCTTCTCTAGTAATTCTGATGTTAAGAAAGAAGGCACTATAGAAGATGCAACTTTAATGCAAACTTTAACAACAGAAAATAGTGATGTTCTTAAAGCCATTGAAGATATAAATGATACAGATTTTGGTTCCAGAACTAATATAGAAGCTGGATTAGAACTTGCAAATCAAAATTTTTCTGGTACTGCTGATAAGGAATATATTATTTTAATATCAGATGGTGTTCCTAATGATGATATTCATGGAAATACTCTTCAATTTTCTGATATAGTCTTAGGTAATACTAAAAAGAAATTAGTTGAGCTTGATAATAAAGGTGTTAAATTAATTTCTGTTTTAGCTGGTGTTAGTGATACAGTTGAAGCAACTGTTGGAAAAACTTATGTAGAACTTGCAGAAGAAGTATTTGGTACTGAAGATAAACCAACTGCTGGAAAATATTATTTTATAAGTGATTCTAATATTAAAAATATTGTAGAAAATAATGTTTTTAATGATGTTGAAATATCTAAATCTAATACTTTAACTAATATTGTTATTAAAGATTATTTTCCTAAAAAGATAGTTGATAACTTTGATTTTGCTTATGTTACTTCTCCTAATTTAGGAAAAGTAAGTGCAGAAATTGATAAAACTACAAATGCTATTACATGGACTATTCCATCATTAGATGCTGGAGAAAGTGCTTCTTTACAATACAAATTAACCTTAAAGGATAATTTTAATAAAGACATTCTTGGTCAGATTTTGCCAACAAATGAAAAAGTTAATATTACAGATGATCAAGGGGATAATGAAACATCAACTGTTTCTCCTAAAGTAAAAGTTACTGAGGATATTCCTATTGAAGTTATACCTCAAGCAGGAAAATCTGATATGATTTTCATAGCAATTGTAGCTCTAAGTATTTTAAGTATTTTCGGAATTTATAAGTATATAAAATATAAAAATAGTATGACATAATGAATAAAAAAAGATTGCAGATATGCAATCTTTTTTTATTTATAAATGCATATTTATTTTATAATTTTTTATACTAATATTATAAAAGGAGATTTAAGATATGAAAACTACTGTTAATTTATATAGTCAAAAGAGTGGCGAAATTTCTCGATTTCTTACTAATTTTTATAATAAAAATGATAATATGAATATACAAAATGATATGTTAAAATGGAATAATGCTTATGATAATCCTATTGAAATTTCTGATATTATTGGTGTTTTTGTTGATAATAATGATAAATATGATATAAATATGTGGATTAGTTTAGACGAGAATATTTTTATTAATGTGACCTCTTCAAATTCAGATAAAATAATTAGGTATCTGTTTGAAAGATACCCATATTAATTATGCTTCATTACTATCATTACTTGCCTTCTCTTCCTCTGTTGCATTTGTAGCTATTGCATCATTAGTTTCTGATTTATTTTCATTTTTTATTTCCTCTTTATTTTTATTATTAACTTCTTTCTCAGTTTCCTTTGATTCTTGAGCTTGTTCCATTCCGCAATTTGAGCAGTATTTTGCTTCTTTTTCTATTTTTTCGTGGCAATTTGGACATTGTTTTCTATCTTTTAAACTTAATAATTCATTATTTTGTTGTTCTATTTCTTTTGAAATTTTATCTATTTCTTCACATGCATTTTGTATTTCTTCATCAAAGTTTTCTTTAGTTGTTGCCAAATGTCTTCTATATACTGCTTCTCCTATTTCATTATATAAATCTTCAATCTTAGATTTATTCTCATTCATCTTCATTTTAAGCTTTGTCTCTCTTGCAATTTTGTCTGCTTTTTCTGTTGTATATTTATATGTTTGTGAGGCTACTTCTCCTATTCTTTCAAAAATCTCCATGCCTATCTTCCTTTCTTCTATTATTCTATTAAATATATTCTTTACAAATTTTATTTTTTTATTCTTAACAATTGTTGTCAAAGTAAAATATAAATTTTGATTTGTGATATTATAAAAATTACAGAGAATTATACTCATCCGTTGTAATGGCAGGCTCCAATATCACAGTTTAAGAAAAATACTGTAATATAAATTTAAAATTTATGTAAAAATCTAATATGTTACAGATCTCATTTTTTATTGGGCACGGTGCACCGTGCCCCTACATATATTATTAATCATTCATTATTAATTATTCATTGTGATTTTATTATATAAAATCACACATACACCCCCAATTTGTTTTAAAATTCTGATTTCTTATTTCGTATCATTAGATCATTCACTGCAATCTCTGGTTTTAAATTTTCGAATAAAACTGCATAAACTGTATTCAATATTGGCATTTCTATATTATGTATTTTTCCTAACTTATATGCTACCTCTATATTATCTACACTTTCAATTACCATACCTATTTCTTTTCTTGCTTCTTCTAAGTTTTTTCCTTGTCCTATTAACATTCCTGCTCGTCTATTTCTGCTATGTTCACTCAGACAAGTAACAATTAAATCTCCTAGTCCTGTTAGTCCATAAAATGTTTCTTCTTTTCCGCCAAGTGCTATTCCTAATTCTGCAATTTCCTTTAATCCCCTTGTAATTAGTGCTGCAAATGAATTATCTCCTAATCCTAGACCTGCTCCTACACCTGCACAAAATGCTATTATGTTTTTTAAAGCCCCTCCCAATTCAACACCTTTTACATCTTCAGATGTATAGATTCTTAACTTTTCATTCATAAATTCTTTTTGTATTGTTTTGCATAATTCTTTATCTTCTGATGCTATTACTAATGCCGTAGGTATGCCTATAGATACTTCTTCTGCATGACTTGGACCTGATAGTACTCCTATTTTTGAATTTGGCAATTCTTCTTTTACTACATCATCCAATGTCATTAATGTACTGCTTTCAAATCCTTTAGAACATATTATAATTGGTTGATTTGTAACATATTCTTTATATTTCTTTATTGTTTCTCTTGTGAATTTTGATGGTGTTATGTGTAAAATTATCTCGCTATTTTCTATTGCTTCTTTATAATCTAAAGTGCAAGTTACATTTTCTGGAATTACTGAATTAGGTAAAAACTTGCAAGTTCTTTTATCATTAATATAATTTTTTTCTTCTTCTTCATAAGACCAAATTTTAATTTTATGCCCTAATTTCCCTAAGTGAATTGCCAAAGCACATCCCCATGAACCACTACCTATTATACATATTTTTTTCAATTTTATCCTTCCCTTCTTATGTGTATTATTATTTTTTAAAAGATAATTTATTCTCTGTCCCACTTAATATTCTCTTTATATTTGTTCTATGATTAAATATTACTA
>CAMUHU010000076.1 GCA_947088765.1 uncultured Clostridium sp. | reverse complement strand
TAAAATTATGAATTTTGAGAAAAAATCTCAAAAATGTTGATATTTTATAAAAATTAGCATATAATATAGTATGAGAGGAGAGAAATTAAAATGTTAATTAGATTTAGTTTTAAAAATTTTAAATCCTTTAAAGATGAAAATTGTTTAGATATGGAAGCAACATCATTAAAAGAACACGAATATAATTTGATTGAAACAGATAATGGTAACTTTTTAAAAGTTGCTGCAATATATGGTGCTAATGCAAGTGGAAAGACAAATGTATTACAAGCTTTTGATTATATGAAAAAAAGAATATTAGTTAGCAATGATGCTATAAAGCCTTATCTAGCAACTGATAATGAAAAGTGTTATAGTTTTATGATAAATGAAGAACCAATTGCATTAGAAGTAGAAATATTTGCAAAAAACAATAAAATATATAAATATGGATTCGAGATACTAAAAGATAAAATTATATCAGAATGGTTATATTTAAAGAAAAAGAACACCTACTCAGTAATATTCGAAAGACAAAATAAAGAAATAAATATGCCTAAAAATAAAGAAAAATTTAATGTAGATGAAAGTACATTGTTTTTAAATTTATATAGTAAACTACATTCTTCTGATGAGGATTTTGCAAGTGTATATTTATGGTTTATGAACACTAATTATTTAGATTTGGGAGATCCAGAATTTGAAACTTTTATAAATGACAGAGTATCAGGGAGTATTTTAAATGATAAAAATTATAAGAATGAGTTATTAAAATTTATAAAGGCATTCGATTCAGGGATAGAAGGAATAAAAACTACACCAGAATCTATAGAACAAGTGAAAAATGGTGACGGAGAAATAAAGGTGGAGTTAATTCATAGAGGTGAAGATAATAAATTAAGGGCATTACCTTTTGAATTAGAATCAAATGGTACTGTAAAAATGTTTCATTTGTTTGATTTCTTTATGGATGCATTGAAATATGGAACAGTTTTATTTGTTGATGAACTAGATGCAAAACTTCACCCACTATTAACAAGATATATAATTAATTTATTTCATAATAGTGAAACAAACATTGGAAAGGGACAGTTGATTTATTCAACACATGATACAGTAAATCTAAATAAAGATACTTTTAGAAGAGATGAAATATGGTTTGCAGAAAAAAATAGAGATGGTATTTCAGAAATATATGCGTTATCAGATTATATATTAGAAGATGATAAAAGTTCAGGTAAAAAAGTTAGAAATGATGCGACATACAATAAAGATTATTTAACTGGAAGATATGGTGCTATTCCAGTATTAGAAGAATTTGAGATAAATTATGAGAAATAATAATATTTCAAGAAGAGATAAACTAAAAAGTAAAAGGCGAGCACCAGACAATTACTGAATTGTATGTGAGGGAAAGAAAACAGAGCCTAATTATTTTAATGGACTAAAGAAACAAATTAACGAAAAATATGGCAATAAAGTAGATGTGCTAATTCCTAATATTGAAGTGAAAGGAACAGGAAGAAATACTATAGACTTAGTAAAATACACTCAAAAATTTGTGAACTATGCAAGTAAAGTATATGGACAAGTTTGGGTAGTGTTTGATAAAGATGATTATAGTTATGAGCAATTTAACCAAGCAATAGCAAATTGCGATTATAATGCTTGCTTGTCAAATCCTAATTTTGAACTTTGGTTATTAGCACATTTAAAGAAAGTAACGAAATACATTTCTAAAGATGATGTTTTAGATGAACTTAACAAAGAATTTCAAAAGAATGGATTAGGTACTTATAGTAAAAATGATCCTAACATCTTTGAAAAAGTTACGAAAGATGGAAAGTTACATACTGCAATAGAAAATTGCAAACAAATGGAAGAACTAAATAAAAATGGACAGGCATCAGAAAGAAATCCGATGACAAAGGTTTACAAGAATGTTGATGGGTTGAAAGAGTATTTAGAATAAATGGATGTATTTATTAAAAATAGACAAGAAAGATATTGTATATTTTTTACAAAATTATGCAGAAAGGAGGAAAATATTTGAATATAAAAGAGTATATTATTGTATATTTTGATGGAAAAAATACTACTGAAACAACATGTGAAGAATCATTACTATTCAATTTTTTACAGACACTTTTTGAAAAATATAATAATAATGTTAGTATATATATTCATCCAAAGTCAAATAAGAATCTAAAAGATGAAAAAGTATAATAAATATAAAAAGCACTAACAATATACCTTTATATAATGTTAGTGAATAAAAATTATTTTGTATTTAATAAACAAGTAATCATTTGATTTATTACGAACTTATCTCTATCACTTAAAAGTTCGTATTTATCAATAATACTAGGTGAATTAACTAGACCTTTAAATAGATTTACAGATGAACAATTTGCAGTATTACATATATTTATAGCATTATCTAAGCTTATACCAATTTTTCCAGTCTCTATCTGAGATATAAATTGAGGATTAAGATTTAATTTTTCTGCAAATTCTTCTTGAGTGAGATTAAGACCTTTTCTAATATCTCTAATATTTTGACCTAATATTGTATTACCTGTACTATTATCTATTGAATTTTTCATTACTTCACCCCATTAATAGTATAGTTGACAATAAGCTAAAAATGAAATATTTTAGAACTATAATCTTAGAACTAAGTTGTAGTTAACAACTATAAAAATATCGCAATTGAATAAAAAATGCGAGGCGAAAACTATGAAAGGAGAAGAAAAGTTGAGTTTTGAACTAGAAAACTTAAAAATTGAGTTACAAAATTCTATAATTGATCATAATATAGATGAAATAATGAAAGAATATATTATTAAAAAGAATGAAACAAGTTATGAACAAAAATATATGGAAAGAGAAGATAAAGCAAAAATTATGTTTAGAATAAAGAAAGATTTATTAAGTGAATATAATAATATTTCAATATTATAATTAGAAATGCTTTCAAGCAATATCTATGATTTTTGCTGTTTACAAGTGAATCAAATATCTAGTAACGAAATTGCTAAATATTTTTTATATAAAAACAACAGTTATTACAAGAAATTATCAGATGAAGATAGAAAGAATTTTATACCATCAAGTAATTACAAATTAAATGTAATAAAAATATTAACAGAAAAATATATAGAAATTTTAAAGAATAATAAATAAAATACAATTATATTTCAAAAACACTTCAAAATCATTTCATTGTATTTATAAAAAAGATAATCTATACTATAAAATATAAACAAACAGAATCACATATTTGATGATTCTGTTTGTTTTTTCGTACATTGACAAATACACTTATTTTAAGTGTCATATATAGCCATTTTCTTTAATATTCTGTATTAGTTTAATTAATAATTGTCATTTGGCGTTGTTAAACCTCACATTAAATCTAATCAACGTGCAAGAGCACGCCTCATAGATTTAATGCTCGTTTGCCTAGCCAAATAACAATTCTTAATTAAACATAGATAGGAGGAATTGTGAATAAGAATAAAAAAGAAACAAAGATAGATAAATTAGAATTTAATACATATTGTATTTTTACAGAAGAGAAGCAGAGTTTGAAAGAAACAATAGGACTAATATTTAAAGATTATCTAGAGAAATTGAAAACTAATGTAAAATAACTATTACATAGTATTGAAAAATTAATCAAAGTAAGCTACACTTAAGGAGTAGATGATTACGGATAGGAGGGTAGATGTTAGACTTAACTAGTCAAAACTTCAAAGTACGGAATATATATAAGACTATCTCGTGAAGATGGCGACAAACAAGAAAGCGAAAGTATCGGTAATCAAAGAAATATTTTGCAAAGATATGTAAAGGAGAATGATTTAACCCTAATCAAAGAATACATTGATGATGGTATCTCTGGAACTACATTTGACAGACCTGGATTTAATGAAATGCTACAGGACATTGAAAATAGAACTATTAATATGGTTATAACAAAAGATTTATCAAGACTTGGAAGGGACTATATTAAAACAGGGCATTACATAGAAAATTACTTTCCACAAAACAATATTAGGTATGTTGCAATAACAGATGGTATAGATACCTATATTGATAGCACAAACAACGATATAACACCATTTAAAGCAATTATGAATGACTATTATGCCAAAGATATATCAAAGAAAATTAGAAGTGTCTATAAGGAAAAACAAAAGAATGGAGAGTATATGTGTAGCATCCCAGCATATCGGATATAAAATGCATCCTACATTCAAAAATAAACTAATTATTGATGAAAAGGTAAAAGGCATTGTAGAGAAAATATTTGATATGTATGCAAATGGACCTGGTAGTGTGGAAATAGTAAATTATCTAAACACTAACAAATACTTATCTCCAACAGGATACAGAAAAACAGGAATGATACAAGGCGAAAACGAAACAAACTATGATTGGAATGAGGTTACATTGTGCAATATGCTAAAGAATGAAGTTTATATTGGAAATACCATTCAAAACAAAAAAACAGTTATATCATACAAAGTAAAGAAGATTAGAACTGTAGAAAAGGAAAATCAAATAAGAGTTGATAATACACACGAACCTATCATAGACAAAGAAACATTTGAGAAAGTACAATGTATTCTTGAAAAAAGAGGAACAAACACCAAACTAAAATATGATTACTTATTAAGAGGGCTACTTTACTGTTATCATTGCAAAAGAAAACTGCAAATTGTACTTAAGAAAAATTCAAAAAGAAATGCACAATCACATCCATATATAATATGTGCAGACTATAAAAAAAGAGGTTGTTTTCCATTAAGTATTAATTATGAAAAGTTTGAAAATCATATTATTTATGTTATAAAAAAAATCTGCAGGATATATGCAGACAAAGAAATTTTTTATTCAATCTATGAGAAATATCAAAATAAAACACTTGATATTCGAGATAGATATAAGAAGAAATTAGAACAAATTGATAAAGCTACATTAGATATAAATAATAATTTAGATAAGATGTATATGGATAAATTACAAGGCATAATTCTCGAAGAAGATTACATTAGGTTATCACAAAAACTTATATTTGATAGAACGAATTTAACAAAACAAAAAGAAGAATTAGAGGAAAAACTTATTGGAATAGAAGGCAAAATAGATGCCAAAAACAAAACAACAGAAGAAAAAGAATTAGATCAATTAATAGAAAACTTTTTGAAATTGGAGCAAATAGATAAAATATATTTATACAGACTAATCAACAAAATTGAAATAGACAAAGACAAAAATGTATATATATATTTTAACTTTTCAAAACTAAATTCTATTAATGAGAATCTAGAAGAATTTATCAAAATTGAAGAATTAATAAACAAGAACAATCAAAAATGCAAAGCCGTGTAATCAAAGCATTACAAGACTTTGCAAATTGGTTGGTAGTTTTTTAAATCCACACCAGATATATTAGCCTTCCAACCAGACGGAAAAGGAATTCTAGGAAAACTATTAGCAATATTTTTTGCACGAGTATAGTATGAGGAGTTTTTATCAATTCCACCAGTTACTAAATCAACACCATCTGGATTTACCATTGGTACAATATAAATAGAAAAATTATTAAAAATATAATTTGTACTATAACCATAAATATAACCATTATCTACATAAGATTTCAAAAAATTTTCAGTAAATTTCATAAGAAGAGGAGTAGTAATCCATTCATTTGCATGAAATGATGCGTTATAAAATACTTCTTTAGAGCCATTACCAATTCTAATATAAGGAATTTGTTTACCCATAACACTGTTACCAATAGAACCTATTTGTAAAAAAGGGTAAATTTTACTTAATGCAGATACATTCATCTGTAATATATCATAAGTATAGCTAATATTTGTAGGAACAATAGAGCCAAAAGGAATTATTATTGTTTGACCAATATATAAAGTATCTGGGTTAATATTAGGATTAGCAAATAAAATTCTATTAACAGTAGTAGAGAACCTCTGTGCTATTGAATATAAAGTATCACCATTTCTAATAGTATAGTTACTATATCCATAAATATATGGAAATAAAGCATTCCAAGTACTAGCTCCTACAATTCCATCAACATTCAACCCGAAATTTCTTTGAAATATTTTAACAGCATTTTCTGTGTTTCTTCCAAAAATGCCATCAATTCCACCAACATATAAGCCTAATTTATTTAAAGTGCTTTGCAACAATTCCACCGTAGGTCCAGTAGAACCTAATTTTAAAGTTTCCATAATTAAAATAATTCCTTTCATAATGTATTAATTAAGTTGAAAAAAGAATAAGTATATTGCATCTTGTTCTAACTACGTGAGATGCTAATTATTTTTTCAACTTAATATAAAAATCAAGTGGGTACAATTTGCATTGTACCCTATAATTAAAATTAATCTTCATAATAACAATTTTTTTGGTTGCAAAAAATGCAAATTAATAATTCTATAATACTAATAACAAGTGATACTAAAAAGAATGCTACAATACCTATTAAAATTGCGACAGGAATAGAGAGTGCAACTAAGCTAGTAAGAGCTAAAGCAAATGCACTAGTAATTATAGCACCAATTGAACTAGAAATTAAACTAGTTCTATTAATACAATCACAAATATATTTTGGTGTACCAAATATTATAACAAGCAAACCAATTAATCCAAGAATACCTAATATTAGAGTAATATAAACTAATACTGAAATTGAAGTTATAAGACCTATATAGAAAACGACAGCTATTCCAACTGCTACTAGCAAACTTGATAGAATATTTAATAATTTACATGAACAATTATTACACTTTTCTTTATACATAAATATTCCTCCTTACATTATATGATATGAAAAATGTCGAAAAATGTGAAACAAATAAATTGGCCAAGCTATTGCAATTATTAAAAAAAATGATATAATAATTAAAAATAAACATGGAGGTATAAAGATGGAATTAAAAGGTTCAAAAACAGAAATGAATTTATTAGCAGCATTTGCAGGAGAGTCACAAGCAAGGACTAAATACACTTATTTTGCAAGCAAAGCCAAAAAGGAAGGGTATGAGCAAATAGCAGCAATATTTTTAGAAACAGCAGAAAATGAGAAAGAACATGCAAAACTTTGGTTCAAATTATTAAATGGAGGAGATATTCCAACAACTAAAGAAAACTTAAAAGTAGCAGCTGAGGGAGAGAACTATGAATGGACAGATATGTATGCAGAATTTGCAAAAACCGCAAAAGAAGAAGGATTTGACAAAATAGCATATTTATTTGAATCAGTAGCAAAAATAGAAAAAGAGCATGAAGAAAGATATTTAAAATTATTAGATAATGTTGAAAATGGATTAGTATTCTCAAGAGATGGAGACAAAATTTGGAAATGTAGAAACTGTGGACATATATGTATAGGAAAAGAAGCACCAGCAGTTTGTCCAGTATGTGCACATCCACAAGCATTTTTTGAAATAAAAGCTGAAAATTATTAAATAAAAAATAAAGAACTTGCCGAATTTAGCAAGTTCTTTATTTTTCTTGGTTGCGAGAGTAGGACTCGAACCTACGACCTCAGGGTTATGAGCCCTGCGAGCTGCCAACTGCTCCATCTCGCGATATAAACAACTATTTTATTATACATTCTTTCTTATTAAATGTCAATACTTATCTTAAACTTTTTTGGAAAAATTGTAAGTATGTCAATGATGTGAAACAAACTTTTATAAAAAATTTGTAGTATTA
>CAMUHU010000075.1 GCA_947088765.1 uncultured Clostridium sp. | reverse complement strand
TGGTGTGAGAGGGGATGAAAAATTTTATTATTAAAATTTTCTACTCTACTCGATTGATATTATTTTCCAAAATCAACTTTAACATTTTGCTTTGCTTCGGCAGAATCAACTGCAAATAATGTGGCTGGTGTAAAATGAAACATAGAAGCAACAATATTTGAAGGGAACACCATTAAATTTCTATTATATCTCGTAACAGCATCATTATAAAATTGTCTAGCATAAGAAATCTTATTCTCAGTATCTTTTAAATCTTGTTGTAATCCAGTAAAGTTTTGATTAGCCTTTAAATCAGGGTAGTTTTCAGAAACTGCCATAATAGTTTTAAGTGCACCAGATAATTGATTATCAATTTCAACTTTCTCAGAAACTGAACTAGCAGATGCCCAAGAAGTTCTTAATTCAGTAACTTTTGTAAGAACATCTGACTCATGTTCCATATAACCTTTAACACATTCAACTAAATTTGGTATTAAATCAAATCTTCTTTGTAATTGAACATCAATTTGACTAAAGGAATTATCTACTTTTACCTTAGAACCAACCAAACTGTTATAAGTAGCAATAACCCAAAGTACTATAACAACAATGATTGCTAAAATTATCCAAATCATAAATTCTCCTCCTTAAAAAAATATAAATATATAATAGCATAAAACAAAAAATAAAACAATGGTATTGAAAATATTATTTTCATTAAATAAAAAACAAATGTTACAATTCACAGCTATTCTAACATAAAAATTGGGGGTTGTGGGGATGATAAAAATTGCAGAGAATTATAATTATACGTTGTAGGGGCGATTAGCAATCGCCCGTTCTAACAAAGGCTTGCTAAAATATTTATTTTTAAGCATGTTCTTCGAAGGGCGGGCGATTAATAATCGCCCCTACATCTAATATTTCTATTTCTAACATCTATCTTCTAGAACGACAAACACAAATTTTTATGTTGGAATAGCTGTGAATTGTGAAAAACAAATTTTTGCAAAAAATTCACGATATCCTATTGCTTTTTTGTAAAAAGTATTGTAATATAGTAATAACAAATTGGCAAAAACGTTTTTTGCAAAAGAACTAAACTAGGAGGTGAAGAACAAAAGTTAAAATATTGTTGTCATATTATAAAAAAGCAAAAAGTAAAAAATAATAGTAGGGGGAAACTTTATGGAAGAAAAGAATATTAAGAAAAATTTAAACAAAATAGTGATAATAGTATTATCAGTCTTAATGATTTTAGGTATTATTGCAATTGGTATATGGTATTTTATATTTAAGAATAAGAATATACAAGAGTTAGGAAATGAGTTTACAAAAGAAAATATGTATGCTTTTGAAGTACTAGCAATAACTGGAATAAAGTACAGTGAAATAGTAGAAGGGGAAGTATTAAACTCTACAAATGATATTATTGAAACAGATAATATTGATGAAAAAAATGAAGAAAATAAAAAGGAAAGTAAAGAAACAAAAAAGGAGAACAAAGAGAATAGAAAAAAAATCGAAGAGACAAAAAAAGAAAATAAAGATACTAAAAAGAAAAACGAAGAAACAAAAAAAGAAAATAAAATAATAACAACAGATAAAAAAGCAACAACAACCAACAATACAATGAAAGTTGGGTCATCAGAAAATAAAAGCAATATAACAACACAAAAGCCTAAATTAATAGGGACAGATACGCAAAAAAAATTAACAAATACTGAAACTAAATATGGTGTTGTAATCAATAGATATACTACTATAACCTATAATATTTATAGTGATGGAAGTAAAACCGTAAAGTCAACAAAAAATTCGACAGAATATGACAGGAGCCGTTACAATGCAACAACTGAAGAATTACTTCCAGAAGCAAAGTCTACTAGAAAGAAACATGCTAGTAAGATAAGTAAAATAATACAAAATACAAATAGTTATAGACAAGAGGCAAATGTAAATGCAGTTGAAAATATAACCAATAGAGTAAACTTGAATTTAAATGAACAGTTATGTGTTGCAGCATGTGTTAGAGCAGTAGAGATGGCTTATGCAAATAAATATTCTCATACAAGACCAAATGGAAGTAGGTGTTTTACAGTAGCAAGCGAGATGAAAATAAGTGCACTTGCAGAAAATATTGTATACGGATATGATTCAGAGGACACAGTATCATTATGTTGGAAATATTCTCTAGGTCATTATAAAAATATGATTAATAATCGCTTTACTGAAATAGGAATAGGAGTATTTGAATTAGATGGAGTTTACTATTGGGTACAATTATTCGTGTAATGGAAAATGGGATACACATAAATTGGTGTTTGTGGGTATCCTGAATTTTAGGTGAATTTAAAATTGTAGAGAGATGTAGGGGCGATTAGCAATCGCCCGTTCTAACAAAGGCTTGCTAAAAAACTTATATTCTTAAGCATGTTCTTCGAAGAGCGGGCGATTAATAATCGCCCCTACAACAACTTATTTTGAGGAAAACGTGGACAAATTAAAAGATAAAAAACCAAAGGATATATTTGAAGATATTAAAAAATCTACAAATAAAACCTAAAAATGCCTATTGATATTTTTTTATGTGTATAATATAATGATTATGTAAAAAAATAAGTTATGCTGTTGAAAATTATCATATGCAATATAAAAGGGAGATGTAATCAAATGAACAACAAAAAGAAAATCATAGGAATTATAGTATTATTAATATTAATAATAGCAGTAACAATGACTATTGTGTTAATAAAAAAGAATGCTGACAAAAAGATGAAAGAATATGAAATAGAAGAAATTGCAGAAAAGGAATACAAATATTTTATATTATATACAAATGGCAAATATGGAGTAATGGATACAAATGGAAATATATTAATAGAAGCAAAATATGACAAAGTTGTAATACCAAATTCAAAAAAAGCTGTTTTTATATGCTCAAATGAAGGAGACGAAAAAAATAAAGTATTTAACGAAAAAGCAGAGGAAATTTTTACTGTTTATGATAATGTAGAAGAAATAGAACTAGATGGATTAGTAACATCACTACCATATGAAAAAAACGTATTAAAATTCAAAGTAAATGACCAATATGGACTAATAGACTTAGATGGAAACAGAATTATAAAAGCAACGTATGAAGAAATAAGAGGTTTAAAATATAAAGAAGGAGAGCTTCTAGCTAAACTTAATGGAAAATATGGTGTAATAAACATAAAAGGAGCAAAATTAATTAATTTTGATTATGATAATATAGAAGCAGATAAATATTTTGAAGAAGAAGAAAAGTATAAAAAATCAGGATATATAGTATGCAAAACAGCAGATGAAGGATATAGATATGGATATATATCAAATGATGGAGAAAAACTATTAGACACAAATTATAATAATATTAAAAGAGTTATAGATATACAAGGACAAGATGTTTATATTATAGCTAGTAGCAATGGTCAATATGGACTATTAAAAAATAAGGAAAAATTAATAGATTTCAAATATCAAGGAATAGAACACAACGCTACTAACAACTTATTAATAATAAATAGAGGAGCAAAATATGGTGTATATACATTAACAGGAGAAGAAGTTGTCCCAATAGAATATAAGACACTTCAATTTAATGGAATATATATCTATGCAAAAACAGGAAGTGATATAAAGTATTTTACAGCTAAAGGTGAAGAAGTAACAACAAAATTCACATCATTAGTACCAGTTAATAATGGAGAATATTATATATCAGTAGACCAAAACGGATTATATGGAATAGTAGACAAAGAGCAAAATACATTAATAGAAAATAAATTTGTATATATAGAGTATATGTATAATAATTATTTCTCGGCATATAAAAACGAAAATGGACTTGGGTTAATAGATACAAAAGGAAAAGAATACACAGTATTCAATTATACAACTATAACAAAGATAGCAGATACAGAATTAATAAAAGCAGAAAACATGGAAAACAGTAAAATTGAGATATATACAAAAGACTTAAAACAAGTTGCAAAATTAGAAAATGCGGAATTAGAAATAAGAGACACCTATGTAAAATTATACAATGACAAGACGAATATATTTATAGACAAACATGGAAACATAATAGACGAAAAACAGGCATTAGAATCAACACAAGAAGCACCAGACACAATAGGAAAATATGCAAAAGATTACATGGGATATGCACAAGTATATTATACAGATGAAGAAATAGAAGCAGAAGACTAGTAGGGGGCGCTCTTTAGGCGTCCGTTAAAACTAAGAAAGGAAAATTAATTATATGTATGAAGAAATAGGAATAAACGCAGAAACAGAAGAAATAATAAACAAAACAGAAAAAGAAATAAAACCAATATTTGAGGAAATTGAAGAAATAGCACAATACAACAGTCTAAAAGTAATAAATGCATTTCAAAAATATAGGCTATCTGAGATACACTTCACATCAACAACAGGATATGGATATGATGACATAGGAAGAGAATGTGTAGAAAGCATATTTGCAAAAGTCTTAGGAGGAGAAGATGCACTAGTAAGAACACAAATTGTTTCAGGAACGCACGCTTTAACAGTAGCCTTATTTGCATTTTTAAGACCAAATGATACTATGTTAAGCATAGCAGGAAAGCCATATGACACATTAGACACAGTAATAGGAATTAGAGAAAATGCAAGTTCACTAAAATCATTTGGAGTAAAATATGAACAAATAGACTTAAAAAACAATGACTTCGACACAGAAAAAATAGTAGATAGAGTATCAAAAGGAGATATAAAGTTAATACACATACAGCGTTCAAGAGGATATGCTTTAAGAGAAACCATCTCAATAGAACAATTAAAAAATATTATACAAGAAATAAGAAAAATAACCAATAAAGCAATAATAATGATAGACAACTGTTATTGTGAATTTGTAGAAAAAGATACACCATTAGAAATTGGAGCAGATATAATAGTTGGCTCATTAATAAAGAACTTAGGAGGAGGAATTGCAACAAACGGAGGATATATAGCAGGTAGAAAAGACTTAGTAGAGCTTGCAGGAGAAAGACTAACAAGTCCAGGACAAGGAAAAGAAGTAGGACCAACAAATGGAGCAAATAAAATGTTTTTACAAGGTTTATATTTTGCACCAAGTGTAGTGGCAAGTAGTTTAAAAACAGCAGTACTTGCAAGCGCAGTTTTAGAAAAATTAGGCTATAATGTATCTCCGAAATTTAATAGCAATCGTTCAGATATAGTACAAACAATAGAATTTGGAAACCCAGATGACATGATTAAATACTGTAAAGGAATACAATTCGGTTCAGCCATTAATGCACATTGTGCACCAGAGCCAGCAGATATGCCAGGATATAGTGATAAAATTATAATGGCAAGTGGAAGTTTTACACAAGGTTCATCAATAGAACTAAGTTGTGATGGTCCAATAAGACCGCCATTTGTTGCATTTATGCAGGGAGGACTTACTTACGAGTATGGAAGAATAGGGGTTATGCGTGCTATTCAAGAAATGAAATTTGAAAAATAAACTTCGTATTAAGTCGTTATTCCAAATGCAAAAAATGCTCAATGTACAATAGTACACCTTCGCTTTTTTGATTTGGAATGCCTAGTACTACTTGTTTCTTTTCCAAATTTATGTCATAATAAATACTTATCTGTTTTTCAAGACAAGAACTTTTAGAATAAAAATTATATACAAAGTTTAGCAAAAAAGAAATCAAATCTAAAAAATATATCAAATTAATTTAATAAAATTGTAAAAAGATAAAAGAAATAATCTAATAATTTAGATTATTTCTTTTTTTCTACAAGAGAGTTTGACAATTTTTTAAACGAATACAAACTATAATATTACTATAATCGCTATTGGAGGTGAGAAATAAAAAATTGAAAAAGAATTGTTAATAACAACTCTTTTCCAATTGGAAATTATATTAAGAGAGGAAATTAAACAAAATGACTATATACTTAGATATAGTATTTGTAGAAAACATAATAATGAATTACATTATTTTATTTGCAACAGGAATTATCTGTAAAGAGAAAATTAGACAAATCAGAATAATTATATCAAGTATCATAGGTAGTATTTATTCAGTAGCATATTACATAACAGAAATTAAATTATATGCAACAATAATAGCAAAAATTCTGCTATCAATAATAATGATATATATTGCATTTAACTCCAAAAATTTAAAAAAGGATTTCAAATTATTAATAATATTCTATCTTACATCATTTGCATTTGGGGGATGTGCATTTGCAATTCTATATTACATAAAACCGCAAAATATACTTTATCAAAACGGAAAATTAATAGGGCTATATCCTATTAAAATTGCGGTATTAGGACGGGATATTAGGATTTTTAATTATAAATATTGCTTTTAAATTAGTGAAAAATAAATTAAATATAGAAGACATGTTTTGCAAAATAAAGATTTCTAATAATGGAAAAGAACAAACCTTAAGAGCAATGATAGATACAGGAAATTTATTAAAAGATCCAATAACAAACTCGCCAGTAATAATAATTGAGAAAAATAAGTTATTAAATATATTACCAAAAGAAATATTAGAAAATACTGAAAAGATAATAAATGGGAAATATGAATTTAGTAATGAATATCTTAAATATGCCTCTAGATTTAGAGTATTACCATTTTCATCCTTAGGAAAGCAAAATGGAATGTTATTAGGATTTAAAGTGGATAAAGTAGAAGCAGAAATAAATGATGAAGAAATAATTAGAGAAGATGCAATTGTTGGAATATATGACAAAAAATTATCAAATAAAAATCAATATGAAGGTCTAATAGGATTAAACTATGTTGAAAAAAATTGTTAGGAGGAGAGTGATAAACAATGAATATCTTACAATTATTAAAAATCAACTTAAATTATATTTACAATAAGTACATAAATAATACAGGAGAAGATAACAGAGAGATATACTATATTGGAGGAAGTCAAACATTGCCCCCTCCACTTTCGCAAGAAGAAGAGGAAGAACTCTTAGAAAAGTTAGAAAACAATAATGAAGAAGCAAAAAGAATATTGGTAGAAAGAAATTTAAGATTAGTAGTTTACATATCAAAAAAATTCGAAAATACAGGAATTGAAATAGAGGACTTAATATCAATAGGAACAATAGGCTTAATGAAAGCAATAAACACATTCAATGTATCCAAAAACATAAAACTAGCAACATATGCATCAAGATGTATAGAAAATGAAATTCTAATGTATTTAAGAAGAACAAACAAAACAAAAGGAGAAATATCAATAGATGAGCCATTAAAGCAAGACGGGGACGGAAACGAACTACTGTTATCAGACATATTAGGAACAGACAATGATATCACATCAAAAAACATAGAAGACGAAGTCGACAAAAAATTACTAAAAATCTCAATGCAAAAACTAAACGACAGAGAAAAACACATAATGGAACTCAGATTCGGTTTTTGTACAGGCAACGAAAAAACCCAAAAAGAAGTGGCAGACATGTTAGGAATATCGCAAAGCTATATATCAAGGCTTGAGAAAAAAATAATAGGAAAAATGAAGAAAGAGATATTAAGTAAGACTGGATAGCGTGGGAAATTTGTGAAACAAATTTCACTAGCAATAAAAAAGGTAATATTTTTTAGATAGCGTGGGAAATTTGTGAAACAAATTTCACTAGCAATAAAAAAGGTAATATTTTTTTATCAAGGCTTGAGAAAAAAATAATAGGAAAAATGAAGAAAGAGATATTAAGTAA
>CAMUHU010000074.1 GCA_947088765.1 uncultured Clostridium sp. | reverse complement strand
ATTTTAATTTACTAAAATTTCCTTTTTCTCGCTGCCTCTGACTTTTTCTTTCTCTATTTCGACGAGTAAAATTTGTTTCACAAATTTTTCACGCTCAGAAAGAAAAATTTTAATTTACTAAAATTTCCTTTTTCTCGCTGCCTCTGACTTTTTCTTTCTCTTAACGCTAGGTTTTTCATAATGTTCTCTTTTTCTTACTTCTTGCAATACGCCATTTCTTGCACATTGTCTTTTAAATCTTTTTAATGCATCTTCGATGTTCCCATTATTTACTTTTATCTCTGACATTATTACTCCCCCCTCTCTAGTAGTAATCAATTTGCTTGATTATTATACTATATATTTATGTTGTTTGTCAAGGTATAGAAGTCTAATTTTCAAAGTTTTCGAATAGGTCTCCCATTGCTTTACTTTCGTTTAGCCTTTTTATTGCTTCTGCAAATAGTGGAGCTATTGATAATACATGGATTTGTGGTATCTGCTTCTCTTTTGGTAATGGTATTGTGTTTGTTATTACTAGTTCTTTTAGTGCTGAGTTTTTTATTCTTTCTATTGCTGGTCCAGATAATACTCCATGTGTACATCCTGCATATATTTCTTTTGTTCCAAATCTCTCTAATATTCCTACTGTTTCCATCATTGAACCTGCTGTGTCTATTTCATCATCAAATATTATAGCTGTTTTGTCTTTTACTTCTCCTATTACTGTTGTAGCAATAGCTTTATCGTCGTTTCCATCTCTTCTTTTATCTATTAATGCTATTGGACAATTGAAATATTTTGAATATTTATATGCTTTTTTTGAACTTCCAGCATCTGTTGCAACTATTACCATGTCTTTAAGATTCTTTGATTTAAAGTATTCCTGTAATAACATTTGTGCAGATAGTCTATCACAATTTATATCATTAAAGTATGCTTGTATTGCCGAATTATGTAAATCGCAGCTCATAACTCTGTCTGCTCCTGCTACTTCTATTAATTGTGCCATTAATTTTGCTGTTATTGGTATTCTTGGTTGATCTTTTTTGTCTGATCTTGAGTATAAGTAATATGGTAATACTACTGTTATTCTTTTTGCTGAAGCTCTTTTTGCTGCATCTACAGATATTAACATTTCCATAACTCTTTCATTTACTGGTGGTGTTGTTGTTTGTACTAGATATACGTCTTGATCTCTAACTGTTTCTCCTAGTTGTACAAATGTGTTGTCGTTTTTGAATTTCATTGTTTCTATTTTTCCAAGTGGTAGGTTTAGACTTTCACAGATTTCCTTTGTAAATCCCTCTGCTTCTTTACTACAAGCAAAAACTTTGATATTTTCCATATCTATAAAACCCCCTGATAATTTTAAGTTTTACTTAAAATTCTTTTATTTATATTTATGTCGATTTATCTGTACTACATTATTGTAGATTATTTTTTCTAAAATGTCAACGTTTTTCTAGAAATTACCCTGAGAAATTAGAGATTAGAAGTTAGATAGTGGTATTATTTTATTTTGTGCTAGACATTCTGGCACATCTAGTATTCTTTGGTTTGTTGAACCTTTAAATCTTAGATTTGGTACTTTTTTGTCTATTTCAAATTTTCCGTCTACTAATACGTTTATTTCTTTTAGACAGTTGTTTGTTGTTTCATCATTTCTTTTTTCCAGTTCTTCTAATGTGTACCCTGTATAACACCATACATTAAAGTTTGGTTTTTCTTTTTTTACGTCTTTTATAAAGTTTAATACCTCTCCTATGTTTTCTTTACATAGTGGCTCTCCTCCACTTATTGTTATCCCTTTTAAGATGGAGTTTTCTTTTATTTTTTCTATTAGTTCTTGCTTTTTTGCTTCGTCAAATTTCGTTCCATAGTTGTAGTCTTGCGCTATTTTGTTTTGACATCCTGGACATCCATGCGGACATCCACTTACAAATAGTACAGCTCTCCATCCAGCTCCATTTGATATGCTTTCATCGTAAAATCCTGCTAGGTTCATGTTTGTTTTCCTTTCTTTTTTGTTTTCATATTATGATTGTGTATCATGTGTTACTCTGTCTTTTAATTCTGCCAATTTGCCAGCGTTCCACCTAGATGTGGTTCCTACTAGGTAGCCTGTTATTCTTTGGATTGTGTCTATGTTTTTGCTTCCACACATTGGACATTCTATTAGGTCTGCTTCTGCATTTTCAAATCCACAGTCCATACATCTTGATCTTGTATGGTTTACTGATCCATATCCCATGTTGTATTTGTCCATTAGGTCTACTACTGCTTCTACACTTTCTGGATTGTGTGTTGCATCTCCATCTAGTTCTATATAGAAGATGTGCCCCCCTCTCGTTAGTTCATGATATGGTGCTTCTATTTTTGCTTTGTGCTCTGCTGTACATTTATAATATACTGGTACATGATTGCTGTTTGTATAATAGTCTCTGTCTGTTACTCCATGTATTATTCCATATTGAGCTTTGTCTATTTTTGTAAATCTTCCTGCTAATCCTTCTGCTGGTGTCGCTAGTACTGAATAGTTTAAGTCATATTTGTCTGAGAATCCATCAACTTCTTCTTTCATATTTTTTACTATTTCTAGCCCCAATTCTTGTGATTTTTCTGATTCCCCATGATGTTTTCCTGTTAATACTACTAGTGCCTCTGCTAATCCTATAAATCCTATTCCTAATGTTCCCTGTTTTAATACTTCTTCTACTCTTTCATTTGGTTCTAATTTTTCACTTCCATTCCATAACCCTGACATTAATAGTGGAAATTGTTTTTTTAGTGCTGTACATTGAAATGTGTATCTATCATATAATTGTCTTGCACATACTCCAATGTATTTTTCTAGTTTTTGCATGAATATTTTCTTTTCTACTTTTAGGAATCTTTCGTTCATAAACTTTTCACTTCCAATTCCTATAGCAAAGTTTATTCCAAGTTGATTTTGCGCTTCTTGATTTGATTCTATTGCAATCTTTACAAAGTTAATTGTTGTAAATGATAGGTTTCCTCTTCCTATTGATGTTTTTTCTCCATGCCTATTTTCAAATACTCTTGTTCTACATCCCATTGTTGCTGTTTCATATTCATATCTTTTTGGATCATTTTCATTCCATTTTTCATGTGTATTAAATGTTGCATCAAGATTTATAAAATTAGGGAAAAATCTTTTTGCTGTTACTGTGCATGCATATTTATATAAATCATAGTTTTTGTCTCCTGGAAGATAGTTTACTCCTTTTTTCTTTTTCCAAATTTGGATTGGAAATATAGGTGTTTCGTTATTTCCTACTCCTCTTTCTGTTGATTTTAGTATTTCTCTTATGATACATCTTCCTTCTGGTGATGTATCTGTTCCATAGTTTATTGAACTAAATACTACTTGATTTCCTCCTCTTGAGTGTATTGTGTTCATATTGTGTATGAATGCTTCCATTGATTGATGTACTCTTCCTACTGTGTTGTTTATTGCTGATTGTATATATCTTTCTTCTCCTTTTAGTTCTGATAAGTCTTTTTTTAAATAGTCTTCTAGTTCATAGTCATAATATTTTGATAAGTCTTTTCCTACTGTATCTCCAACTTTTTTTAATTCTTCTTTGAATGTTTCTCTTACATATGGCGCTAAATAATAGTCAAATGCTGGTATTGCCTGTCCACCATGCATTTCATTTTGAACGGTTTCCATTGATATACATCCTAATATACTTGCTGTCTCTATTCTTTTTGCTGGTCTTGAACTTCCATGTCCAGCCTTAAAACCATTCTCTAAAATCCTGTCTAATGGATGTTGTAAACATGTTAAACTCTTTGTTGGGTAATAATCTTTATCGTGTATATGTATATATCCACTCTTTACAGCATCTCTTGCTTCTGTTGATAATAAAAAGTCATCAACAAATGGTTTTGTTGTTTCGCTTGCAAATTTCATCATCATTCCTGCTGGTGTATCTGCATTCATATTTGCATTTTCCCTAGTTACATCATTTGATTTTGTTTCAATTATTTCTAAGAACATATCTTTTGACCTTGCTTTTCTTGCAACATCTCTATTATATCTATATGTTATATACATCTGGGCTACTTCTTTTCTTGAAGATGCCATTAATTTTTTCTCAACTAAATCTTCTATCTCATATACTGTTGTTTGAATTTTTCCCTCTAATTGTTTTTCAACACTGTCTGCTATTTTATTTGCTAAGTCAATATCTACTCCAGCTGTTGTTTGCATCATTGCTAAACTTATTGCTTTAATAATTCTTTCTCTATTATATTCTACCATTCTTCCGTCTCTTTTTACTACTTGCATTTTAATGCCCCCCTATTTGTATTTTTATCTCTGTAACTTTCAGAGTGACCTAATAATACAAAAAAAGAAAACCAAAGTCAAGAAATTAATTTTTTTCTTAACTTTGGCTTTTACCTTAGAGCATCAATGTTTTAAGCATTTTTATACTATTAGTAAATATTTATTTTTATCCATTATATACTAGTTTCTGTAATGGTTATATGAATTATTTTGCTTTTTTGAAGAATTATTACAAAATTATTACAAGAATATTACATTTTTGTAATATTCTTGTAACTATTCCTCTACGTTTTAATTCTATCATTTTTTTATAAAGGGCACATGCAATGTGCCCCTACATTATTTATCTTAGGAATTTTATGTCTTTTATATTTGATTCTCTCTTACGTATTATTCTATATGTTATGTATCCTGTTATTGCTAGTGCTATTATTATCATTACTATTATTATTATACTTACTGTTTCTCCTGTTTTTACACTTACTATTACTGTTGCTTCTGAAATATTGTCCTCTTTTTTTGTGTCTTCAAAGTTTGCAGAATTCTTTGTTTCATCTATTTTAACTGTATTTGTTTTTGAACCTAGGTTTTCTTCTTTGTTTTCCCATTTTAAGGCTATACTTAATGTCTTACTTTCTCCTGCTTCTAAGTATACTTCTGTTTCTATTTTTCCATTTTCATTTTCTTTCCATTCCTCTGGTAAGTGTGCTATTTTATATCCTTGTGGTATTATTTCTAATATTTTTGCTGTTCCATCTAATTCTCCATGATTTTTTACTTTTATATCATATTTTACAATTAAGTTTGTACTATCTATTTTTGCAGTTGTTATTTCTACTTTGGCTAGTTTGTTATCTGAAATATTAACACTTTCTCCATCGACTTGAATACCTCCTATTGTTTTTTCTACTGATAAATTAAAGTCAGATTTTCTGTAGCTAAAGATTGCTGTGTCTTCTTTTTCTGATAGTTTTCCTTTTTTGTTTTCTGTGCTTTCTATTAGTATGTAATATGGTATATCTTTTTCTTCTGCTTCATATTCATCTCCTACATGTCCTACGATTTCATATGAATATTTTTTTTCTTCTTCTCCTTCTTTATAGGTAATATCTTCTTGCGTATCTATATCAATATACTTAATGTTTAGTTTTCCACTTGCAATTTTTTCGTATACATAAATTATTGTTGCATTTTCTGTTATTTCTCCCTCTGGATTTCCTTTTACCTCAATATAATTATAGTTTTCTATTTCTTTTTGTTCTGTTTTGTAGGTTTCTCCTATATGTCCTTCTATTATTATATCTTCTAGTAATTTATTTCCTTCTTTGTCTTGATATTTTACTGTTATTTCTATTGGTACTATTTCATAATATAAAATTACTTCTTGCTCCTCTTCTTTTATTCTACCTGTCTTGTTGTTTGTTGATTCTATATAGTTATATCCTACTATTTCTTTGTTTTCTATACTGTATTCTCTTCCTATTTTGTTTACGATTTCTTCTTTTTCTGCTATTTCGTTTCCACTTTCCTTTTCTACATATTTTACTATTACTTTTCCTGGTATATTTATGTTTGTGCTGAATTTTTCTATCTTCTCTTCTTTTTCTTCTGTTTCATATAGTTCTATTTTGGCTTTTACTTCTGTTTCAATTGTTTCTTGTTCTAATTCTATGTCCATATATGCTAGTTTTATTTGTTTTGTTATATCTATTACATATGTTCCAGATTGATTGTATTCTCCTTCTAGCGCTATACAATTTACCTTTTCATCAGAATTAGTATTAATATGTGATAATTCAAATTCCCAACTTATTGTTTTTTGTTCATTGTTGTATGTTCCATCTCCAATATCTGATTTTTCTAAGTCTATTTCATATGGTAGTTTTGTCTCTATTTCTATTTTTCCTTCTCCTATATAGTCCTTTATTTCTGATTTTACATTTATTGTATAGTCTATTTCTTCTTTTGTTTGTATTTCTTCTTTTCCGTCTATTGTTATTTCTGTTTTGAAGTCTGCATTTGTTAGTCTATATGAATTTGTTATTGTTGTTATATAGTTTGTTATATTTTCATCCTGATTTTCTACTTGCTTTATTTGTGCTTCTTCATAGTATTCTAAATCTCCTGCATTTGTTTCTTTTTCTGTTATTTCATATGTTATTTTCTGTCCATCGTCATTGTATTTTATTAGTCCTTTTTCTTCATATGTCCAGTTGTTTTCTTCATTTAATTCTACTGTAAGTATTCTATCATTTGGCATAATTTTTATTTCTACTGTAACACTTTCTGGACGTCTATTTTTCAAGTTTTCATTATCATCCCAAACTTGTATTATCTTAAAGTTTGCTTTATATTCTTGTTTTATTGAATTATTCTGTCTTGCTGCATTTTCTACAATTATTTCTCTACCTTTATCTAGATGTACTTCTGGATAATATATTTTTGTTTTTCCTGTTACTGTATTTACTAAATCTTGTGTCACATCTTGCCCTTTGTATACAATTTTTATTCGTTTTGTTGTATCTTTTGTATATTTTCCATTTGCAAATGTATCGATATTATTAACTTGTTCTGTCCAAGTTATTGTATGTTTTTGTTCATCATAACGACCACCTGCTAATTCTGATTTATCTACATCTATATTAGCTGGTAATTCGTCTACTATTTCTATTGTTGCTTTTCCTATGTAATTATTTATTATACTAGTATATTTAATATTATAGGTTACAACTCCATCTTCTTTGGTTAATATTAAATCTGTCTCTTGCCCATTTTCAGGCATAGTTGCATTTAATGTTATATTATTTTCTATTGTTGGCGTTGTTAGACTATAGTAATAGCTTACTTCTATATTTTCCTCTGTCATTGTTCCTGAATGTCCCTCTGGTTCTTCATTTATACAGGTATAATTCAGTGGAATTTCAGTTGATTTATTTGTTGAATATTCTTGTCCTACTAGTCCTTGTTTTATTTCATCTTCTATTAATTTTGTTGTTGTATATTTACTTTCTTGTGATTCTGCTTCTTGATTATAAATATAATGATGTACTATTACTTGTGATTGTTTTAGAGTGTAATATATATTAATTATATTTTCCCCTGTAGCTATTTTTAAACTTTGTTTGTCTGCACTATCATATTTATATCCTAATATTTCAATTATTTCATCACTTGATGTTATTACATCTCCAAATGTTTTGTTTCCTTCTGTTTTTGCTTCACTTATTACTTTATTTGTGTCTTTTTCTAAGTAATTTACTGTATATGTTAAATCTGTTCTTATTTTCCAGTTTGCTGTATATTCTCTATTTCCTATTGAACCTTGTGCTATTGTTACTTCTTTTGTTTCTGTTTCTATATCTGTTCCTGTCCATCCTGTGAATATATATCCTTCTTTGGCTGGTGCTTTTAATATGATATCTTCTGTTTCTATTGTATATTCTGTTGGATTGGCTGGCTCTGGTTCTTCTC
>CAMUHU010000073.1 GCA_947088765.1 uncultured Clostridium sp. | reverse complement strand
CGAGCTTTACAGATAACTTATGCAATCGAACGATAGTGAGATTGTAAACATTAAAGGAGCTGTTAGCGAGGAACGAGCTTTACAGATAACTTATGCAATCGAACGATAGTGAGATTGTAAACATTAAAATAAAGGAGTGATTATTTTGAAGAAAATATTAAAAGTAGAACAAATACAAAAATACTATGGGAACAAAGATAATATAACAAAGGCAATAGACGGAATTAGTTTTGATGTAGAAGAAGGAGAATTTATAGGAATTATGGGAGCGAGTGGAAGTGGAAAAACAACACTTTTAAACTGCATATCCACAATAGACACAGTAAGTTCAGGACATATTTATTTAGAAAATCGAGACATAACAGAGATAAAAGAGGAAAATATTGCAAAATTCAGAAGAGAAAATTTAGGATTTATATTTCAAGATTTCAATTTGTTAGATACTTTAACAATAGAAGAAAATATAGCTTTAATTTTAACAATTAACAAAATACCAGAAAAAGAAATAGACAAAAAAATATTAGAAATAGTAAGAAAATTGGGAATAGAAGAAATTTTAAATAAGTATCCATATCAAGTATCAGGAGGACAAAAACAAAGATGTGCGGTCTGCCGAGCTATTGTAAATAATCCTAAAATAATACTTGCAGATGAACCAACAGGAAGTTTGGATAGTAAGGCAGCCAGACAGTTATTAGAAGTAATGGACGATATGAACAATAAAATGAAAGCAACTATTTTAACGGTAACACATGATCCTTTATCTGCAAGTTATGCAAAAAAGATTCTATTTTTGAAAGATGGTAAAATTTTTAATAAAATAGAAAAAGGAGAAAAGCAAAGAAAAGATTTTTACAATGAAATATTAGATGTATTAGCACTTCTTGGAGGTGATGCAAGAGATGTTAGGTAAATTATCTTTTAGAAATGCAAAAAGACAAGCAAAAGACTATTGTATATATTTTATAACAGTCATTATATCAGTTGCTTTAATGTTTAGCTTTAATTCAATTGCTGCATCAAATGATATAAGTGACTTATCATCATATATGGCAGCCTTTTCAAAAGCAATATCAGGAATTAGTATACTTATTATCTTAGTTATGGCATGGCTAATAAATTATTGCATGAGATTTATGTTAGAAAAAAGAAGCAAAGAATTTGGAACATATGAAATACTAGGAATAGAAAAGAAATCAATTAGTAACATTTTCACGCTAGAAAATCTTATAATAGGAGGAATAGCATTTATAATAGGAATAGCCTTAGGAACATTCCTATACCAAATATTCACTTCAATTATTATGAATTTATTTAACCAACCATATCAAATAGAAATATCTTTTAGCATAAAAGCAGTAGGAATGACAGCTATTTATTTTTTCGGAATATTTGCTTTAGTATTATTAAATTGCAGAAGAAAAATAAAGAAAACAAAAGTATATGACTTATTATATGCAAATAAAAAGAATGAAAACAATATGATAAAAAATGCAAAAGGAAATGTTATACTTTTTACTTTATCAATTGTACTATTAGTAGGAGCAATATTAATAAATAATAATGAATTTGCAAATGCAAGTAATATGGTAGGTAGAAATATATTTATAGCAATTATCATGTTAATAGTAGGAATTTATCTATTTTATATTAGTATATCAAGTTTTATTGTAAAAAGATACTTAAACAATAAATCAAGAAAATATAAAAAAGATAATATGTTTTTATATAGAAATTTAACATCAAAAATTAACACAATGAGTTTAAGTTTGGGAACAATTGCATTAATGTTTACGATTATATTAATTGGTGGAAATGTAGCACTATTTATGAACAGTATGATAAATAACGAAATTGAAATGGGTTATCCTTATGAAATAATGATTACTACAGCAGATGGAGACTTTTCAAAATATAAAGAATATATTGAAAAAAATGCAAAAGTAAAAGATATGTATGAGTATAGGCTATATAATATAAAAGGGATAGGATTATCAACAGCATTTGAAAAAACACCATTTAAAGGAGCAATTGATAAAGAAATTGATTGTGTATTAAGTTTAACAGACTATAATAAATTAAGAGAAATATTAGGATACGAAAAAGTAGATTTACAAGATGATGAAATTATGATTAATTGTTTAAAAACAGCCAAAGGGGGACTTGAAAAATATACTAAAGAAAACGATAAAATTAAAATAGTAGGAAAAGATGTAAAAATAAAAGAAATTAGAAGCGAAAATATTGCACAAGTTGGATTTAATGGTTCGTATTATGCAATTATAGTACCAGACAGTTTAATACCATTAATAGAAAAAGAGGACCAAAGATTAAGAGATAAAAATGATAATAACAGTACAATTGTAACAGAACAAGAAGAGGGAGCAGATAAAATCTATTATTTGGACTTTGCTTATAATTTTGTTGCTACAACAGAAAATATGACAGATGAGAAGTTTTACAAAGAATTAAGTAATTATATTATAAAGCAAGAGAGAGAAATAACAGGAGAAGTTAATGGAGAAGAACAAAACTATAATATAGAAATATCACTTGCAAATGTACAAACAAAAGGTGAAAGAATGAGCCAAACAAAATCATTTTATACAATTATGTCATTTTTAGCATTTTATGTAGCACTTATTTTTGTAATGGCAACAGCTACTCTTTTAGCAATACAACAATTAAGTGATTCAGAAAAATACAAATATAGATATGAATTATTGAAAAAATTGGGAGTGGATGAATTACAGATAAATAGAACAATATTAAAACAACTACTTTTCTATTTTGCGATTCCAATGGTATTGCCAGTAATAATTAGTATTCCTGTTACTTTAGGTATTAGCCATATATTCACAGTAGCAGTAACAATGGAAGAAATTTTAAAGAATATTGGAATTGTACTTGGAATGCTTATATTAGTATATGGAATTTACTTTATTGCAACAGATGTGCAATTTGATAGAAATATAAATGGAAATGGGTGAGAAGAATGAAGAAAATATATATTATACTAACACATATGCAACTTGTTATTGTGCTGTTTTTGGATTAGGTTTAGTTTTGATAAAAAATAATATGCTAACAGTAGGAGCATTGACTGCATTAATTACTTGTATAACATTTGTAATAGGGGAAATTACATCTTCTATACAACCAATTATAACTGCAATAGCTTATTTTAAGCAAGCTACAAGAAGATACAATTATTTCTTCGCATTAAAGCCTTATAAAAAAGATGGTAAAAATTTAAAAGAAGTAGAAACAATAAAAATAAATAATTTATCTTATAGTTATGATGGAATTAATAATGTATTAAATGATATAAATATGGAAATAGAAAAAGGACAGCATATAGGAATAATAGGACAAGTAGGAAGTGGAAAAACCACTTTAATGAATGTGATTTCAGGATTTTTAGAAGTTCCAAATAATAATTTATTTATAAATAATATAGACATAAATGAATATTCGAGAAATGAAATATTTAAGAATATTAGTTATTCAACTCAGAAAAATGTAATTTTAGATGATTCTATTTCTAATAATATAAACATTACTAAAAATGAAGAATTAAATATTGAAAGATTATCAAAATTAAGTGATTTGTATTCAGATGTAATGGAAATGGATGAAAAATTTGAAACAAAGATTGGAGAAAGAGGAAATAGATTATCTGGAGGACAAAAACAACGAATTCAAATAGCAAGAAGTTTATCATCAATAAGAGAAGTAAATATTTATGATGATACATTATCTGCATTAGATACAACAACTGAAAACAAAGTTTTAGATTCTATTATAGAAGAAACAAAGAATGATATTTTAATAGTAGTTTCTAACAAAGTTAGTAGTATGAAAAAACTAGATAAAATATATATGTTAATTGATGGAAAAATATATGGTTCAGGTACTCATAATGAATTACTAGAAACAAATAGTTTATATAGAGAAATGTACAACTACGAGAAAGAAGGTGATTTAGTATGAAACAGATAATAAAAAAACATATTAAATCATTTATTGTTGCATCAATACTGATTTTTATAGCCAATATTTTAAGTGTACTGCATCCATATATAATGAAACAAGTTGTAGATGTGGATTTTACTGCTATTAATATAAAAGAGATTTTAATGAAATTATTGGGGGCATATTTAGTCATTCATATAATACTCGCGATAATGAAAAATTTAAGAAATATATATGTTAATAAATTAATGGCAAAAGTATTAAAAGATATAAGAGAAAAATTATTTTGTAAAGTATTAAAATTTAAAATGAAAACATATAACAAATATAATTCATCTGAAATCTATACAAGACTTACAAGTGATGCAGATAATTTATTCAATCTTTTCTTTGGAACTTTAGAAATATTAGTAAACAATGTAGTATATATTATTTTAATGGTTATTATGATGTTTTTTGCTAATGTAAACTTGGCTTTGATTGGGTGTACTACAATTGTTATTGTGGGATATTCTTCTCTTATATTTACAAAAAAATTAAAACATTTAGATAATAAAGTGTTAGATACAAGAGATATAGAACACAAGGAATTTTCAGAAATGTATAACAAAAATAAACTTACATATTTATTTGGATTACAAAACGACAACATAAATGCAACCAATAAATTATTTGATAAGGAATTAAAATTTAGAAAGAGATATATTTTTATACATCATTTTATGTATCCAGCCTCTTTGATTTTAGAAGCACTAGGAATATATGCAATTCTATACTATGCTTTAAATATAAACTTAAATGTTTCTCTTGGAAGTATTTATTTAGTGTTATTCTATGTTAAGCAATGTAGAAGTCCATTATCAGAAATGTTTGACCAGCTAGAAGAAATGCAAACATGTTTAAATTCTTTAAGAAAGATAAATGGAGTATTAAAAGAAATTAATGATGAAGATATAGAAAGCGGATTAGATGCAAAAGAATTAAATGGAGATATAGAATTTAAAAATGTATGTATGAAGTATAGTGGAGAAATGATTTTAAAGAATGTGTCATTTATAATAAAAAAAGGTTCAAAAGTAACAATAGCAGGTAGAACAGGTGTAGGAAAAACTACATTAACAAATGTACTCATGAGATTATATGATATACAATCAGGGCAAATATTAATTGATGATTATGATATTTCAAAAATCTCAATAAAGTCTTTAAGAGAAAATATTTCTTACATATCACAAAATCCATATATATTTCATGATACATTAAGAAATAATATAACACTTGGTAATGAAGATATTACAGATGAAGAAATATTAAAAATAATAAATCAATTAGAAACAAGTTTTAATAAAATATTTAATGAAAATGCAAAGTAGGTGATTGAAATAAAACGAAGACTTAATATATTTATAGATGAGAGTGGAGATTTTGGATTTGTAGGAGGGAGTTCAGAACTATATGCAGTATCCTTTACAATTTGGTTTTTCCTAATCCTTGTCTTTTTTCTGCTATTAAATGGGCATCTGCTAATTGTTTAAATGCTTTTGTAACTGTTTTTTCAGATAAGCAAAGTTTATTTTGCACTTCTTCTCTTGTAAATATTAAATATACTCTACCAAATTTATCAAACCAATGATTCCTTTGTGATAGAGATAGTCTATCTAATAAAAAGGCATATAATATTTTACTATCTGAATTTAATTTCTCTTTATATAAGCTATTAACAAACAATTCTTGTGGTATTTGATAATAACTATCTTCTAAAATCTCATTATTTTTATAATAATCTATTTCTTTCATACTTGTTCCTTTCCAAGATGAAAGAGCATTTTGAAGTTCTATGAAATTTTTTAGAACTTTTTAAAACATTTTTTATTAATCTAAAAATTTTTTAAAACATAAATTTTAGAACTATTTTAAAACTTTTTATAGAATTTTTGAGAACTACATAGAAAAAGAGTATTAACCAAAATCCATTGATTAATACCCTTTCAGACTTTTAAGGTTTTCTGAAATTCTCTAAAAATTGCTATCGTATGGTCGAGGTGTTCGGAAAAGGCTTTTTTACAGTGTTTTCACTATATTTTTATAATATATATGATAAACTTTTAAATACTATAAAAACAGTAGTATACTTAGATTATATAGTTAAAATATATAGGATATATACTTATAATATCTTTGTGTTGCAGTATTTATTGCAGTATACTTTTATATGAGTATAACATCTATATAGATATATTAAGAAACGGAATTATAAAAGATTTCCTTTTATTCAATTATCCATATAAAAATAGAAATAAAGTCCTAATTGTATATGTATCAATATATTTATTCATTTTTTTCTTACTTGTGTTTGTTTTTTTAATTAGATTTTGTACTTTAGGAGTGCCCTGAAAGAAATTGATTGTAAAAGTATTATCCAATTTCTGAGAACTTAAAAAGAAGCGGAAAAGGTTTTAACCGCTTCATATAAAAACTAAAAATTTTATAATATATACAAAGTTATTATTTTTTTGCTCTTTCACTAAGTGGAACGACTTTTAGGGTATATCCCATTGGGTATAGTAATTTAATTAAAGTAGTAGCTTGTGGTGAATGAACAAAACTTTCTATCTTTGCAATAGAGGGTTGTTTAATTCCACTTTTTTCACTCAATTCTTTTTGTGTTAAGTTTGCATTTTTTCTTGCTTCAATAGTTGCCCTTATAATATCCATTTCAAGTTCCATTTCTGCTTCTTCCTCAGGTGTAAAATTAAAACCCTTTCTAATTTCTTCCCAAGTTTTAAATTTACTCATTTCTCATCACTCCTTTTTTTATAATCTTCTAATAATTTTTTTGCTTTTTCTATTTCGTTTTTAGGCGTTTTTTGCGTCTGTTTCATAAAGTGGTTTAATATAATAAATTTATTTCCAGTCCAATACGCAAATAAAAATCTATCTCTTAATGGTCTTAACTCCCATATTTCATCATCGATATGTTTAATATATGGCTCAGAAAGCGACAATCCATATTCCTCTAATAACCTAAAATACATATCTATTTTTTTTGATTTTATTCTATCATCTTTATTTTTACTTTTCTGTAAATTTTCGATATAATCATTTAATTCACTTTTTCCATTTATATCTTCATATAATTCGATATTAAACATTTGATTACTCCTTATATACTATATTATTATTATAACTTAAATGCTATTAAAAATCAATATATTTTTATTATTATTACAAATAAAATTAATATTATTCTATTTATGATATTATCTAAATATATTCAATTAACTAATATTATAAATAATTTTTTTATATATTTAATAGTATTTTTATTATCTGTTTTTCAAATTCTATTTCCATAAAATCTTCTTCTACGAAATCAGCTTCTATTTCCTTTTTTATATCTTGCCAATTTTTATAATTACTCATCTTTTATCAGTTCTTTTTTTATAAAATTTATTAAATCATTATTAGAAGAACTATTAATATTATTTTTAATGTAGTCCAAATTTTCCTTTTGGTTGCTAGAAGAAGAATATTTATAATAGTTTTCAAGTTCTGGTTGATATATCTCACAATGACCATATATTGGTGGAGCAATGTTAGAAATAAAATCATTTATAAATTCATTAAACTCAAATTTATTATAATTTATATGAATTAATGTATTTTTGAACATTTGTGTACTTAATTCTGAAAATAAACTTAAATTATCATATATGGTGTTAGTAATATTATTAAGTATATTATCTTCATCATTGTTATTAAAACTTAGCAATATTTTATTTAAAATATTTTCTAATTCATA
>CAMUHU010000072.1 GCA_947088765.1 uncultured Clostridium sp. | reverse complement strand
ATTAGCTGGAATATGTCCTTTTTGGAATTGTCCTCCTACTATTCCGCTTCTTAAGTCTAATATATTCTTTCGATTAGCAATAGCATTTTCAGTAACATTTAAATTAAATTTTTCATTAAATCGTTTTGTTAGTTCTTTGAGTGTTATTCCTTTTACATTGTCAATTATGAACTGATGCTCTTCATCAGAATATATATGTCTCATTTGCCATCACCTATTTGCAATATATCTGGTATATCTTCTTTCTTTCCATATTCATCATAGTGTTTTACTGCTTTTAATGCTAATTCTCCATTGTTTATAATTGTTTGTGCTATATTAGCCATTGACTTTGCTCTTTCCCTTTCTTCTTGCAATGCTTCGCCTTTTAGACTTTCATCGTTTAATCTTTCTAATTCTTCAAATAAGTGATTATTAAGATCTACTAATTTATTTTTCATTTTCATTTCTTCCTTTCATAACTTTTTTCCAAAATTCTGTCATATTTTCAACAAATTCGTACATTCCATCTGCAATAGGCTCTGTAATATCTGTCAGAAGTTCTATAATTTTTCCTAAAATACACAATATTACATATATAGGTGTCATTAGGATAACAAAAATCATAAATAAAAATCTCTTCATAATTTATTTCTCCTCGAAAGTATATTCTTTTAATTTATCATCGCAAAATTTTATATTGTTTGGCGTTACTTCTTCTACTTGTCCATCTTCATATTCTACTATTCCTACTTCAAATTCCTGTCCTAATAAGTTTTTGATATGTACCCAACCATGAAATAACGCTCTTTTTTCTTTCACTATGCATGGTCTATATTCTTGTGAAATTGTTATATTACCATTTGCCATTTGATTTCTCCTTTCTTATTTTTTCTACTGCGTTAGTCCAACACTTTGTGCATCCTATACTTTCATAATTGCAAATATCCTCTTCCTGTTTCTTGTCTATCTTTTCTGTTCCAAATACATCTGATGGACACATATCAACTCCACCATTACAAAATATTTTATGGCATCCCTCTTCTGTTGCATTTTCTATAACTATTTTCATAATTTCCTTATATGTGATATTAATTGGTGGATCTTCTGTAATTATTACTTTCTTTTTTCCATCCATATCATAAACATTAGACATTGCTTTTCTCCTTTTGTATTACTGTATAACCTAATTCTCGTACTTTATCACAAATTGGCTTGAAAGTTTTATCTTGCATATTCCAACTTTCTCTTTGTATTGCTCCTCAAATACCTAATTGTTCACCTCTATTGTTTGTTATCTTATCCAATATCTTTTGTACTGCTTTCTCCTTTTGTGTAATAATTCTTCTATCTGGACAATCTTCATCTTCTTCATAGAATATCTCTATATATAGGTTTTGCATTTTTACTATATCTTTCAATTCTATTTCTTTCGGCATTGCTTTCTCCCTTCATTTCTAATATTCTTCAATTCTTATGTAGATTCTTGGTGCTTTATCATATTTCTTTTCAATCTCTAATTTCGTAACCTGTGTGTCATCATTGAATGCAAACTTATTCATTGCATCTAGCACAATTTTTATGATGTTATCTGCATCAGGTTTTTTAGTTGGACTTATATTCTCCTGCAGCATCTCCGCTTCTTTCTTTTTACTTGTGCTTTTAGGAATTCCAAAGTAAGCTATGATCGTTACTTTTACCCTTGTTTCAATTGGTATAAAATTAGGATATTCTCTTATGAACCATTGTCTTAAAGAATATTCATAAAGTTTTGTATTTGTTGGTGTATATGCTCTTCCTGTTCGAGTGTTCATTCTAGGTCTTGCCTTTCCTACTATGTCACCTATCATTTCAAATTCATATACCATTTTTCTCCCCCTATTCTTTTGGCATTTTATATGTAAAGCTAAAGTTTTGTGTCATAAGTTGATTGTACATATCTTGTAAAATCTCATTCGCACGTTCTGCAGTTTTATATTTTCCTAGTAGAGTTTTATCATTGCTGTAATATGCCTTTATTTCATATACAAAGTCATTATAATTTTTTTCTCTTTCCTCTACTTGTATATAATTTAAATTATCTGTACTAGCAATTGTTTGTTTGTTTTGACTTAATATCATCATTTCTATCACCTCTACTTTTCTGGCATATAATATACTTTTGGTACATCGTAAAATCTTTGTTGTCCTGTACCTCTGTTTTCTGTTCTTAGAACTCTTTTAAATTCTCTTGCAATTTCTATTAGTATTTCTCTTGCTCTTGTTTCTGTTTCATATTTACCTAAAATAACAGTATAACCATCGGTTTGAGCTGATATTTCAGTTTCATCTGTTAATGTACTCTTTTCTTCAATTCCTATGTTGATTGTCCTATCAAGATTTACAATATTACTTTTACTTTGATCTATTATTAACATTTTTCCTCCTATTCTTTTGGCATTTCGTATATGTCAAATTGTTCATATTTATGTTTTAGAAGATTAATTACATAATTTTTTCCATCTGTTGTTGCATTCTTGAAATAATTAAAATTACTATAAGCAGTCCAAATTTCTTTTATTATTTCTTTTGCTCTTGCTTCTGTTTTGTAATACCCTAATTCTCTATAATTGTCATCTCTTCCTACTATAAATCCTGCAGCTATTAAGTATCCATCTTCTTCGCAATTCGTCATTTCTATATTCATTACATTATCAAAATTTATAAATTCAGTTTTGTTCTGACTCACTATTATCATTTTGCTTCTCCTCTTCTACTTTTTCTTTCATTTTGCTTACTTTCAAATCTTCTAATACTCTTGTTTTATATATTCTTGTATTCCAGTTTTCCCTTAGTTTCCTTATATTCTTTAGTAGATTTATTAAATCTCCTGTAATTAGCTTGTTGTTATATTTGTCAGAAAAGCCTTTAATCGTTGATATAAAGTCCAGCTTGTCCTTAATCTCCCTACGTTGCTGTCTTGTTTTCTTTAATCTACCAGCAACTTTAGTTAATTCAAAAGCATTCAAATTACTTAATTCAATCTCATGTAATAAATCATCTTGTTCTAATTCCTTCGTTCTTAGTTCGTTTTTTAGATCTGAATTTGTTCTTTCAATATTCGTGAAAAAATAATTCATTTCTTCTACGAATTTCTCTATTTCATCTATGTTATCAATTTGCATTGTTACACCTCTTCAAATTCTTTTAATAATGGTCTTAAACACTTATTGCATAATGCTAACTTTAATTCTCCTCTTTTTGTAACTGTATGCGGTATTGTTGCAATTCCACCAGTCATTTCTTGTCTCTTTTTTGTAATTATTATTTCAGCTCCACAATAGTCACATTTGTAATATTTGTATAGCTTTTCCTTTTTGTAATTGACTACATTACCTCCATCTGGTGTTGGTTTCATTTTCGTATATATTGGAATTTCTATTCTACTTGATAATTCATAAAAATTATTCATATCCTACCTCGTTTTCGATCCTATAAATTGTGTCTACATCATATTGTGTACTTAGTTCCGTTTGTTCTGTTGCTGTTATAATGCACTTTTTGAAATATGCCTTCGGTTTCTGTATTCTCGACTTGGTATTGGCTATTGCAAATTGTTTTAGTGCATACATTATCTTTTTAGAATTAAGTTCTAGTGTTTTTTTCCTAGTTTTAGAATTTAAATACATCTCCCTTAATATTTCTGTTATTTCTAAGTTTAGACTAGGATCCAATACGTGTAGTTCACAATTTCTTATAATTCTTTCGAATTCCATCTCCTCCATCTCATCCATTTTCGTTTCTTCTATTTCGACTGGTTTGTGATCAGAAGGATAGATAGATTTCATCTTATTTAATTTAATTTCATTTAATTTGATTTGATTTAATTTGCATCTTTTTGCATATAGTTTTTTGAGTTTTGCATTGCTCTTGTATTTCTTTTGCTTTGCATTTGCATTATTTTTGCATAAACCTTTTATACATTTGCATTTTTTTGTATCTTTTTCTTTTTCAGTTTCTTTGCCCCACCTAGCATTCGCTGCCTGCCTTCTTTTATCTTTTAAGTTTTCATATTTTTGCATTCTTCTTAGAAAACTTTCAGACCAGAACATTCCATCCTTGGAAGTAAATAAACCATTTCCTCTTCCACTATCTCTATATTCGTTGACACAATCATCTATAAATTTTTCTACATCTATGCTTGTACCTGTTTGCATCTTTATAGCTCTATATGTAGTTTTGTCTAATGCTAATTTATAGGTTGATTCATTTCTTAACATTTCTAAAATTGCCCAGTATAAACCATATCCGCTCTAGTCCATAATCACAACGCATAGATAATATTTTTGGATCCGTTAAGGCATTAGAATCATGACTAAAATAATAAGCGTCTTTATTTGCCATGCTTTTTATATTCCTCCTTCCTTTGTAGATTCTTGACAATAAAACATATATTTGATAAAATAAATATATGGGTATTTCTTAAATACTCTAAAGAGTAGAGTTTATGTATCTTGGTCGGTATGCAAATTCTTCTCTTTTTTATTTTGTATAATTCCTCCAGTTATTTGCTCTAATGTTTCTGCAGTAATTCCTGCAATTGCTTTTAATATGTTCTGTTGATTATTATTCATGTTAGATTCTGCTATATATCTTATTGCTTGTAAATCATCTATACGATCTACTCTTTCTTGTATTAACTGATTTTCTAATTCTTTAACACGATCTTCTAAATAAACTAATCTTACTCCTTGCCTAGAGATTATCTTTCCATATTTGTTATCTAGCTCTATGTCATTATTTGAATGTTTACCCATGTATTTGTTCCTCCTTTAACATCACACTTTCTGTTATCCTTCTTGGAATTACTACTGTTCTATTGCATTCATCACAACATCTGCCATTATTTACAGGTTGTGCATTATTTCCATAGCCTTCATATTGTTTTCCACAGATACTACATTTCTCCATTATTTAATCCTCCAATTCTTTCCACATTTCAAGTAAATGTTGCTTTGCATTTTTTAGATGTTGTTCAATTTCTGGCATATTCTCTTCTTTTATGTTATATATAACAGCGTGCCATTGTTCATATCCATGTCTTTGTAGTGCATGGTGTAATTTTAATGTGTATGTACCATAGCGTTTGCTTTCTGGATCATCATTAAAATCTATGTCAAATCTAAATAGTAGATTATAATCAAAGTCATAGTCCAATCCTTCCGATTTCTTAAATTCTTTCCAACTCTCATGTTCTGATGTTCTTTTTGTTTCCCAGCATTCGCAATAATAACTATGTTCTGTTTTTTTAAGCTGTAGCATTTCTTTTCCTCCTTAACATTTTCATTTTATTTTTCATTATTGCTAATGTATAAATGTGCCAGTAATAGCATTTATCTAGTTTATTTGGCATTCTGCATCCTCCTTTTCTTTGGAAACAACTAATTTTCCTATATCCTCTAATAAGTAATCCAAATCCTGCTCTGCAGTTGATTTCATTAAATCTATATTCTCCTTTACTATGTATGCAAGCCTTTTTTCATCTTCTCCATCCTCTTCTAAAAATGTATATACTCTTACATCTAATTCCATCGAGTTATACGCTTTTATTGACTTTGTAATTTCTGCTTTTGTCCAATATTTATCAATTTTACTTAATAAACCATATAAGTTTGTTATTTTTTCTAAAATACTATTTTTTAATTCCATTTTAACTTTCCTCCACTTTTCTTATTTTTAATATAATATCTGTGCGATAGTTTTTATTTTTTAATCTTTCAATTGCATCTTCTTCATCCTTTGCTTTAATGTTTTTGTATGTTACTCCACATGAACTAGTTCTAAATGCGACTTCATAATTATTTAATCTTTTCATGTTTTCCTCCTCTGCATTGTTGTTTTCTTCTTTCTTCGCTTTCTTCATAAATTGTTTCTATAATAAGAATAATAACTAAAGCAAATATTGGTAATAAATATTCTCCACCCACCGCTTCGTAGCCTCTTACTGCAGTTGCATATTTTATTGCCATTGGTGTTAATATCATTGTTGCTATAATTACTAATAATTCTAAAATTCTTACTATTAATTTTTTCTTATTTACTTTTATTTTCATTTTGCTCCTCCTTTGGTTCTTTTTCTGCTGTACCAATTTCTTATTGCCCACCCTAGTGCAACTTTTTCTTTTCCATAATCTTCACTTGGAAAATCTACTATATTAAATATTGTTCTTGCTGTATCTACATTACATCCTCGTAGTTCTGCAAATTCTGCTGGTGTATAAAATACATCATCTTTTAATTCTTTCATTTTCTACCTCCTTGAATTTTGTGTGACGTTCCGCATTTTTTAATTTTTTTCATAGATTTGCTCCTTTTACTGAATTTTATTCAGTTTTTTCTTCAAAAAAATAACTATAAATATCTTCCTTTTGTATATCTAATACTTTTACAGCTTTTTTGATTTCTTCTGTATTGAAAAAAGTTATTCCTTTTAATTTTCCACTAAAAGTTGGTGCTGCCATTCCTATTAGATTCGCAAATTCTTTTTCAGAATAATTCTTTTCTTTAATTCTTCCACGTAATTTTGAAAAATCTAGCATTTTACTTCCTCCTTTCTTTTACTGAATTTTATTCAGTTTTCATTATGATATATTAATGATTTTATTTTGTCAATACTTTTTTTGAATTTTATTCAGTTTTTTTTATTTTTGTTTAGGTTTTATTGACTTTTATTAAGTTTTTCGTTATAATATTGGCGTAGGAGGTGTATACATTGGAAGATACTTTTGCTAATAGATTGAAAGAAATATTGAAAATACGAAATATGAAACAAGTAGAATTATGTGAAAAAACTAAATTAAGTAGTGGTTTAATAAATAAATATTTAAAAGGAAAAGCTTTTGCTAGACAAGACAAACTATCTATACTTGCTGAAGCATTAGATACTAATGAAGTTTGGCTTATGGGATATAACGTTCCTATGGATAAAAATTATGGAAAGACTAAAATAGCAGAAATTGATGTTATAAATCTTTCTACTAATGAAATTATACAAAAAATACCTTATTCATATAGAACAGATATTGCTGAAGATGATCCAAATAACTTTTTTGCAATATATGCTTCAGATAGTTCTATGGCTCCTCTTCTTGATGTTGGAGATATTGCAATAATAAAAAAATATACTGAATTTTCTAATGGAAAAACTTATCTCTTGAAAATTAAAAATGGAAATCCAATTATTCGTAAAATAATAAAATCCGATGATGATAAAGTTGAGTTGCAAGCAATGAATATGTGGAATTTTCCTACTCAATATGATTTTATTTTTGAAGATTTAGAAATTTTAGGCGAAGTTATAAAAATAGAAAATAATAGTGCTTTTAAATAGGAGGAATATATGAATAAGAAAATTGATTTTATTTTATGTTTATTTTTAGGATATCTAGGTGTTCATAAATTTTATGAAAAGAAAATAGGCATTGGCATTCTATATATATTTACAGCTGGTCTTTTCTTTATTGGTTGGATTTATGATTGCGTTAAATTGGGTACTAAACTATATAACTCACAAAACATTACTCAATCTACTATTAAAAATAAACAATCAAATTCAGCATTAGACGAAGATATTAATAATCCTATTGAAGCAAGCGATAAAATATATGAAAAGAAAAATATTCACTTTGAAAATATTATAAACAATTACAAACTAAAGTGGAATTATTCTGATGTAACTATTAAAGGTGTACAATATCGTGATATTGATTTTTCTAAATTAGAAATTGGAAAAACTATTGATTTATTACCTGAACCAGATAA
>CAMUHU010000071.1 GCA_947088765.1 uncultured Clostridium sp. | reverse complement strand
TATTACTTAAATATTAGCTTGCAACTAATAAGGCGAAGATGAGTGTAAAAGGAAAGAAACTTTTGTATAGTCATAGCACGAGCGTTAAAAGCGTCCCACGCATTGAGTACAAGTCTGTTGGAAACGGACAGGGGTATGCCGAATACTACCTATGAAGATGTATGCTAAACATCTGTCTAATGAATTGCGAAAATAGATAAAAAGTAAAAATAGGAACTCTGGGAATATAAAAATGTAATATTTAATTTACTTCAAACTTTTTCTCAGAGTTCTTAACATATAGAGATGAAACAGAATAGGAGAAAATTATGTTAGAAAAAATAAGAAGAAATGAAATATATTTAGCAAATCTAGGAAGAACAGTCGGAAGTGAAGAAAGAGGAATAAGACCAGTTTTAATTATTCAAAATGATTTAGGAAACAAACATAGTCCAACAATAATAGTTATTCCGATAACTAGAAGAATAGAAAATAGATATAGTGTTCCTACACATATAAGGATAAAACCATTTGGAAAAATGAAATATAAAGCAACAATAATGGCAGAGCAAATCAAAGTAATAGATAAAAGAAGGCTAATAAGACGCATAGACATACTACCCACAAAATATATAAATGCAGTAGATAGAGCTATAAGAATAGCTATTAATATATAAAAAAACTATAAGTCCAGATAGGGCTTATTTTTATGTTAGGAGGAAATTTTGATGAAAAAGAATATAAAAAATAAAGAATATACTATGGAGGAAACAGTAGCTTATTACATTTTAGGTTATAGGAGATATAAACAAAATAAAAAGCAAAATGAACTAGGAGATATATTAAAAAATATACTAGAAGTTGCACAAGAGAATATTAATACTACAAATATTAAAGGTATTGATATTGATATATCAAAGATAATTGATTTTAGTTGGATATTATCTGGAAATGATTTTGTTGCATATGCAGTTTGCATTTTTTATGTACTTATAAATAGAGAAAAAATCATAACAGATGAAAAAATAATTAAAGAATTTTTGACAGAACTACATTCACACCATCCTAGAAGGACAATGAAAGAAGCAAAATTAATTTTAGAAAATTTTTTTCCAAATTTAAAAAATTAATCATAAATCCAATCTAAGACTAATATTTTTTAAGAGAATTTAGGAGGGGTATATATGGTACAAGTTGATGAAAAACAACAAAATGTAACAACTTATGAAATAGATAATAAAAAATATACAGTAATAGCAAGATGTGTTGAAGATGTGGAAGATACAAATAAATTATATGATATTATATGCAAATATGCAATTTCACAAATAAGTTAAAATTTGCACATTTGTAATTAAATACTAATACTTATAAAATGCTTATATCAAATATATATACCTCATAAGAGAGGTGTTAAGATATGTATAAAAAATATAAAGTTGCAGGGTATTTGAGATTATCACAGGAAGATGGTGATAAAGATGTAAGTGATAGTATAGTAAGTCAAAAAAATATAATCGAAAGAAAGGTAGAGGAATTAGGTACAGAGTTTTCAATAGTAGACTATTATATAGATGATGGTTATACAGGACTTAATACCAATAGACCAAACTTTCAGAGAATGATACAAGATATAGAAAAAGGAAATATAAATTGTATTATTACAAAAGATTTATCAAGACTTTCAAGAAATAGCTTTGAGGCGAATTATTATATAGAGTTATACTTTCTGGAGAGAGATATAAGGTATATATCAGTTTTAGATAATGTAGATACAGGAATAAAGAATGCTAATAATGATATGATACAATTTAAAACACTTATAAATGATTGGTATAGTAAAGATATTTCCAGAAAAATAAAATCTAGTGTATGGGCAAGAAAAGAAAAAGGAATGTTTTTAGGTGCAATTGCTCCATATGGCTATGAAAAGTCAAAAGAAGATAAGCACAAATTAATAATAAATGAAAGTCAAGCAAAAGTAGTCAAAAGAATATTTGAAGAATATAGTACAGGAAAAACTCCATCAGAAATTGTAAAAGGGTTAAATGAGGATAATATACCAAGTCCAAATAATAATGCTAACAATGGAGAAATTAGATACATATGGAGAGAAGAAACGATAAGAAGAATGATAATCTGTAAAGTATATTTAGGGCATATGGAATATGGAAAAAGAATTAATTTGAGTTACAAATCTAAAAAAGTAAAATATATTCCACCAGAAGAATGGAAAATAGCTTATAACACACATGAAGCAATAATTACAGAAGAATTATTCGATAAAGTTCAAAGAAAAAGAAATATGAATAGAACAATAAAAAGAAAAAAACATGAATGGGGACTAAACGGAATGGTAAAATGCAAAGAATGTGGAGCAAAAATGACATTAAAGGTTGAATATAAAAGAAATCATCCAGAGGAATTAAAATCAAAAAAGATATGTTGCTTAAACGGACTGAAAAGGTATAGAGGAAAAAAATGTATAAAAGGAAGTAAAGGACTAGACGAAGAAACACTTAATCAAATAATTCACCAAAACTTGCAAGCAACAATTAAACAATTACTTGATGAAACGAAAATAAAAAACTTAATTTTAAGGCAAAATGATGAAAAAATAGCAAATAGTAGAAATAGCAGTAAAGAAATTTTAAATAAAGACTTAGAAAGAATTGAAGATGAAATAAAAACACTGTATTTAGATTATAAACAAGATTTACTTGATGAAGATGATTATAAAAAATATTACAGAGAAAAATCTAATGAAAAAAATAGAGTAAAACAAGAATTGGAAATTTTAACAAAAGAAGAAAAGAATAGACCTGTTATTACAGAAGATAAAGTAAACGAGTTAGTAACTAATATTTTAAATATGAAGGAATTAGACAAAGATATTCTATCTGAAATAATTTATGATATTCAAATTGATAAAGACAATCAAATATATATAAATTATAGATATGATATTTTTAGTATGGTGGCTTAATTTGAAAGAATATAAAGCAGGAATATATTTACGATTATCAAGGGAACACAATGAAGAAAATAATAGCATAGAGGCTCAAAGGGAAATAACCAATAAATATGCTACTAAAAATGGTTATAAGGTAATTAAGGAATATGTAGACAATGGTTATTCTGGAATACTAGATTCAAGACCAGCACTTAATGAAATGATGATAGATATATCAAGAGGCACTATAAATATGGTAATTGTAAAAGATATAAGTAGATTAACTCGTAATAAAAATAAAACAGGTTGGTACACAGAAATATTTTTCCCAGATAACGATATAAGGTTTATATCTGTAACAGAAAATATAGATAGTGGGGAAAGATATGAAATAGATGACAGTATAATGCTAAGGGGAATTGCTAATCAATACTATGTTACAGATATATCAAAAAAGGTTAGAGCAAATAAAAATGCTATGAAAGAAGCAGGACAATTTGTTGAAAACTATGCTCCATATGGCTATAAAAAGCAAGAAAATGATAAGCATAAAGTAATAATAGATGAAGATGTAGCAGACAATATAAGAAAGATTTATGATATGTATATAGAGGGCAAAACAAGTAGTCAAATAGCAGAATATTTTAATATTAACAAAATAAAAACACCCAGTAGATATATGAATTTGAAAAATGCAAGTAAAAAATGGAGAGGAGAGCAAATATGTGATATTTTAAGTAATCCATTTTATATTGGCAATACAATAATGAATAAGTATGAAACTAACTACATAAAAAAAACTTGTAAAGAAAACACAAATAGAGATACGTGGATCATAAAAGAAAATACACATAAACCAATAATTGAAAAGGTAAAATATGATAAAGTACAAGAAATAAAAGCAGGAAAAAGAAATAAGACACGAATAAAATATCAATTTTTATTAAAAGATTTGCTATATTGTGGACATTGCAAAAGAAAATTACAATATAAAATTTATAAGTCGTATGATAAGCAAAGATATTTATACGATGGAGCAGGATTTAATTGTAGCTTATTATATAAAACTGGATGTAAAAACAAAACTTATATTAGAGAAAAAGACTTAAACGAAATTATAAAAAATGAAATTATAAAAAGATTAAGCCTAATTGAAGTTGATAAAACAACAAATAGATTGATTGACTATTATAAGGAAAATGATGAAAATATGCAGAAACTTAAGGAATATCAAGCAGAAATTGAAAAGCAAGAAAGAAAGAAAAGCATTTTATATAAGAAGAAATGTGGACAATATATAACAATAGAAGAATACAAAAGAGAATATCAAAAATTAAAAGAAGAAATAAAAAAATATGAAAATCTAATTGACGAACTGAAAGAAGGAAATGACAATACATTAGATGAAAAAAAAGTCAAAGAAATTATACAAGAATTTAAAGAAGGAAAATTTATGACCAACAATTTTCTAAAGGAAATTATAAGCAAAATAGAAGTTTACTCTAAAAATAAAATACAAATTACTTTTAATTTATAAAACAAAAACTGCAATAAACAGAGAGCAATAAAAAGCATAAATGTATTAGAAAAAAACAGATTAAAAGTTTGTTATAATCTTATAAAACTATTGAAATTTAACGAATTGAGTTGAATTTATTTTTTAAAGTAAAGACAGCGACAATTAGGGCATAATACAAGGAGGTGCGTGGGTAATTTTAACAACACACACTAAAACTACCAAAAAATCAATAATGATATAAACTATCAAATTAGGAGAAGGTAATTTAAAAGTTGCTTTCTCTTTTGTTTGAATTATTAGAAATACTTGTGATATAATCATCTCAATAATTATAGAGTAGTTAGAATTTTTATTCAAGAATAAATTTATTAAAAGGGGATGTTTAAGTTGTTTAATTTATTTAAAAAGAGAGAAAAAAGCAATAACAATAGGAAATATAGTCCTAGTGAAATGTGTATGACATGTAGTCATATATTAGAAAATGATAGACCAATTTTATATATCAAAAGAGAGGCAGAAGGTGGAAGATATCAATTTCTATGTGAAGATCATAACCATGCCGATTCAGAAATAAGACTTATTGAAATTGAAGAAATCATAAAAAAGGACAAAGAAATTGAAAAAATATTGCCATTAGAACTAGGATTAGAATTAAAAAGACAATATATTAGTGGCAAAGGATTAAAACTTAAAAAATTTATACAAGATGGTATTAACAATATCATTCAAGAAGATATAAAAGATAACAAAGTTTTAATGACACAGTTATATAATAACGGTGAAATAGTATACTATAATGGCAGAAATGGAACGTGGTTTGACTGGGATATGAATGGTAAGACAAGTTGGTTTACAGTTTGTTTTAATGATAAAAACAGAATGGGATATATAAGTATTGCAATTTTTAAAGATGGAACTGTTAGTGGATATAAATGGGGAAATTATGGCAAGGATGAAGCAGAAAATATTTCTTTAGGAAAGTTAAATATAGAAGACGTAGAATATCTTGTAAGATTATTATTGCAACAAACGGATGACAAAGGCATTTTTGATATAAATATAGATGATATAAATTGGGAAACACCTATATTTTTAGAAACATTGGAAGGCACAGAAGAAACATAATAGAAGTTTGAAGTGGGAAAATAAAAAACTTAACTAATTCAAAACTTACAATAAGTATGGTAGATATATCCTACTTATACTTCGTTTCTATTCAGCATAATTTTTATCTTAGTTATTATTGTAAAACATATAAAAATATGATAGTATCTAAAATAGATAAATAAAATATAGAGATTATAAGATGATTTATTATAAAGTAAAGAAAGTGAGATGATAAATTTGAAAATATATCATGGTAGCACAGTTATTGTAGAAAAGCCAAGTTTAGAAATATTAAATTATAGAACAGATTTTGGAAAAGGTTTTTATACAACAACAGATATTGAGCAAGCAAAAAGATGGACAAAAATAAAAAAAGGAAGAATACAAGAAGAAAAGAAAGACGAAAACATAAAAAGATATATTAATATTTATGAATATACAGAAAATGAAAATCTTAATATATTAAATTTTAAAGAAGCAACAGAGCAATGGTTAAAATTTGTATTTAAAAATAGACAAAGTGATGAACTTGTACATCAATATGATATTGTAATAGGACCAGTAGCAGATGATAATTTGTATCAAGTATTAGTAAGTTATGAAAATGGAATATATGATATAGAGGAAACTATAAAAAGACTTAAAACATATTTATTATCTAATCAAATTTCATTTCATACATTAAAATCGTTAGAATGTATAAAATATATAGAAACTATTGAAGTAGGTGATGAAGATGAGTGAAGGAAAATTTACTTGTATGATGTTTACAATAGTACAAACATTATGTGATAGTATAAAAAATTATTTTAATATTAGTTATGCAGAGGCAATGAATTTATTATATCATTCTAAACTATATAAAGCATTAGAAAAAGAAGAAACAAAAATGTGGTATTATAGTAATTATGATTTATTTAAAATGTTTTTAGAAGAAAAAGAAACAGGCAGATATACTGTTTATGGAGGATAGTATGGAAAAGAAAATAAATGATTTTATTGTATTTTGTATAGAAGTTTTCAAAGAAGAAAATAAACTTACAGGAAAAGTAGTGTATGAATTATTTGAAAAATATGGAGTACTTAAATATTTACATGATGGATACGATATGTTACATACACAAGGAGATAAATGGCTTATGAATGATATAAATGAATTTTTAAAGATTAGAGGATATAATGTAAAATAGAGATACCTATATTTTAAAGTATAAAACTAGAGATTAGTAAAACGCTAATTTCTAGTTATTTTTTATGCAATTTTCCCAAAAATTATGCCTTTCGAACTTTCAAATGGCAGATACATTATTAAAAAAGTTTAAGAAATTTTATAAAATTTTCCGACTTTTTATAAAATGCTGACATATACCTAGTAGAGAGATTTAAAAAATTAAAAAAAGTTACATTTTGAATAGTAATTTGGAACTTATCTAGTATAAGGACAAATTAGTAATAAAAGATAACCAAAGTTAATAAACTTTAACAAATGAAAAAGGAAAGGTATATAGGTTTTGAAAGAAAAAAGTAAAATTATAGATTACTTATTAAATACAAAGAATCCATATCAAATAAAAGTTGGAGAGGTGGCTATAGAAATGGAATATTCGAATACAAACAAAACATTTAATAAATGTATGGTAAACATTTTAAAAGGAAAGATAGGAAAGTAGAATTTCGTAGTACTACTCATTTTTGATTTGTTTTAAAATTTAAAGGAGAGGAGTTAAAATAAAAAGTGGCGAGAAAATCAAAGTATTCTTCTAATGAAAATAATACAATAAAGAATAAAATATGGTCTGTTGCATTATATATAAGGCTTTCACAAGAAGACGAAGACAATCGGAAAAGAGAAACAAGAAAGTAATAGTGTAACAAGCCAGAAAACGCTATTAAACGAATTCATAGAAGAACATGATGATTTGATAGTTTATGATACTTATATAGATGATGGATTTACAGGAACAGATTTTAATAGACCCTCATTTCAAAGATTACTAGAAGATATGAGAAATGGAAATATTAATTGTGTGATTGTAAAAGATTTATCAAGACTTGGAAGAAATTATATAGAAGTTGGAAACTATATAGAGCAAATTTTCCCATTATTTAATATAAGATTTATTGCCATTAACGATTTTGTAGATAGCTTTAAAAATCCATCAAGTACAAATACAATATTAGTGCCATTTAAAAACTTAATAAATGATGAATACTGCCGAGATACATCAATCAAGATAAGAACATCTTTAAATGGAAAAAAGAAAAAAGGAGA
>CAMUHU010000070.1 GCA_947088765.1 uncultured Clostridium sp. | reverse complement strand
AATAATACTACAAATTTTTTATAAAAGTTTGTTTCACATCATTGACATACTTACACAAGTACTTTTTTATTTTATTTTCATAGTGGTAGTAAGACAATTGAAAGAAGCATGAAATCCTATACTTCTTTCAACTTTTGTTTCCTAATTTTTAATCTCTACTACATTATATCCCAAATTTTCGATTGTTTCCTTTAAAACTTCATTATCAATTTTTTCTTTTAATATAATTTCTACCTTTTTTTCTTCAAGTATTACCTTTACTGATTTTACTTGTTTTATTTCTTTTAATGCTTCTTCTACTTTTTTTGCACAATGCATACAGTGCATACCATCTATAAAAATTATCTTAATTATTTTTTCTCCAAACATAACATTCACCTTTCCACTTTTATATATTTTAATCTTAAAGCATTTAATATTACTGTAAAACTACTAAGTATCATAGTAAATCCAGCTATCATTGGATTTATAGATATTCCAATAGGCTTTAACAGTCCCATAGAAATCGGTATCATTAAACTATTATAGAAAAATGCCCAAAATAAATTTTGTTTGATATTTCTTATTGTTTTTTTACTAATGTTAATTAAATCTAAAATCTTATTTAAATCATCTTTCATTAATATAACATCAGATGAGTCCATTGCTATATCTGTTCCACTATTAACACTTACACCGATATCAGCATTTGCTAACGCTGGACTATCATTTATTCCATCTCCACACATCATTACCTTTTTATTATCTTCTTTCAATTTTTTTATAGTTTCAGCTTTTTCTGATGGTAAAACATTCGAAATTATATTAGATATTCCTATACTTTTAGCAACAATGTTTGCTGTTTCTTTGTTATCGCCTGTTAACATTATAGTTTCTATATTGTTTATGTTTAACCTTTTTATAACTGATTTTGCATTTTCTCTTACAATATCATTTACTCCAATAATTGAAATTATAGTTTTGTTCTTTACTACATATATAATACTATTTCCTTTTTGGGCTAATTTCTTCTCATCTTGTAAATGATTATTTTCTATTTCAAATTGATTTAATATTTTTGCATTTCCTAAAATTATTTCGTCTCCATCTATTTCTCCCGCAATTCCATATCCACTTATATTCTTAAATTCTTTTACCTGCAAAGTTTCTATTTTGTTTTCTTTTAAATAATCTACAAATGCTTTACTTATTGGATGAGTAGATTTTGCCTCTATACTCCCTGCAATCTTTAAAATTTTATTATCTTCTAAATTACTATAATTAAAGATATTTGCTATTTTTAGATTACCATATGTTAATGTTCCAGTTTTATCAAACACTATTGTATCTATCTTTTCTGCATTTTCTAATATTTCACTTTTCTTAACTAATATTCCATTGTTAGCACACATCCCCTCACTTACCACTATCGCAAGTGGTGTTGCTAACCCAAGAGCACATGGGCATGCTACAACTAAAATAGTTACAAAGGTATTTATTGCTTCATTAAAACTATATCCTGAGATTAAATAAACTGCAAAGGTTAAAATAGCCAGAATAATAACTATTGGTACAAAATAACCACTTACTTTGTCTGCTATTTTTGCAATTGGTGCTTTTGTGTTTGTTGCTTCTATTACTAATCTAACAATTTCAGATATAGTGGATTCCTTTCCTATTCGTTCTGCTTTATATTCTAAGTATCCATCATAATTAATACTTCCTGCAATAACTTTATTCCCTACACTTTTACTAATAGGTTTACTTTCGCCTGTTATAAAAGTTTCATCTAAATGTGCTTTTCCACTTATAATTTCTCCATCTACGGCAATTTTATCTCCAGCATGAGAAATTACTATATCATCTTTTTTAATTTCATCAATTGTAACCTCTTTTTCTTCTCCATTAACTTTTATAATCGCACTATTAGGCGTAATTTGAACTAATTTCTTTATTGAATCTTTTGTCTTATCTTTACTTATTCCATCAATATATCTTCCTAATTTTATAAAAAATATAACAATAGCAGCTGACTCAAAGTATAAATTTTCTACATAATCATTTTGACCTTTAATAATCATTATCATTCCATATATACTATAGAAATAACTACTAAGTACTCCTATCATGACTAACGTATCCATATTGGGTATTCTGTGGAGTAAGTTTTTTATACCATTTTTTATTATGCCAAATCCATATATTAAAAATGCTGTAGTTAAAATAAATAAAACTATAGTATAAGCTATCGAATTTTTATGCATATTCAATTTATCTATTATTGGCAATCCCATCATATGTCCCATCGAGATATATAATAAAACAATTGCTAATCCTCCAAATATAATGAATTTTACTTTTTCACTTTTGTTACTATCCTTTTCTATTTCATTATTATATATTCCTAAACTCTTAAATCCCGCTTCTTTTACGAAGCTTTCTATCTTTTTTTGATTTAAAATATTCTCATCAAATTCAATTAAGGCATTTGCCATCACTAAATTCACACTTGCACTACTTATTCCTTCTTGTTTATTTAAGTATTTCTCTAATCCATTTGAACAAGCACTACAACTCATACCATCTATATTTAATATTATCTTTTTCATTAGTCCTCCTTATACTCATTTATAATTATTTTCTTCAAATTTTTAATATCTTTATGACAGTTCATTAATTTATAATCATCAATAGCTTTATCAAGATATTCTTTCTTTAAATTATCTTCTTTCTTATATGCATATAGTATTGCTCTATATTTAAAGTATTGTGCTTCGTTTCGTATATCTTTATAACTCTTAGTATTAAATAGATTTTCGCATTTATCTAATTCATTTTCAATTCTTTTTATTAAATCATCTAGTTCTTTGTTTTCTTTTATTTTTTGGATTAAAACTCCTATTAATAATAATTCATAGTCTAATTCTGCTCTTACAAAATTTTCTTTTTTCATTTCAATAATCTTATTTTCTAATTCTGTACATATTTTTTCAAAGTCTTCTTCTATTTTTATATAAGACCTTGTTATCCATAAATCATTTACTAAATTTCTATATGTACTTACATATTGTGAATAATTCTTCTTGTTGTCTTTCCAAATATCATAACATATTTTATATTCTTTTTTACAGTTGTATAAATATAATGCCTTTACATGATTATATAAACATATTATTCTTTTGTTTATTTTGTCTCCATTATCTTCTACAATTTTGCTTGCAATTTCTAAATATTTTTCGGCTTCTTCATGATTTTTTGATTTTGAACATATATTAATATAATCACATAATCCTTCAAGTTCTTCATCTATGTCATTTATTTTACATGCTAAGCTCACTCTTGTTAAATGAAGTGATTTTTCCCCAATCTCCCACATTCCACGTACATATATATAATATTTTAGTTCTCTTACTATTTTTACATACTGTTTGTTCATTCCTGACTGTTTTAAGTATTCTAATACTTGTAATACTGTATTCCATTCATCTAATTCGTCTAATAATTTTAATTTATCCAAATCATTATAACATTCTCCAATATAAGTAGATAAATCCACATAATAGTTTGCTATTTTCTCTAAAAATACTTTATTATCAAATTGTTCTTTTGACTCATATTGCAATACTAAAGTTTTTATCATATCATTCATATATACACGTGCATTGTTTAAAATTATAGGATTTAATAAATCATTTTCATAACATTGTTTTAATGCTTTTTTCCATTCATTATCTGTTATTTCCATTCCGCAAATACTTGCAATTAATTTTATTGAAACTGAATAATTAAATTTTGCACATATTATAATAATTTTTCTTGATAATTGACTTAAGTTTTCCCATCTCTCTGCAATTATCTTTTCTGCTAATTCTTCATATTCTTCTAAATTATAATTTGAATATCTTTTAATTGCTTCATCTAGAGAAACTCCTAGTTTATTTTCTTCTATTATTTTTTTCAATATATATATAGCTGCAAATGGAAATCCTCCTGTTAGATTATATAGCTTATTAACAATATCGGGTTCTTTTTCTACAATAGATGTTTTTTGCTCATTCAATTTTAACATTTGTTCAAATTCATCTTTTTGTATATAATCATTTGTACAAAATATATTACAATAAAATGATAATTCATTTTCGTAATTTTTAAATAGTCTTGAAGATATTATAATTATTTTAGTGTGTTTTGCTATCTCTTTTAATATATTTATTGTTTGTGTCTCTATAATCTCATTATTAAAATCTAATACTAAAATTGTTTTAGTTGTTTTTAAAAATTCTAAACACATACTCTTTTTTAATTCTTCATCTAATTTATTTTTTTCTAATAATGCAATACTTGATATTATATTTATAATTTGTTTTATCTGATTTTCATTTTGTTTTATATCTACCCATAATATATTATCATATATATTTTTGTTTATTAAATCACTCATACATGCCATAACTGATTTAGTTTTTCCGCTTAATTTATAGCCATATATATATGCAATATTAATTTCCTGTGTTAAAAGTTTATTAATAAATTCTAGCAGTTTTTGTGGTCTTATTATTGTTGTTAAATCTTGTGGAATTAAATTATTTGTAGTTTTTATTGAACTATTTATCTCCAATACTACTGCATGTGAAGCTTGTACATATTCTTTAGTAAAATTTTCTATATAATCTTCATCAACTCCAACTAATTTGCAGTACTGTATTACACCTTCTATAAAACTTGTTATATCTTTTGGTACTGTACCTGTTAAAAATTTTCTAATACTTACCTCTGAATAATATGTATAGTCTGCTAGTCTAGAATATATAAATATTTTACTTGAGTTCTCTCCATTTACTTTATTTTTTTCTATTAATAATTTTATTTTATTTATCAAATCAGATAATAACTTAGCTCTTTTTTCCTTTAATAAATCTTCGTTCTTCATAATTTAACTCACCTACTTTATCTCTCAATATTAATTATAACATTCATTTTTACCTTTAGCAATTTATTGTTTATGTAAAATTGATAGTTTTTTTTATCAATTTTGATATTTTCTTTGTGTAGATTTTTGGATTTTATTTTTTTATAATATAGTTATGTAAAGTGCAACTATGTGACTTGAACTTCAACTCACTAATACTATTATTCTTATGTATAAGGAGGATTTTGACTATGAAAAATTTAACTTTAAATGACCCTACTCAACGGGAACTTCTTTCCCACTTACAAATTACAGAGAATTTACTTGCAAAAGTAGGAACTAAACTCTCTGGTTGCAAAAAAACAGCATCTATAACAGCTATGCCTGATTTAGGTATTGCTCATAATGTTACTCGGATGAGAGGTGGTTTCTTTACTGGAGCCCACTATACTTGGGATTCAGATGTACCTTTTATTCCAGTGGACACAACAGTCAATGTTTGTGGTACCGCCATATTTAGAATATCTAATAGAGATATCAATAGATGATTTTCTCTCTAGAGTCAATAATGTTCTTCAAAGCGATTTATCTTATACCTGGAACTATACCAATGGAAACCATTTCATAAGTTTAGCTAAATCTAATGGCGAATATGGTTTTGACACTGGATATTATATGATTGTTCATGCTTCTGCAAATGAATTCAAGAACTTTTTGTATCCAAATAGTGGTGTATGGTATGAAAAAGATATTAAAATTGAATATGATGACAACTCTGCAAGATATCTACGATATATCACAGGAAACTCAGCCATTCGATTTTATAATATTGCAAAAAATTTGGTTCAGTTTAATGCTGAAAGAAATCGGTATTTTATAAAATCTGTATTAAGTAGCGAATTTTTGGAAAAAGAAATTTTAAGCATTCAACACTATGGTATGCCTAATAATCACACTGTTTGTATTGGTGCACATTGGAAACCTACTATGTACACTCTTTTGACTTCCCCTGGCAAACCAATTTATTTGGTAAATCCTAATAGGGATACTTTTGTTGGTTCACCACATGGATTTGGGTTATCCTTAGCAAATCCTAAAGTTGTGTTTGATTCTGACAGTATTACAATCGGTAAAAAGAAGTTCAAGTCAGGAAGCATTGAAATTGGTACAGATGCTATTAATCGTTGCTCTTCTACAGATGCAAAAGAACATGTATCTAAAGTTCTTGATATCTGCCCTGGTAAGATTGTAGGCAAATCACATCAAATAGTATCAATATCTAAAGATGGTACTAGAATTTGGCAATAATATGGTATTAATAGTTATGTAAACAGTATTGTTTGCAAGGGGGGATCTTGTATTTATGTATTCCCCCTTTGTAGTTAAATGGAGGATTTTTATGATAAATTTAACATTTATACGGCATGCAGAAACAATTCTAAATAAATCTGGAGTCTTTTGCGGAAGAACAGATTGTGATGTAACATCTGAGGGACTTAAAAATGCAATAAGTCTTTTAAATGAAAAAGATTTTGATTTTATCTACATCTCGCCACTCAAAAGAACCAAGCAAACATTAAATGTAATTTTACCTAATAGTAATTACATTATAGATGAAAGAATTATTGAGGCATCTTTAGGCGAATGGGAAGGAAAAATCAAGTCAAGTGTTGACCCAAATTTATTAACTTTATATAGAGTTGGTAAATATACTCCACTTGGAGCTGAAACACCTGAAGACATAGACAAAAGAGTCTGCAATTTTGTGGAAAGTTTATTTTATAAGTATCAAAACAATGAAAGAATATTGATAGTAACTCACAATGGAGTTATGAAATCCTTAAAAAGGAACTTTATAAAGGATTATGGTAATATAATGTCTAAAAATTTAGAAACTATTATCATAACTGATGTAGAATTTAAATATTATCTGCAAAGCAAAACATCACAAAGTACAACCTAGTACTTTGTGATGTTTTTTATTATATTAGTAGAACATATATTCAAGCAAATTCTTCGAAGGGCGGGCGATTAATAATCGCCTCTACAAGTGCATTTATTATTCTATATAATAAACTAAAAGAGCCCATCTTATGATAGCTCCCTTAATCAATATAATATATTAATGACTTAATTTATATAACGCATATTGATTTAATGATACGCCTTCTTGCTCTGCTTCTAAAGATAATTTATAATGTAATGATTTTGGTATTCTTACTACAAATTTACCACTAAAATCATCATATCCTACTGGCAATGGTACATCAAAGCCATCTTCTATTTTAGTCTCAATCCATCCCTTCATTGCATCTTTTAAGTTTTTATAAGCTTCTTCAAATGTTTCTCCTGTACTTTGACACCCTTCTAATTCTAACACACGAGCATAAAAGTATTCTCCACTTTCATCATTAATTGGCTGAATTATATAGTTATATGGCAAATTTAAATATTCTTGAACATCTCTCATAAAAAGTTCCCCCTAATTATAATTTTTTCATTTTAATATATTATACTCCTAGGATAAGCTTTTATTCTCCTATTCTTTTTAAAACATCTTTAACATATACTGCTTTTAATGGATTATCTTCCTTTATTGTTATAACATCTCCACTTTTGTTAATAAAATTTCTGTGTGATGTTCCGTTTCTTTGCCTTCATGCTGTATCCATTATATTCAAGAACTTTTGCTAATTCTTGAAATCTAATACCATTCGGTTGTCTTTTCATTTTTTGTATTAGTTTATCTATATCTGGCATTGTATTCCCCCTTTAAATAGAAATATTTGCCTTTTGTATTAAATATATAGTATCATATTTAGTATTATTAGTCAATACCTTTATTAAAAAATGATAATTTCTTCTTTTTCCTCCTTTTCTGCATATATATTACCATTATATATACAGAAAATTATTATAGTTTTATTTAATAAATATTTGATAAAAAAAATATCAATTTTGTATTTATATGTCAATGATTTTTGAAAATGTCCCAAAAATTTTTAAACATAAGCCCTAAAAA
>CAMUHU010000069.1 GCA_947088765.1 uncultured Clostridium sp. | reverse complement strand
AAAAATTATACGAAAGGACTTGAATCACTTATGGATAATAGTATAACACAAAAATTTATAGTCAAAAATTTTGCCACGAATTACTTAACAGATACTTGCAAAATAAAAATCACGATGATATAATAAGAAAATGGAAAAACAGAATGAATTATAAATAAGAAAGGAAATTTGTAAATGGCAAAAATAAAATCTGTTTTTGTTTGCAATGAATGTGGATATGAATCAGCAAAATGGCTTGGAAAATGTCCAACATGTAATGCATGGAATAGCTTTTTTGAGGAAAAGATATCAAAGGACTCAAAATTTTCAAATGGAGGAGAAAAGAAGAAAAGTGCTACACCAACACAACTGAATAAAGTAGTTGGAAGTGAGCAGGTTAGAATGTCCACAGGGTTTAAAGAATTAGATATGGTATTAGGCGGAGGAATTGTTATTGGTTCATTGGTATTATTAGGTGGTGAACCAGGCATCGGAAAATCAACGTTAATTTTACAGATTTGTGAAAAATTAAAAACAGATGGAACAATACTTTATATATCAGGAGAAGAATCAGCAGAACAAATAAAACTAAGGGCAGATAGGTTAAAAGTTAATAGAGAAAGCCTATTATTTTTGGGAGAAACAGATATTGATATAATAGAAAAAGCAATAAATACAACAACTCCAAAACTTGTTATATTAGATTCGGTACAAACTATTTATTCAGATGAAATAACATCTGCTCCAGGAAGTGTAAGCCAAGTAAGAGAAATTACAGCTAGAATTATGAAAATATGTAAATCACAAGCTATCACAACTATAATAATTGGTCATGTAACCAAGGACGGAAATATTGCTGGACCAAGAGTTTTAGAACATATGGTAGATGTTGTTTTATATTTAGAGGGAGAAAGATATTTTTCTTATAGAGTATTAAGAGGAGTAAAAAATAGATTTGGCTCCACTAATGAAATTGGTATGTTTGAAATGGAAGGGTTAGGGCTTAGAGAAATAGAAAATCCATCATCTGTTATGATTTCTGAAAGAGAAAATAATCCATCTGGCTCTGTTGTAGTTGCAAGCATAGAAGGAACAAGACCAATATTAGTGGAACTACAGGCATTAACTGCACAAACAATTTTTGGCTTTCCAAGAAGAACTGCCAATGGAATAGATTATAATAGATTAACTCTTTTAGTTGCAGTATTAGAAAAAAAAATAGGCTTAAATCTAGGAAATCAAGATGTATATTTAAATGTGGTAAATGGAATAAAAATTAATGAACCTGCAACAGATTTGGGAATAATACTTGCTACTGCATCTAGTTATAAGAATGTCCCAATTTCAAATAAATTTGCAGTTATTGGAGAGGTTGGTCTGACTGGAGAAGTAAGAAATGTCAACTTAATAGAAAAAAGACTTAAAGAAGTAGAAAAATTAGGTTTTAAAACTTGCATAATTCCTGAAAGTAATAAAAGGTACTTAAAAGATAAATTCAACTTAGATATAATAGGTGTTAAAAATATTAATGAGGCAATGAGAGGTGCAGGTTTAAAATGAGAGAGAGTAAAGATGATGATATAATTGAAGTGTTAAAATTAATATCACCAGGTACACCAATAAGAGCAGGATTAAATAACATTCTTAAAGCAAAAACTGGTGGTTTAATAGTTATTGGAGATTCCAAAGAAGTTCTAGATATTGTTGATGGTGGATTTAACATAGATGAAGAATATACACCTTCTAGATTATATGAATTGGCCAAAATGGATGGTGCAATTATAATAAGTAGTGACTTAAAAAAGATATTATTTGCTAATGCTCAACTTATACCCAATTCATTAATAGAAACAAAAGAAACAGGAACAAGACATAGAACTGCGGAGAGAACAGCAAAACAGACTAAACAATTAGTTATTAGTATTTCTCAAAGAAGGAGTGTAATTACAGTATATAAAGGGAATTATAAGTATGTAATGGAGAATACTTCAAGAGTACTAGACAAAGCAAATCAGGCATTACAAACTGCTGAAAAATATAAAAAAGTCTATGATAGGGAAATAAATACCTTAAATGAATATGAATTTAATGATATAGTTACTCTTGAAAATGTAATAACAGTCATTCAAAAAGCAGAAATGGTAATGAAGATGGTAGAAGAAGTTCAAAGACAAATTTATGAATTAGGAGAAGAGGGGCGTCTTGTTGAAATGCAACTTGAAGAAATGGTAGGAGATTTAGAAAAAGAGGAGTTACTTATAATTAAAGACTATATTTCTAAAAGAAAAAATCCAGAAAAGGTTTTAAAAGAAATCATAGAATTGGATTTGTCAAATTTATTAAATTCAATGGCTATAGCAAAAGTCTTAGGATATCAAAACTTTGATGACTTTGACGAAGTTGGAGTATATACCAAAGGATATAGATTATTAAGCAAAGTACCTAAAATGCCATCTAATATAGTTAATAACTTAGTAAAATCATTTAAATCTTTTCAACATATTTTAATTGCAGATATTCCAGCTTTAGATGAGGTAGATGGAATTGGAGAGATAAGAGCTAGAGCAATAAAACAAGCATTACAAAGAATGCAAGAACAATTTGTTTTTGATAAACTGTTGTCTTAAAAAAGTTAAAATGATATAATATAAAAAATTATATAAATAGTATGGTTAAATCTATAACAGATAAAATACTAAAAAATCTAAAGATTGACACCAAAGAAAGGAAGGATAAAAGTGAAAAAGGCAATATTAATAATAGCAATAATTTTAGTAATAATTTTAATTAGTGGGGTATGTGTAGGCATAATTTTAAATGCAACACAAAAAATTGACCATCCAATTGCAACAATTAAGATGAAGGGATATGATCAGGACATTGTAGTAGAGTTATATCCAGAATATGCAGAGAATACAGTTGCAAACTTTATAACACTTGCAAATAATGGATTTTATAATGAACTAAAAATTCATAGAGTAGAAGATACTTTAATACAAGGAGGAGACTCTAGTGGAGATGGAACTGGAAGTCCAAGCCTTAGTGATTTAGATAAAAGTATTGAAAAAGGATCTGATGCAGATGAGCATTATGCAATTCCAGGGGAATTTCAAAAGAATGGATATGAAAATAATACTTTAAAATTTGAAAGAGGAGTTATAGGAATGGCAAGAGGAGATTATACTACATATTCTTCTAGCTTAAAAAAGGAAAGTTATAATTCAGCAGGTTCACAATTCTTTATTATGACACAAAGCTTACCAAGTTTAAACGGTGATTATGCTGCTTTTGGTAAAGTAATAAGTGGAATGGAAACTGTAGATAGTATTTCAAAAGTTGAAACAGCAGTTGATGAAGACAAAAATGAAGAAACTGGAGAAGTTACAAAAAAAGAAACAACTAGACCAGCAACAGATGTAATAATTGAAAGTATAACAATAGATACACATGGAATAGAATATAAAAAACCAAAAACAAATGAGGTATTTGATTTATATTCATGGTATATGAAAACATATTATAATAATAGCTCAACAACACATACACATTAAAGTTAAATAATAAAATGACACAGATTACTGTGTCATTTTATTATTAGTGAATAGAGAATAATGAAAAGTGAATAGTTTTTGTTCTTAAAATTCACAGTTTTTAGGTGTTCTAGGGAATGGAATTACATCACGTATATTTTGCATTCCCGTCAAATACATCATCATTCTTTCAAAACCTAATCCAAAACCAGAATGTACAACAGAACCATATTTTCTTAAATCCATATACCAATCATAAATACTTTCATCCATACCTAATACTTTAATTCTAGACATAAGTTTGTCAAAATCTTCTTCTCTTTGGCTTCCACCAATTATTTCACCAATTCCAGGAACCAAAAGATCTGCTGCTGCAACAGTTTTACCATCAGGATTTTGTTTCATATAGAATGCTTTGATTTCAGCTGGATAATCAGTAACAAATACAGGTTTACCAAATAATGCTTCACATATATATCTTTCATGTTCGGTTTGCAAATCAGTTCCCCAAGATACTTTATACTCGAAATTATCATTTACTTTTTCAAGTTCTTTAACTGCATCAGTATATGAAATTCTTACAAAATCGGAAGTTATAACATTATTTAATCTATTTGAAAGAGTGTTATCTATGAATTTATTAAAAAACTCCATTTCTTCAGGGCATTCTTCTAAAACATAAGAAACTATATATTTTATCATATCTTCTGCTAAATCCATATCATCTTTTAAATCAGCAAAACAAATTTCAGGTTCAATCATCCAAAACTCAGCAGCATGTTTTACAGTATTTGAATTTTCAGCTCTAAAAGTAGGACCGAATGTATAAATATTTCTAAAAGCAGTTGCAAAAGATTCACCATTTAATTGTCCACTAACTGTTAAATGAGCAGGTTTACTAAAAAAATCTTTAGAATAATCAACATTACCTTGTTCTGTTAATGGCACTTTTGTAAGGTCAAAGGAATTTACATTGAACATTTCTCCTGCACCTTCTGCATCACTTGAAGTAATGATAGGAGTATGAACATATACAAAACCTCTTTCTTGGAAAAATTTATGAATTGCATAAGATAAAACACTTCTAACCCTAAATACTGCGCTAAAAGTATTAGTACGAGGACGTAAATGTGCGATAGTTCTTAAATACTCGAAACTTGTTTTCTTTTTTTGAAGAGGATATTCAAGTGATGACAAATTTTGAATCTGTATTTCATTTGCTTTTATTTCAAATGCTTGTTTAGCACCTTCAGTCTTAACAAGTTTTCCTATAACTTTGATTGAAGAACTAATAGTTAATTTACATATATCAGAGAAATTAGGCAAATTATCTTCAAAAACAATTTGTACATTCTTAAAGAAACTACCATCATTTAATTCAATAAAACCAAAATTTTTAGAAGCTCTTACAGTTCTTACCCAACCTTCTAAAGTAACAATTTTTTCAATATATTCATCAGTATTGCAATATAAATTTTTAATAATTAATTTTTCCATAGAATTCAATCCCTTCAATATTTATATAATTACATATTATATACTAAAATTGGTAAATAATTCAAGACATTACAGAAAAAATATATAAAATGAAGAATGGCATACTGTGAAACCACAATGCACCATTCTCCTGCAACATAAAATAATTTACCTGGCTAAAGGCTCTTGACCTTTAACAATGTATATAGTAACATATATTATAATGATTGTCAACATAAAATTAGAGATTTAACTACAAATTTAAAGTAAGTGTAGAAAAAAAAAGAAAAATATGTTAATATATTAAATATTAATAAAGATATATAGTTAACTTGTAACTGCATATATTAGGAGAGGGGATATCAATGAAAAAGAAAGTATATTTTATTATATCAGCAATAATACAAATTATTATTGCACTTTATATTATAGTCTTAGCAGATACTATAGTTCAAAATGAAATACAAGCATTTCAAGAACTATATGAGACAATGCCTATTGACATGATAAAAAGTATGATAGAAAATATTGAAAGAAATGGAGCAAATTCAATAAGAATTTGTTCGAGTATATGTATAGCTATTAATGTAGGAGTAATAATTACAGCAATAAAAAATAATATTTTAAGAAATAAAGGTTTATTAATTACTGGAAGTATTATATGTTTATTATTTGCTGGAAACCAAATAGTAGAAATTTTAGCTATTGTAAATATAATAGTATTAATAGCTTTAAAAAGAAAGAATCCAGAAGATTTTCCAATAAAAAAAGAAATACCAAAGTTAGAAGAAATAGCAATTACAAAGAAAGAAATTTTTATAGGAATAGCACTAGTACTAATATACTTTTCACAATTTATATGGGGAAGCTATATTATTAAATCTAATATTTTAAGATGGTCAATAATAATTATATTTTATTTAAGTGTACTTGTTTTATCTATTTTATTTTGGAATAAAAGTATAAAAAGAGACTTAAAAGTATTGAAAGAAAACTTTGGAACATATATAAGATTTATATTGCCAAGATTTGGATTAATGTATATAGCTTATTTTGTGGTAACAATATTTACAATAATAATTACTAAAAATATAGGTTCTGTAAATCAACAAAATTTAGAAAGTTTACCAAGTTGGTATGTAATACCATTAGCGATAATATATGCACCAATAGTAGAAGAAACAATATTTAGAGGATTAATACATAAATTAATAAAAAATGATACTATATTTATTATAGTATCTGGAATCAGTTTTGGACTATTACACACTATTTCATCAGAAGTAACTTTACTGAATGTAATATTTAAAGCATTGCCATATAGTGTACTTGGAGGATTTTTAGCATATATATATTCAAAGACAGAAAACATATCTACAAATATGTTTTGCCATGCAGGAATTAATTTAATTGCATCATTATTAACATTAATGTAATAGAAATTAGAGGTTAAAAAATGGAAATAAGAAAAAATGAAGAATATATCGTAGATATATTAGACAATGGATTTGAAGGAGAGGGAATAGCAAAGATTAACAATTTCACAATATTTATAAAAGGTGCAATCAAAGGAGAAAAGATAAGAATACTAATTTTAAAAGTTAATTCATCTTATGCATTTGGCAAAATATTAGAAATAATAAAGCCATCAGAATACAGATGTGAAGAGGACTGTAATTCATATAAAAGATGTGGTGGATGTGATTTAAGACACATTAAATATGACAAAACTTTAGAAATTAAAAGAAATATGGTTCAAAGTCTAGTAAATAAAACTTTAAGAAATAAGGTACAAGTAAATGACACAATAGGAATGGAAAAACCATTTAATTATAGAAACAAAGTACAATACCCAGTTGGATTAAATAAACAAGGAGAGCCTATATTTGGTATTTTTGCAAACAGAACACATGATATTATAGAAATTAATAATTGTAAAATACAGACAAAAATCTCAGAACAAATAGCACAATATATAATTAAATTTATAAGAGAAAATAACATACAAGTATATGATGAAAAAAACAATAAGGGAATATTTAGGCATATTATAGTAAAAATAGGAATGTCAACAAAACAAGTAATGTGTATATTAGTAATTAATGAAGAAAAAATAAAAAAAGAGAAGGAATTAGTAGAAGGATTAAAAGAAAGATTTCAAGAAATAAAAACAATAGTAAAAAATATAAACAATAAAAATACGAATGTTATACTAGGTGACAAAAATGTTATTTTATATGGTGATAGATACATAGAGGACAAACTAGGAGAATATACATTTAAAATATCACCAATGTCATTTTATCAAATAAATCCAATACAAACAGAAAAGCTATATAACTTAGCTATAAAAAGAGCAGAATTAACTGGAAATGAAACAATATTAGATTTATATTGTGGGATAGGAACAATAGGTATATTTGCATCAAAACATGTAAAAAAAGTATATGGAATTGAAATTATACCACAAGCGATAGAAGATGCTAAAGAAAATTCAAAAATAAATAATATAAAAAATACAGAATTTATGGTAGGAGATGTAGAATTTACGTTATCTGAATTATTAGAAAAAAGAAAAATTTTACCAGAGGTAGTATTTGTAGATCCACCACGAAAAGGTTTAGACAACACAACAATACAAAACCTATTAAAAATAGAACCAAAAAAAATAATCTATATAAGCTGTAATCCTGCAACATTAGTACGTGATTTAAAAATTTTCGAAGGAAAATATGAAATAAAAGATATTACACCAGTAGATATGTTTCCTTGGACGAAGCACGTGGAATGCGTTGCGTTGATGGGTCGAAAAGATGAGAAAGCAAGTAATGTCAATGATTTAAAAGATATTAAAAAGTAAAAAATTAAATAAAAAAATCATTTACTTTCTATGAAAATTGAGATGGTAAATGGTTGAATGGTAAAAAATAAGTGAGCAATCCACCTTACAGAAATAAAGTACAGAATCTGTGCTTTATTTTTTTACACCTAAATTTAATATAGGTATAACTAATCTATTTTTAATATTAAATGGCACAAAATCGATTGTTGTGCGAATGTGAGGTAAGAAAAATAGATAATAAACTACAAAAATACTAAGACGTCTAAATGACCACTCTAAATTTTTATAGCACCCAGCTAAAAGCCACGCT
>CAMUHU010000068.1 GCA_947088765.1 uncultured Clostridium sp. | reverse complement strand
GTGTGAGAGGGGATGAAAAATTTTATTATTAAAATTTTCTACTCTACTCGATTATTGTAGGGGGGTAGGCCATGTGTCCGCCAATTGAGATGCAAATTTGCGTTTGTGAGGATGGTTATATATTTTTTTGATGAATTCAACGTTTAAAATACAAAATTAATGGTTATCCTATAAAAGAGGTAATCATATGAAAACAAAAAAGAAAATTTTTATATCAGTAATAATTAGTATTCTGCTAATAGCTTTAATATATGTAAGTGATATAACAAACATTCCAGATAGTATAATATTATTTAAAGAAGAAGAACTAAATATAAAAACTATATTTGGAATGAGTGTAAAAACACTAGAAGTATCTGATACAAATGTTAATAAAATTCAAAAACAAGAGATAATACAAGCATCAAGTGAAAACTATGGTACTAAAGAAGAAACTATAAATGTGGGAATAAAATTATTTGGAATTCAAGTAAAAGAAGTATCAGTAAATGTAATAGATAATATAGAAGTAGTACCATTAGGTGGTTTAATAGGAATGAAATTATATACAAATGGTGTATTAGTGGTAGGAATGTCTGAAATTTATGGGGAAAATAATCAAGTATATAAACCATATGAAAATACAGGTATAAAAGAAGGGGACACAATAACTAAAATAAATGATGAAGATATAGCATCAACAGAAGACATGACAGAATGTATAAATGCATCAAAAGGAAAGGAAATAAATATTACTTATATTCATAACAATAAAACCTTAGAAACTAAAATAACACCTGTTGAAACGGATAAAAACAATTATAAAGTAGGATTATGGGTTAGAGATACAGCGGCACGGAGTTGGAACTGCTACATTTTACGATGAAAGTACAGGAAATGTTGCGATGCTAGGACATGGAATTTTAGATGTAGATACGGAAGAATTAATAGATATATCAGATGGAAAAGTTACAAATACAAGTGTAGTATCTATTATAAAAGGAGAAAATGGAAAAACAGGAAGAATACAAGGAATAGTAGAAGGAGAAAGGGAGATAGGTACAATTTCAAAAAATACTTATTATGGGGTTTATGGAAAATTATATAATATTAATGAGTTAAAAGGTAATAAATCAAACTCCGTAAAAATAGCTCTAAGAAACGAAATTGAAACAGGTGAAGCGACTTTAATGTGTGCGCTAGATAATGGGCAAGTAAAAGAATATACAGTAGAGATACAGAAAATATATCTAAACAATAATTCAAATAATAAAAGTATGTTATTAAAAGTAACTGATGAAGAACTATTAAAAAAAACAGGAGGAATAATACAAGGAATGAGTGGAAGTCCAATAATACAAAATGGTAAATTAATAGGAGCATTAACACATGTATTGGTGCAAAATCCAACTCAAGGATATGCAGTATTTTCAGACATAATGGTAAAACAGATGAATGATATTCAATGAGACTAATAAAAAGTGATTAGTTTATTACTATCACTGCTAAAAATAATAAGATAATTAATCATATAAAGCTTAACCAAGGGAATTTCATGAAATTTAATAAAAAAGATTGACAAGATATTATAAAAATAGTATAATAGTCATTGTCAGTTGAATATAACAAATATGAGCAACAAGAAACAAATGCAGATGTGGCGAAACTGGCAGACGCACAGGACTTAAAATCCTGCGGGACTTAAACTCCCGTGCCGGTTCGATTCCGGCCATCTGCACCAAAATATCAGGTTAGAAATCAAATTTCTAACCTGTACTTTTTTGCGTAATTTCGGCAAAAGCCTACTTTTTATAGCTATTTTGGAACAGTTCTAAAAAGTTTCAAAAAATACCCTAAAATGTATATAAAATGTCGGGATTGCATGTCGGGAAAATTTTTATTCTTTGATAAGTCTATCTAATACTCCCTTATTTATTATTATTCCTATTCCATTTATCAAAAAGGATGAAAAATGGAATTTATACCATATAAAGCTAATGAATGCTTTGAGCATTTATATTATCAAATACCAATGGAATTATTCTTCAATCCAAAATACAAAGATAACTTAAATTCAGATAGTAAAATTCTTTATGGATTTTTATTAAATAGACTAACATTATCAGCTAAAAATAATTGGATTGATGAAGATGAAAAAGTCTTTCTGATATTTACAAGAAAAGAAGTTCAAGAAAGATTAAATTTATCTGATAAAACTGTTACAAAAGCATTTAATCAATTAAAAGAATGTAAGCTAATAAACGAGAAAAAGCAAGGTGCTAATAAACCTAATCTAATTTATGTTGGGAAAATAGATCATGATGAAAATCTTATACAAGTGATTCGTAAAAATTACGAGTCCCGAATCGTAAAATCTACGACTCACGACACGGAAAATTTACGACCAAACTATAACAATAATAATTATAACAATAAAGGAAAGAAAAACAGTTATCAAAATTATGAGCAAAGACATTATGATGATTTAGACTTTTTATATGCAAACAATTTATATGAAAATTAAAAAAGGAGAAGTTAGATATGAAGAATAGTGAATTAAAAGAAAGATTTATTGATGATAAAACTGGAATTGAATATATAAGAAAAGGCGATTATTATTACCCTAATTTAGTGGATTCAGCTAGTGTAAAAGCTAATGAACTTGGTAAATATGGAAAATTAAGACTTAAATTTTTATTAGAGCATAAGAAAACAGAATATACTTGTTTATGGCTTGATAATAAATTAAGAAGTCATTTATTAGAAATAGATAAAACAGCAAATGAAAGATTTAATCTATTAATGAAACAATTTGCAGAACAAGAAAATATAACTGAAGAACTAAAAGCTAATAATCAAATGGAATGGGTTTCCAGAATGAATAATATTAAAAATCGTGTAGAAGAAATTATATTTAATGAATTGATTTATGTGTAAAATGGAGGTTAAAGTTATGGAAAAAATAGAAAGTTTTTATAAAGAATATGAAAATATGTTGGAAGAATATTTAGAAAATGTTAGAAGATATTTAAAAAATAATAATGAAAAATATGCTGAATTACAAAATGAATATAACAAAATATTAGAGCAAAATGAGAACTTAACTTGGGTACTAGAAGGAGATATTAAAGACAGAAATTTGTCAAATGAAGAATGCTTTGCACTTTCAAAATTGGTACAAATTTATTACGATATGCAATCAATAGAAGAACAAGAAATTTTCTTTTTGGGTGGTAAAGAAGTATACTTTTTCTTCAAAAAAATGCAAATTTTAAAGTGAGTACTTCCTAGATTTCTTGAATATGCAAGCAACGTATTTGTACTCACGCCACAAATACAGATAGGAATGGAACAAGTCCCAAACCCTAATAAAAAAACAGAAAGCGAGATAAAAATTTATGAGAAATAGAAATATAAAAATCAATATTTTTTTGAGTGAAGAAGAAAATAAAATTCTTAATGAAAAAGTAAGAAAATCTGGCTTGAATAAATCAGAATTTTTTAGAAAAATAATTTTAGATTACCAACTAAAAGAAAAACCAGATGAAAAATTTTATGAGATACTTTCACAACTTCGAGGTATGGCAACAAACTTAAATCAAATGGCAAGAACGTATAATAGATATCAAGGATATATGAGAGAAGATAAAATCAATCCTTTATTAAATCAAATACAAAATTTTATACTAGCATTACAAGAAGTTTATCTTATACCACAAAAGGAAAAGAATGTAAGTGGGTGGTAATAGATTATGGCTGTAACAAAAATATGGAAAGTAAAAGATAGATTAGATAATACAATAGAATATGCAGTTAATGGAGAAAAGACAGAAGAAAAATTATATGTATCAGGTATAAATTGTATGCCTGATACTGCTATTCACGAAATGAGAAATACTAAAAAACAATTTTTTAAAACAATTGGAATACAATGCTTTCATGGAGTACAATCCTTTGTAAAAGGAGAAGTAACGCCAGAACAAGCACATGAAATTGGAATTAAACTTGCTGAAGAACTATGGGGAGATAAATTTCAAGTAGTAGTTTCTACTCATCTAAACACAGACAACCTACACAACCATTTTGTTTTAAACTCTGTTTCATTTTTAGATGGTAAGAGGTTTTGTAATACAAAGAAAGACTATGCACTAATGAGAAAGGCTTCAGACAAACTTTGTGAGGAATATGGGCTAAGTGTTTTGAAACAAGAAGAAAAATACAATAAATATGCTACAACTAGCTTATATAAGGAACTTATGAAAGATAGCATAGATTATACAATAGCAAATGCTAAAGACTATAACGAATTTATTAAAATATTACAGGATTTAGATTATGTTGTTACTGATAAAAATAATACATTATCTATTAGGAGAGAGCCATATAAACGAAATACAAGAATTGAAAGGCAATTTGGAAATAATTACTCAAAAGAAAACATTTATAAAAGAATATTAGAAACACAGCCCGAATATCCATATTCTCCAGATCCATATTTGTTAGCTAATAGAAGTTATGAAAGATATAACAATGAAAAACAAAAGTATTTGCAATTTAAAGGCTCTATTTCATATTTAATTTTCCACTATGAGAAATTATTCGGTATTAATATAGAAATCGTCTCAAAACCTAATATAACGAAAATGACGCCAGAATTAATACAAGCAATTAAGAAAATGGATGAATTTTCTAAACAAGTTAGATTTGTGTGCAAAAATAATATCAATACAGAACAAGAATTGCTAGATTATCAAAAATCTGCTTATAAAAAAATTAACCCCTTGAAAAGTGAGAGAGAAAATTTATGGAAAAAGCATAAAAGAGCTAAAACAGCTGAAGAAAAAGCAACTATTGAAAAACAGATTATAGAAATATCTAAAAAAATTACACCACTTGCTGAAGAAATAAAGCATTGTGATAATATTGAATTAAGACTAGAAAGAATTAAGCAATTTGAACTTCATCAGAAGCTAGAAGAAGAAAGAAAACAATTTGAAAAGGAGCAAGAGAAAAAGAAGAAAGATAGAGTTAGATGATATAACGCAAATGAGAGCCTATATAGACTCTCATTTGCGTTTGTCATTTTAAAGAAGAATTAGTATTCTAAATCATCTTTATCTACAACTTCTTTTCCCATATGTAATGCACATAATGCATCAGAATATACTTCGGCATCATCTTGCAATGCAATAATGGGTGTTTCAACAGCTTCTTTAGCCGATCTTTCGATATCCTCTTTTGTCATTTTTGTTAAATCTTTAATCATACAGATACCTCCTAACAAATTTGCTTGAGAGTTACTTTTTTACATAACAATTTAATGATGATGAACATACCTTGTGTCTAAGTATACTTCTACTTGACTCAGTTCATAATCGCCATCATAACAATTGATAGCTTTAGTTCCATCCTTTCTCGTATAGATTTCTCCGTGTTCCCACCAATTTTTAGAACTCTTTTCAAAGACAGTTACATTACACCCATAGGGCAATTGTTCAGGATTCTCGATATATTTACCTGCAAAGTGCTTTTTTAACTCTCTTTTTGTGTGACCATTAATTGTTTTTTTTGTCATATAAAATTCCTCCTTCAATATTCATTGTGCTGTTTACGTGTCATCTATGTTAACTCCAAAAGGAGATTATAAAAAATAAATCTGAACTTATTTTAGCACAGATTTACATATATTTCAACTATTATAACGATATAAGTATTAATATGAGCCATTCTAATTGATACAATAATTATTTTTATTTAGATTTATATTTCAATTCTTGAATAGCTGTATCTATTAAGTTTATTTGTTCAGTACTTACTTCAGGATTAGAATACACTCCAGTTTTTAAGTTTAAGTTATTATAATATTTACCCTCATACTTTTTAGTTTGTATTCTAAGTTTACTAACTGCTCTTAATTGGTCTATTTTACAATATGAAAAGCCTTCAAAATTTTCTATTTCTCCAATATCAATAACAACATCAGATTAATTCTTCTTACTTGTTAAGGGAGCAACCAATACAGTACCAACATTTGGTTTTGAATATAAAACAACTGCTGGATGTGAATGATTTAGTTCTTGTCCAATATTAACACCAAAATCAACCCATACAACTTGTTTCCTTGTTACATATGGTACATAATTTAATTGTTCATTTTTATTAACTTTATTTAATTTATATATTTGTTCAACAAACCATTTTTCTAATTCTTGTCGTTGATTATTATTTAATTTATTTAATTCATCATTTATGTTCAAAGTTTGTGCCTCCTCAATGTAAAATTCAAAATATATAATAGCATAATAGCACAAAATAAGAAAAATTTCTACATAAATATAAATATTTTTTACTTTCTATATTTAAGAAAATTTAGATAAAATACAAATTTTTTTAAGTAAAATACAAAAAAAATTAAAGAAAATACAAATTTTTTTACATATTTTATTGATTTTTTTTAAGAATTTGAGTATAATAATATTAACAGAAGCAATTCTGTTACGAGTTGAAATACACTCAATTTAAGAAGACATTTAGACCTGAAAGACGGTCAAGTTGATTTACAAATAACCTTTAGACCTAGTCTAAAGGTTATTTGCTTTTTAAAAATATCTATTTCAAATTTACATCTTCTAAAAATTCATCTAACGTAAATTCACGATTGTATTCATCAATGATAATGTATTTATTGCTATTTTCATTATAGAAGTTTATAAAATCGTTTAAGTTGCTAAATTTTCGAAAACGGAATGTGCCAGAAGAATATACTCCAAAATCCAATTTATTTATTGAATCTAAATAAAATCTAGTTTCATTTCTATATTCAGGCTCATATTGTCTACATTCTTCTAAAACATCGTTGTTTTGTATTGGTAAAATAGAAACTATTTCTTTATTCAAATCATTATACAAATTTTCTAATTTAGTATTAAAATCTTTTTCTAGTTCTTCTAGCTTTTCAATATGTTCTTTAGTAATTTTCCTATCTTTTAAATAATATGTACAAGACATAAATGCACCTCTTTTCTAAAGCTAAATATATGTATTTTATAAATCTTTATTTTCTTCCATCCAAGCTTTTAGCTGTTCTTCGGTAATTTTTTCTTTTTTAAATTCTTTAATTTTTTCTTGTGCAGATTTCTTCCATGTATTAAATTTTTTCTTATCTTTTTCTGAAGTATTTGGATTTCTACTTAATTCCATTAATCTTTTTTGATATGTTCTTCTATAAATTAAAAGACCTTCAACTTCTTTAACATTTTTAGCATATGTAGTACGAGCTCCTAGTTCTCTACATTTCTTTCCATTTCCAGAGCGAGGTGTTAAATCACAATAAACTTCGGCTTGTCTGTTTACAGGAATAAAGTATCTGCCACAATGTTTACAAGTTTTAATTGTTATATTATTATTTACCAATTCACTTAAAACTATAAAACAAATATTATCTAAATACCTACTTGAATATTTAATACCATTTTGCATATTTATGCCATTTATTCCTTGTGTAAGTTCACTTAATTTAGCAGAAACAAAATCATTTTTAAAAATACTCAAGGAATTTAATAATACTTCTGTATTTTGTGTATGTTTATTTATTAAATTATGTTTTAACGAATATGCTTGAAATTTTGTATATGGTTCATATTCTTTATCTTCTTCATTTCCATTTAAATTATATATGTAATTTACACATTCTTTTAATTCTAATTGAAGTCCATATAATTTTACTTGAGCACTTTCAAAAATTCCTTTTGCATTTGCTATAAATGAATTTATATCTGTATATGATAATCTCATTTTTTTACTAGAATATTTCTCTATTATTCCCAGTCCATAAGCATATATAAAATCTTTATATGCATGTCTCCAATCATCTAATCTAGCATTTAAGAAATTTATTAAAAGCATACCATATCGTTCTTCATAAGGATTATATAAATCTAGAGGTTTTGGTTTTAAAGCATTTTTTATATATTCAGCTCGATTCCTTTTAGGAGAAACTTTAGGTAAGAAGCTATCAGTATAGTATATGTAAGAATATTTAGAGTTTTTACTAGTACCAATTTTTGAGTTATATAATGTCAAAGTGGTAGTATAATACTCTTTTTTATTATTTTTATCAAACCATATGTAAAAGCCTTTTTCGTTAGATAAATCAGCCTTATTATTCATTAGTATTTTTCCTCGTATAATATATTTACAATCAATTTTATAAGTTTAATTTACATTAAAT
>CAMUHU010000067.1 GCA_947088765.1 uncultured Clostridium sp. | reverse complement strand
GTCAAGCGGTTAAGACATCGCCCTTTCACGGCGGAGACATGGGTTCGATTCCCGTCGGGGTCACCAAATATATGCCACTTTAGCTCAGTTGGTAGAGCGACGCACTTGTAATGCGTAGGTCGTCTGTTCGATTCAGACAAGTGGCTCCATTAAAGGTCAAGAGTTTTGAATAATCTTAACTCATGGCTTTTTTTATATACTATGAAAGTTCTATAAATAGGTATAAATTTAACAATAACTTAATAAACTTTCCTAGTATATAAAAGGCTATAATTGCTATTGCCTTTAAGATTTCCTCATTTAAATTCGGAAACTTAAATCGGCAAAAGAAAAGGTGGCAAAGCCACTTTTCTTGTATTCTTGTTTTTAGAAAAATAGTAATCAATCATACAATATATAGCAAAATAAGTATGTATTTCAAATCAGAAAGGAATGAATCTGTGGTGCACAAAAAAGTAATTTTAATAACAGGAGCAGCAAGGGGAATTGGAAAAGGAATAGTAGAGGAACTATCGAAAAACAGTGAATTTATAATAATAGCCAATTATAATAAATCTGAAAAAGAAGCTATTAAACTCAAAGAGAGAATTGGAGAAAATATAGAAATTTATAAAGCAGATGTGACTAATAAAATTGAAATTGAAGATATGATGAACTACATAATAGATAAATATGAGAAGATTGATGTATTAATTAATAATGCGGGAATATCACAGATAAAAATGTTTAATGACATTACAGAACAAGACTGGAATAATATGATAGCTACAAATCTGACTTCAGCTTTTTATACCACGAAAGCAGTAATTAATAATATGATCCATAATAAAAATGGTTGTATAATAAATATATCCTCAATTTGGGGAATAGTAGGAGGTTCATGTGAAGTGCATTATTCAACGGCAAAGGCAGGGTTAATAGGGATGTCTAAGGCACTTGCAAAAGAGTTAGGACCATCTAATATACGTGTAAATGTTATAGCTCCTGGCGATATTGATACAGATATGAATAGAGAATTATCAAGTGAGAGTATAGAAGAGATAAAAAAGGAAACTCCATTAGGTAGAATAGGAAGACCTATTGATATTGCAAGATGTGTAAAATGGCTAATAGAAGATGAATTTACTACTGGACAGGTGATATCTCCCAATGGAGGCTGGGTAATATGAGGTTGCAAAATAATTGCCCTTTGACGTTGTTGCTATTCATGCAATTTCTATTCAATGTACAACAGTACACCTCATAGAATATTGCATTCATGCACCTAGTCAAAGAACAATTCTTTTACAACGTAAAAAAATAGAGAGATAGCGCTCTCTATTTTTTTATTGCTCTGTAACTTTTCTTTTATAATTTCCAGATATTAATTTTGGTACAAATCTTATAATTTTATATACAGCTAATTTAATTTTCTTACTCCACATATAAGTTTTTCTAAGTCTATGAGTAGTTAAACCAAATTCTGGTTGTTTAGTAGTAATTAAAGCATTTTGAACGGCTTCTAGAGGGAAAATGTAATTTGCGTTATTATTATTATCCCAGTTGCCATTTGTATCTTTAAAGCAGAAGTTAAAAGTTGCTGCATCTGTTAGTGTTATTTCAGCTTGAAATCCAAGTTCTGTTTTTTCCATTTTCAAATCATTAACCTTATCCCAATTATTTCCAAAGCCATAATGAATATATACTTCTTCAGATTTATCTTGAAATAATTTACCTGTATATGAAATTTTTACTACAGTATTAGTAATTAATTTATCAGTATTAAAAAAAATATTCTTTGTTAGTTCCATGTGTCTTCTCCTCACAATAATTTTATCTTTTGATACAAACATTATAGTATTAAAAAACAATTAATGCAAGTATTTTTTACAAAAAAGTTCTAATTTTTGCAAAAATCCACAACATCTTCAATTATATTCTGTGGAGTTGAAGCTCCAGCCATTATACCAATTCTTTTTAATTGTTTTAAGTACTCAATATTTAGGTCATTTTTTGTCTGAATAAGTATACTATCTTTGCAATTTATTTTTGCGATTTCATATAATTTTTTAGTGTTAGAACTATGTTTACCTCCAATTATAATCATTAAATCTACTTTTTTAGCAATTTCCTCAGTTTCTTTTTGACGAATAGAAGTAGTATTACAAATAGTATTTTTTATTTCAAAATTAACATTTGGATTTACTTTACTTCTTATCTCATTAACTATATCCTCAAATAAAGAAACACTAAAAGTAGTTTGAGAAATAACTAGTAAATTATTTAGATTAGAACTATTAAACTTATCTATGGCAGGGGAAATATCATTAAAATTTTCTATTAAATAAGAATTATCACCGCAAAAACTAATAGAACCTATAGTTTCTGGATGAGTTTTAATTCCCAATAAAAAAATAAAATAATTATTTTTAGAATATTGTGATACAATTTCATGAATTTTTAAAACAAATGGACATGTGTAATCTAATAATTTTATATTTCTCTCTTTTGCAGTATCATATACAGATTTAGTTACTCCATGAGAACGAAGAATAACAGTATTTTTTGCGTTATCAATATTATCAATAATGACAAGACCTTTACTTTCTAAATCTTTAATAACTTCTTCATTATGAATAATTTCGCCTAGACAATATACAGGACTATTTTTTTTTAATTCTTTTTCGGCTCCATCTATTGCATTTCTAACACCAAAACAAAATCCACTTGATTTACCTAAAATAATTTCCATATGAACCTCCCAATATAATATTTATATATAGTATATCATAAATTAATGGCTAGGAAATGATTTATTTTTAATAAATAATAAATAGTTAATATTATTACCACCTGAACTGTAGCATCTAGTAACACCACAAACACAATTATAAAAAAATTTATTGATAAAAAAATAATTATATGTCATAATGTATATATAAAAGGGGGAGGATTAATGAAGAAAATATTAAAGACATTTATGATATTTTTATTTACATTTTTAATATTCAGTTTATTTAAAACAGTAGATGCAAATACAATAAAAAAAGTTTCGATGGATATAGCTATTGATGATAATGGAACAGCAACAGTTACGGAAATTTGGAATTGCACTACAAATGAAGGAACAGAGGTATATCATCCATATTATAATTTGGGAAATTCTGAAATTACAATGTTATCAGTAACAGATGGAAATACACAATATACAAAATTAAATACATGGAATACCTCAGGAACATTATCTAGTAAAGCAAACAAATTTGGAATTAATAAAATTTCAGATGGAGTAGAACTTTGTTGGGGAATAAGTAGTTATGGTACACATACGTATATGGTAAAATATCAAATAACCAATTTCGTTTCAGAGCTTACAGACTCGCAAATGATATATTGGACATTAATACCATATGATTTTTCAACAAAGATAGGGAATGTATATATAAAAATACATACAAATTTTAAAATATCAGATACAACAGATGTATGGGGATATGGAAATTATGGTGGAACAGCATATGTTTATGATGGATATATAGAAATGCAATCTGATGGAACTTTGGAAACAAATGAATATATGACGATATTAGTAAAATTTCCTTTAGGTACATTCAAAACAAAGAATAAATTAAATTACGATTTTGAGCATTATTATGAAATGGCAGAAGAAGGTAGTACGAAATATAAAGGGAATTCATCTGGAGCAAGTTTTATAAGTGTATTAATACCTATTATTTCAATATTATTTAATTTCGGGGTTTTTTCTGCAATAATTTTAGCATTAGGTAGTATGACAAATAGAGAAAAATTTAACTTTGGGGACTCAGGGAAAAAGATAGAAAAAGATATACCATACTTTAGAGATATACCATGTAATGGAGATATATTTAGAGCATATTATATAGGATATCAATATGGAATAATAAGCAAAAAAACAGATGTATTAGGTTCAATTATATTAAAATGGCTTAAAGACTCTATAATTAGAGTTGAAAAGAGGGAAGTTGGAACTATACGTAAAAAAGAAGATACGGTAGTTATTTTAAACGAAACAAACCCAGAATTAATTATAGATGAAAAGGAAAAAGCATTATTTAAAATGTTATATGAAGCAAGTGAAGATGGAATACTAGAAAACAGAGAATTCGAAAAATGGTGTAAAAAGAGCTATTCTAAAATACTTACATGGTTTGATAAAATAATAGAAAGGGAAAAAGAAAAATTAGTTACAGAAGGTTTAATTAAAGTAGAAGAAATAACCAATATGAAAGTATTTAAAAGCAAACAATATACAGCAACTAAAGGATTAAAAGAAGAGGCAATTCAATTAGCAGGATTAAAAAAATATCTTCAAGAATATACACTTATAAAAGAAAGAGAAGCAATAGAAGTTCATTTATTTGAAGAATATTTAATATATGCACAAATGATGGGAATTGCAAAAGAAGTTGCAAAAGAATTTAAAGAATTATATCCAGAATTAATAGAACAATCAAGCTATGGCACATATGATAATATAATTTTTATACATATGTGTTCTACACATGGAATATCACAAGCAAATGCAGCTAAAGCAAGAGCAGAAAGTTACTCTTCTGGAGGCGGAGGCTTCTCTTCTGGAGGAGGAGGAGGAGGATCCTTCGGAGGAGGCGGAGGCCGGAGGAGGTTTTCGTTAACATAAAACACATAAATATAAAGAAATATAGGTGAGTGAAAAGCATACACTCACCTATAAATGTATCAAGAAACCGCAATTGTTTTTTTAATATACAGAATGCTATAAAATCATTTTGATAAGAAGATGAAAACATTGATAAATAAATGATACAATCAAATTTAACAAATATAAGATATGATTAAAATAATGAAAAAATGGTCGAGAATCGAAAAGAAAACAAGTATACATAAAAAAATTATGAAAACTAACAAAGACAAAGAAAATATTGATAAATCAATATTATGGAATGTTCAGAAGAAGAAATAGATAAAATAAAAGAATTTTGTAAAGAAGTTCTTAGTTTCATACAAAACTTATGCAAATAGTTTTTATGATTAAAATGAATCTGCATTAGGAACTATCAAATAATTTCCATCGTTTTGCAATAAAATAGCAGTATTATTGTTATGTTCATAAGAAAGTTGAGGTGCTAATAACGGATTTAATATTAATATTTGCCACATTTGACATTCTATTAAATCATCGCTTGTGGTATTATTTGAAAATAAAAACCAATTTCCATCATTTAATATCGCTTTTTCGCAAACTAAGCCATTTTCTATTAGCTTATAATCTGCTATACATTTGTTACTAGCTATAGATAATATAACTTGAAATTCAATTGAGTTTGTTTCTGCTAGATATCCTAGTAATACAGCAATAGGGATATTCGGATGTACATCATTTAATTTTCTAGCGACATCTACCAAAGAAAATCCCTTTACTAATACATCACTATAATTTTTTTCATCATTTAGCCATTCGTTAATAAGTATACTGTATTTCTCCTCTTTTGTTGCTTCGATAATATCTTCTGCTAAATCTTTTACATCTCTTTCAGATAATAATTCATTATAATAAAGATACATTTTTTTAGCAATTTCATTTTCCATTTAATAGTTCTCTTTTATTTAATATAAAATAAAAAGACGTTACAACCTTAAAATTGCAACGTCTAACCTATACTTGGTTCGTATAAGGTTGTTTTGGTGAACCACAACTTTATAAATACGAACTTTGGCATTCTAAAAGATAAAGTTGTTATAATCATACATACGGAATAGAGCGAATATATAATTTCACATTTCTCTTTCACTAGTATCACCTAAAACTATAGTACCAGATTTACTCGATTTAGCGATTCCGCTATTTATCATGCTATTTTGTAGTACAACTAATAACTCTGACATATTTTTAGAGGATATTCCGAATCTATTTTGTATAGCATTTATTATTTCAGAAGAACTATATTCTCCACTTTCAATATATTTTTTTATTATATTTTTTAGTTTAGAGGCCTTAATATCAGTATCGTCGTTTTCCCAATCTATAAGTTCTTCATCTTCAAAATATATAATATCATCATCAAGAAAGTACTCGTCACAAGTTGATGCAGAGAAGTGTCTTTTATTTTTTTGAAAATTAATTGATGCCTTTTTCTCTTTAAATATAGCATATCTCATATGTACTTTTGCTTTACCTATAATATACTTCCAAAATTCTTCTTCATCATCTTTATTAGCAAATTCACCAGATTCACAAAAATTTTTTTCTATCTCTCCACATTGAGCAAATACAAATTCTAATCCGATTTGTATTAAATCTTTTTTATCAATTTCAGGTTTGTATTTTCCTATAAGTTTAAATGCAGATTTTCTAATTTTTAGTTCTAATGTAGTATATATTCTGTCATATATATAATGAGTCATTTGTATAAAAGACCTACGTATGGTAAATTTTCCAGTCTGTGGCAAATATGCAGAGATAAATAATTTGCCTTTTCTTTGTAGGATATCATATAGGTTAGTAGTTCTTCTACCAAAAGAGTCCATATATCTAACAAAATCTTCTATACTAATTTCATTACATAAACACAAGTTAGTTAATTCTTCAAGAGAATAAAATCTACTTTCGGTAATATTTCTTAGTGCATTTTTTGCTTTTTCAACTTTGCTCATATTTACAGCTATTGCACTATATTCAGGATTTACTTTCATAGTTTCCAATATATATGGAGATATTCCTAATCTCTCAGCAAATTCCTTTTCTGTCAATTTCAATTTATAAATTTCATAAAGACTTTTAAATGAAGGTTCTCCAGACTGATATTGTAATGGTCTTCCCTCAAACTCAGTTGCAATTTTATCAATTGGTTCATTCTCATCGGGTGTCAATTCTTGATTAATTAATATTACTATTTTATTATTGCTAGCATTTTGAATTGAGTTTTTAAAACTTTTTGTAGTTTGCAATAATTGTATCATTTCATATACCGTACATTTTGATCTGAATTCTGCTGGAGAGTGTTCATACATATCTAGCAGATATGGACCACCATAATCAGTATCAGCTGAATTATTTTTTTGTACTTCTGAGAAAAAGATACCTATTTTACTATATTGTCTAGTTAATTCATATGTATCAACTAAGTAATCGAAATAGCTATGTTTTTCGTCATCAGTTAATATTCTAGTACTAAATATACACATTGCTCTAGTTTGATTAAAACTTTGTATACCTAATAAATTTATTATATCTTCTATTTTTAGTTTTACTTTTATTTTTTCTGGCAATTCTTGAAACATTTCATCTATAAAAGGACCTTCATAATCTTGAAATTTTGCATATTTTCTAGAATAATAAATTTTTTGACCCTTATACAAGGAATATCGCTGTATCAAATACTTTAATATTTTTTCTCTTTGTTCCTTGGTAAGTTCTGAAATAGGAATATTTAATGTTGCTTTATATTTATAATTTGGTCCACGAAATGCTAAGAAACCCTTAATACCAAGAAGTATTGCTAAATCTTGCTCAGAACATTTTATTTTAAATCTCATAGGCAGTTCCTCATACATTGTATGAAAAAATGGACCTTCATACTTAATATCTTGTGCATTATTTCTTTGAATTTCGCTATAATATATTCCTCGTTCCCTTTGGTTATTAGATGCACCTAATGAATACTTATTTTTTAAAAAACTTATACATTCTGATTTTTCATCATCAGTTAGTTGATTCTTACTAAATACATTTACTATGATTCGTTGAGAACTATTGATATTTTTCTTTTCTGAAAGTGATGAAGATCCAATTCCTAGGATTCTTGCAAATGCAGTTTCAGACATTAGAGTTTTGTAGGGAGCATACAATTCTAAGAAAGTAGGCTCTTTATAATCAATATCAATAGCATTTTTTCTTTGAATACTAGAATAGTATATTTTTTGACCTTTATATATTAGTCTATGGCTAATTAATTCTTCTAATATTTCCATAAGTTTACTCTTCTTCTATCTAAATAATATAAAAACAGCATTATCAGCATACTTGACTAATAATGCTTTTGTTATATTATACGCATGGTTCGTATAATAATACTTTGGTGAGCCAGGAGGGGTTCGAACCCCCGACCCCAGGCTTAGAAGGCCTGTGCTCTATCCAACTGAGCTACTGACCCATAACACTTGAATATAATAACATAAAAATCTAGCTAAGTCAATACAGTTTAAAAAATTTTTATAAATTGCTTGTAAGTATGTCAATGATGTGAAACAAACTTTTATAAAAAATTTGTAGTATTAT
>CAMUHU010000066.1 GCA_947088765.1 uncultured Clostridium sp. | reverse complement strand
TTTTTAGGGCTTATGTTTAAAAATTTTTGGGACATTTTCAAAAATCATTGACATTGAAAAATTTAGAAATTTATATATTAGTATTCTTAGAGTTTATGCATGTTGATTTTTGTTTTATTTTGTAGTATACTGAAATAGTAAATGTCGAGAGCATGGAGGTAAAAAAATGATACAACAAATTAATAACATCACCAAAATTTTACTTGAAATTCGGGAAAACCTAACCAATCGCAAACACAGAAATTGGATGAATAATCCTATTTCTGTACTTCTAGAGGGCATAGTGTGTAGTATGTATATTTTTTCAATAGATTACACTGGATTCGTGATTAAATATACATGCAAAGATGACCCTATAATTGCTTACTTTCCCAATGATGCTGTGCATATGAAACATTGTCTTTGGGAAATTTTGTGTTACTTGGAGTTGTATGAGGCAAAGGGAGGTTTCCTTCCTGTATATCGTGAACTTCAAGAACTTAAGCAAGAAATCAAAAATTTGCTTCAGTTATGCTTTCCTGATGAAAAAATTTCTAATTCTCTCGTTTAAGAAACAGGTATTGGGGTAGAACGTTCTTCCCCCAATACCTTTTATATTCTATTTACTAATTCTTTAAATTTCTTTCCACGTTCTGCAAAATTTTTAAATAAATCAAAACTTGCACTTGCTGGAGAGAATAATACTATTTGACCCTGCTTAGCAACTTTATGTGCCATTTTTACTGTATCTTCTAAACTATCACATACATACGTCTCTATTTGTTTATTTTGAATTTCAGCTTCTTCTTTTACTGCATAGAATATTTTATCAGCTGTTTGCCCCATTAAAATTAGAGTTTTTACTTTTTCTAATATTGGCTTTGCAAGTGGTTTATAATCTAAGTGTTTATCATATCCTCCTGCAATTAAAACTATGTCTTCATCAAAAGAATGTAATCCTGCCATTGTTCTTGTTGGACTTGTTCCTATTGAATCATTATACCATTTGACTCCATCAATTTCTTTTACTAACTCTAGTCTATGTTCAACTCCTTCAAAATTTGATATTACATCAATTTGTGTATCTATATCTACTAGTCCTTCAGTTGTGGCAATTGCTGCACAAGCATTTTCATAGTTGTGATTCCCTCTTAGTTTTATATTTTTAGTGTCTAATATATGTCTTCTTACTTTATCTTTACATTCTTTTATTATTCCATCATCTAAAATTATTCCATCTGATAATTTTTCTTTACTACTAAAAAATCTAACTTTTCCATTTGCTTCATTTGCAAGCTTTCTTGTAATCTCATTATCATAGTTTAATACTATAACTCCATTATCATCTTGATATTTGAATATATTTTTTTTTGCATCTATATATTCTTCATAATCTTTATGTATGTTTAAATGGTTTGGCGATATGTTGGTAATTACTGAAATTTGAGGACTAATTTCCATTCCCATTAATTGAAAACTACTCATTTCTAACACAACTATATCTTCTGGCATCATTTCCTTTATTTTTGTAAATAACGGTGTTCCTATGTTTCCTCCTAAAAAACATTTATATCCTTTTGCTTTTATTATTTCATATATTAGAGTGGTAGTTGTAGTCTTTCCATCACTGCCTGTAACTCCTATTATTGTTGATGGAGACATTTGTAATACCATTTCTATTTCTGAAGTAAGTACTGCTCCACGTTTTACCTCTTCTTGCAATTCTTCTCTATTTGGCATACAACTTGGAGACCTAAAAATAATATCAAATCCTTTTAAGTTTTTTAAACTTTCTTCTCCAAAATAAGAGTTTATTTCATATTTTCTGATTTTTTCAAGTGCTTCCATTGGTATTTTGTCTATTGTTCTATCATCAAAAACCGTTACTCTAGCTTCTTTTTCGTTCATATAATCTAATAATGGAATGTTACTAACTCCAAGTCCAATTATTGCTACTTTTCTATTTTTTAAATAATTATTGAATTCTTCTAATCTTTCATTTTTATATGACATTTTGACCTCCATAATAATTTTCATATTATTATATTCTTTTTATGTTATTTCAGTTACATATTATACACCTAAAATTGTTTGCTGTCTATTGTTTAGAGGTTAGAAATTAGAAGTTTCTTTGAAGGACGGGCGATTATTAATCGCCCCTACAACTTATAATTATAATTCTCTATAATTTATTTAAACAAAAAATAAGAATTTATAATTTTTTTATAAATGTATATTTTACGTTTTTTAGTTCATAATATGTTTATACTTAATTGTATTGGAGGTGCATTTATTATGTCAAAAGAAAAGAAAAACAACAATAAAAATAACAACAACAATAATAACAATAACAACAACCAAAATCAAAACAACGATAGATAATTTCAGTGGGCACGAAAATTCGTGCCCAATCTTAATTTAAATATTTCTCCAGAAACTTGCCTGTATAGCTCTTTTCGTTTTTTACTATTTGTTCTGGTGTCCCCACTTGTACTATGGTTCCTCCGTCGTCTCCTCCTTCTGGTCCTAAGTCTACTATATAGTCACAGGCTTTTATTAAGTCTAAATTATGTTCTATTACTATTATTGAGTTTCCTGTGTCTACTAATCTTTGTAATATGTCTACTAGTCTATGTACATCTGCTATATGAAGTCCTGTTGTTGGTTCGTCTAGTATATATAGCGTTTTTCCTGTTGCCCTTTTTGATAATTCTGTTGCAAGTTTTACACGTTGTGCTTCTCCTCCTGATAGTGTTGTTGAGGGTTGTCCAAGTTTTATATATCCTAGTCCTACATCATTTAAGGTTTGTATTCCTTGCTTGATTTTAGGTATGTTTTCAAAGAATTCTAGAGCTTCTTCAACTGTCATGTCAAGTACATCTGATATACTTTTTCCTTTATATTTTACTTCTAGTGTTTCTCTGTTATATCTAGCTCCTCCACATACTTCACATGGTACATAAATGTCTGGTAAAAAGTGCATTTCAATTCTTATAGAACCGTCTCCATTGCAAGCTTCACATCTTCCTCCTGGGACATTGAAACTAAATCTTCCTTTTTGATATCCTCTCATTTTTGCTTCATTTGTTGTAGCAAAAATTTCTCTTATGTCATCAAATACTCCTGTATATGTCGCTGGATTAGAACGTGGTGTTCTCCCTATCGGTGATTGGTCTATGTTTATTATTTTATCTATGTTTTCTATTCCTTTTACTTCTTTACATTTTCCTGGTTTTTCATTTGCACCATTTAAGTCTCTTGATATTGTTTTATATAATATGTCATTTACTAGTGTACTTTTTCCAGAACCAGAAACTCCTGTAACACATGTGAATACTCCTAATGGAAATTTAACATTTATGTTTTTTAAGTTGTTTTGACTTGCACCTATAATTTCTATTGATTTTCCATTTGATTTTCTTCTTTTCTTTGGTACTTCTATTTTCTTTCTTCCACTTAAATATGCTCCTGTCTCTGACCCTTGTATTAGTTTTATTTCTTCTGCTGTTCCTTGTCCTAATACATTTCCTCCATGTACTCCTGCTCCTGGTCCAATATCTACTATTTGGTCTGCTGCATACATTGTGTCTTCATCATGTTCTACAACTAATACTGAGTTTCCTAAGTCTCTTAATTTTTTTAGTGTTGCTATTAGTTTTTCGTTGTCTCTTTGATGTAATCCTATACTTGGTTCGTCTAATATGTAAAGTACTCCTGTTAAACTTGAACCTATTTGTGTTGCAAGACGTATACGTTGTGCTTCTCCTCCTGATAATGTTCCTGCGGGTCTTGATAATGTTAAATATTCAAGTCCAACATCTAATAAAAATTGTAACCTTTTATTTAGTTCTTTTAATATCATATCTGCAATCATTGCTTCTTGTTTTGTTAATTTTAGATTATTTAAAAAGTGCTTTATTTTATCTATTGACATTTCTGTTAGTTCATTAATGTTTTTGTCTTCAATTTTAACTGCTAAACTTTCCTTTTTTAACCTTGCTCCTTTGCATACAGGACAGTCTGATTCACTCATGTACATTTCATAGAAATCTCTCATTCCTTGTGATTTTGTTTCATTGTGTCTTCTTTCTAGTGTTGGAATTACTCCTTCAAATGGAGTTGTGAATTTTCTTATTCCAAATGGAGATTCATATTCAAAGTCTATTTTTTCGTCTCCTGTACCATATAAAATTTTTTCTAAGAATTCTCTTGGTAATTTTTTTATTGGTTGTTTTATGTTGACTCCATAATATTTTCCAATACTTTCAAAGTACATTTTTGCCATGGTGTCCCCTTTTTTCATTGTACTTGAACCAAATGCTTTTACTCCATCATATAAAGTTTTATTCTTATCTGGAATTATTAAGTCTTCGTCCATTTTCATTAAATATCCAATACCAGTACATGATGGACATGCACCAAATGGATTATTAAATGAGAACATCCTTGGTGTTAGTTCTTCTATACTTATTCCACAGTCTACACATGAGTAATTTGTGTTATACATTTTTTCGTATTTATTGTCTTTTTCTGAAATTTCTACTAATACTATATTATTTGCGTTTTTTAAAGATACTTCAATTGATTCTGCTATCCTGTTCCTAATGTCTTCTTTTATAACTAATCTATCTACCACTAATTCTATATTATGTTTTTTCTTTCTGTCTATTTCTATATCATCTGTTAGTTCTACCATTTCTCCATCTATTCTGGCTCTTACAAATCCTTGTCTTTGATAACTTTCTAATTGTTTTACAAATTCTCCTTTTCTTCCACGTATGATTGGTGCTAAAATTTGTATTTTAGTTCCTTCAGGCAATTTTAATACATCATCTATTATTTGATCTAGTGTTTGTTTTTCTATTTTCTTTCCACAGTTTGGACAATATGCTACACCAATTCTTGCATATAATAGACGTATATAATCATATATTTCTGTTACTGTTCCAACCGTTGACCTTGGATTTTTTGATGTTGTTTTTTGGTCTATTGAAATTGCTGGTGAAAGGCCATCTATAGATTCAACATCTGGTTTTTCCATTATTCCTAAGAATTGTCTCGCATATGAGGATAAACTTTCTACATATCTTCTTTGTCCTTCTGCATATAATGTATCAAATGCTAAGGATGATTTTCCTGAACCCGAAAGCCCTGTAATTACAACTAATTTGTCTCTTGGAATTTCAAGGTTTATGTTTTTTAAATTATGTTCTTTTGCTCCTTTTATTACTATCTTATTATTCATTTCGTCATTCCCTTTTTTATATATTTTGTGTCAAACACTGATATATTTTATCATATTTCTTTTATATATTCAATAGTTTTTGCAAATTTTTGTTTGTGAAGTATCTGTTAAGTAATTCGTGGCAAAATTTTTGCATATAAACTTTTGTGTATTTTTTGTTATTTTCTTTTCAACTTACTATATTTTATCATAAAATCTTCTGAATGGAAACATATTATATGTTTCCACGATATCTTTCGGCTCTGTACCAAATATTACTTTATAAACCGATAATTTTTCATCAATACTTCTCTCAAAATTTTATCAATAGATACAATTACTTTTCTGACATATTTTTTCCTCCTAAAATTTATAAATTTGCATAAAAAATTTCAATGCTAAATTTATTCTAGCATCGAAATATATCCAAATAATAAAAATGAAATGAACCCCAATTATTAGACAAAAAAAATTTAATAAGGAGGGTTCGTTTTATTTTTTGCCTACATTAATTAGGATTTTCTTTTGATAAATCTATAGCATTCTTTAATTTTCCAGCTTTAACTTTTGTTATTATAAATAGAAATTGACTTATACTTAAATGTTCAATTCCTGTTTTACCTTTAATGACTGGTTTTCCCATAATTTCTTCATTTGAATATTTTCCTATTGAAATTTCTAAATGTCCAATTACAATTTATTTTCAAGCATCCAATTATATAATTTTCCTTTTTCTAATTTGCCATGTTTGAATAGTTTAATTTTTGCTTGTGCTTCTTTCTTCCATTTATCAAAATCTTTTTTTAGATTTGCTTGAAATGCAGTGCTGTTGATTTTGAAATTATTAAAGAAATTAAAACAAATTCGTTTTCAGGATTTAAGACATACTTGTGCAAGTTTATTACTTGCTGAAGGAATCAATATGAAACAAATTCAAGTATGGCTAGGACATTCTAATTATAACACTACTGCAAATATCTATGCACATTTAGATTCTAATAGTATGAATGAGAGTGCAAATGCAATATCTAATGTTTTATATATAGACAAAATAAAAAATGTACTTGCTACTGCCTAACAAATACATTTTTTAGATGTTACAGAAAACTTGGTAATTTTCGGTTCGCTTTTTGTTTGGTGCCTTAGCAAAGGACGTATGCGAAAAACACATTACGCAAAAGCACCTTATTACCCGTTTCAAAATCAGTTATAGCAATAGTTTCAAAGATCTGTATACCCATATCGGTGTTTTTTTGTCTATTACTGTATTTTTAATTTAACATAAAATTTGATAATTATCAATAGTTTTTAAGAATAAATAAAAATTGTTCATAATTTATGTATTCTACATCATATTTTTCACACATATTTGGAATCTTAGCTGCATTGGGTGAAAACTTTTCAGATGTTATTAAAACTGCTTTTTCTATTTTCGCCTTAGCAACTAGAAATGCATCTGCCACTGGACTTCCATTTAAAATATTCTTTTCTTTTATGTTGTTTCTAAAATTAGTATTGCTATAAATTTCTTGGATTATATTTATTTCTTCTTCATTAGTAGGTTCTAAAAATATATGCTTTATATTTTTTAATTCTTGTAATATCTCTGAATCTTTTTGATGTTGTCTTTCCATTTCATTATATACTTCTTTTACTGATATCAAATCTCCATTTTCTATCATTTTATCTAAATTCGCATATAACTCTGGTGTAACTAATCTATAATAATACCTAAAAAATGTTCTTAAAGCATTTGTATCTATCACATATTTCATTACCTACTTACCTCCTTAAGCATTATACCTAAGTGAGGTATACTTTCAACCTTTACATTTAAATAATTAGAAACTTCATAAATGTTAATTTTTCCATTATAGTATGTTTGACATACATCATATATATAGTTTTCTCCTAGGTATGATTTTTGTGTACTATAATAATTTCCGCCTTTACTATTTTTATTGTTTCTATATATTTCTTCACTAAGCTCATTATGAATCTTTTCATATAAGCTACTAGAAATTTTATTCAAGTTTAATAATTTTCTATAAATTACCTCTCTACTCACATTATATTTTTTTGCAATATTTAGTATATTCTTTTCATTCAATTCTTTATTTTTTATTTCCTCTTTTAAGTCTTCACTTGGAACTAAAAATTCTCCTGCAAAAGAATTACACAAGGTTTCTATTTCTTTATTGTCAATGCTTAATCTATTTAAATAATCATCATCCGTTTTATCTATTCCACTAGTTTTTAATATAATATGACAAAGTTCATGAAATAAAGTAAAGATTTGTCTACTAAAAGACATTGAATTATTTATGTATATAACAGGAAATTGATTATCATATAAACAAAATCCCGAAAACTTTTCTTCTTTAAAAGCATCTTTAAAAACATATATTCCACAGTTATAAAATGCACTTCTCCACATTTCAAATGCATCAGAGTAATTTTTCGCTTTCTTTTGTAAATCTATACTTATATTTAAAACACTTCTTAATTTTTCATAAAAATCTGTGTCCTTTATATTAAAATACAAATCTGTTAGTTTTATTTGTTCGGTTGTATTTATTTCTTTTAAATTTATCTGCATAATCCTTGCTTTATTCATCATTTCAATTATTCTAGTAGGTAATTCTTTATATATTTCATTATTTAAAGTCCTAAAATTCTTTTCTTGTTGTTTAATATTCTTTGGAGGTTCTGGAAAAAAGAATATTGCTAATGGTTTTTTATATATCGAATATGAAAGTTTTTCGAGTTGTGCATATGTAGGGTAGTCCTCTCCATTTTCCCATGCCTGAACATCTTCAAGTTTTCTGCCCATTTTATTAGCTACTATTTCTTGAGATAAATTTAGTTCTTCTCTTGCCCAAATTAAAATATCTTTATTTATTTTAATTTTCATCTCATTCTTCTCCTTCTTTTAATATAACTGTTCATCTAATCTTACATTGCTGAACCAATTTATTAACTACTTTTCTCTTTTCTTCAAACTTCTCTTATTTTCTTTTTCTAATTGTTTTAAACTCTTTTTGGGTGTAGGCAATTCTTCTGGCATAGTTCCGTCCTGCTTGTTTAATTGCTTTTCTA
>CAMUHU010000065.1 GCA_947088765.1 uncultured Clostridium sp. | reverse complement strand
GACATTTTCTCATTTCTTTACTTAAGACATTATCACATTTCTTTCATAAAAAAAAATATCAATTTTGTATTTATATTGACATATACTCTTTATTTTAGTATAATACAATTATGTAAAGTACAACTATGTGACTTGAACTTTAAGTTACTAATAACATTATTTCTTATATAAGGAGGATTTTGACTTGAAACATTTTAATGATGAAATGCTTTTTAGGCGGATTACCGCAGATGGTGCAACACAACACTTAATTTATGAATGGATGGAAAATATCCAAGGATCCTATAATGTGAAATATCGTTGCTTTGCAAGAATACTTGAAGCAACTGGTATGACTGGTCCATTCAATTTGACACATGAAGGTAAAACGCAATCAGACACCTTTAGATGTGAATATTTCAAAGAAAGCAAAAGAACTAGTGTTTCTGTCTTCTTGCGTTTCTCTGATGGCTGCGATAATTCTGGAGAGATTTGGGTTAACGACAAAGAATCTGGGACTCGTAACATTTTTATCATCAAAAAAGGCAAGATTGTTCCACGCGATGAAGCGTAGTACTAAAACAACAACTGAAACAACAGACCACAAGATACAATTTAGTATCTTGTGGTCTGTTTAGTTAGTTTCCTAAAAACATTTCGATAGTATTTACACTTTATTATTTTTTCTCTATATCATTAATAATTTCTATAACTTCTGGCAATGACTCTAATCCACTCTTCTTTCCCATATGCCCAATACCTTCTATTAACATATCCCTTGAATTCATAGTTTTAGTAAAATCTTGTAAAATTTGAAATGGGACTATATGATCATCATTACTATAAATTGAGTATCTATCCTTAACTAGAGTAATAAACTTTTTCCTTTCTTCCATACTAATTGTTATTGGTGCTATTACTGTATTTAAATCATCTCTTCCTTCAGTAATAAAAGATTTTGCAAACCCTGCTAAACTTATATATAGTCCCACATTAAGATTATTTTTGCTAATATATTTTATAAACATTGCATTTCCAATTGAATGAGCAATTACAATTAGTTCGTTATTAAAATATTCTTTATATTTATCAAAGACTTTAAAGAATCCATCTATTGTTATGTTTGTCTTAGTAGGAAATTCTGGAATAATTATATTATAACCCTTTTCTTCTAATTTCTCTTTAAAATATGTATAAACTTTAGGCACACCATTAAAACCATGAATTAGCATTACATTCTTCATTATATTTTTCCTCCTTAATTAATTTTATTATAGAAAATTGTAAACAAAATATCTACACAAAGTTTTTATCAATATTGTTCAAGAAAATATCAATCTACAACCTAGTACCTTGTAATATTTTTTTATATATTAGCATAACATATATTCAAACGAATTCTTCGAATGGCGGTCGATTAATAATCGCCCCTAAACAGTAAATATTTGATATATAATGGTTGTAACCATCCAAGCTAATAACATTTGAAATAATATTAATTTTATTGTAAATCTATTTGATTTTGTTTCGTTTTTGATAGTTGCCATTGTTGCAATACATGGAACATATAATAGGCAAAATATCATTAGACATATTGCATTTAACGATGTAAATCCAACTGTATTTAGTGCTGAATATAGCTCTGTACTTTTAGATGTTATTTCTATTCCATATAATACATTTATGCTTGATACTACTACCTCTTTTGCAGCAAGTCCTGATATTAACGCTACTGCTATTTGCCAATAACCTAGTCCTGCTGGTTTTAGTATTGGTACTAATATTTTTCCAATTATTGCACCAAAACTTTCTTCTGTATTTTCTACAAAGCCTGTTGGTCCAATATTTAATACTCCCCAAAGTATAATTGAAGCAATAAATATTATCGTCCCTGCTTTTTCTAAATAGTCTTTGACCTTGTCCCATACATATTTTCTTATAGTCGTAAAATCTGGCATTTTATATTCTGGTAATTCTACAATTAGCTTTTCTCTTCCAGATTTTTTATCTATCTTTTGTGTTATTATTCCTATTATTATAGCAATTAAAACACCTATTAAATACATGCTTAATGATGCTAAAGCTCCATATTTTCCAAAAAACATTCCTGAGAATAATACATATATTGGAATTTTAGCACTACATGACATACATGGTATTAACATTATTGTTTTTTTTCTATCTTTATCACTTTTTAATGTCCTTGTTGACATTACAGCTGGAACTGAACACCCAAATCCTAATATCATTGGAATACATGCCTTTCCAGATAAGCCTAATTTCTCCATTATTCCATTCATTATGTAAGAAGCTCTTGCCATATATCCACTATCTTCTAAAAATGCTAGGCATAAAAATAGTATAAATATATTAGGCAAAAATGTTAATATTCCCCCTACTCCTGAGATAATTCCTTCTATAATTAATGAGGTTACTGCTTTACCTGCTCCTATTTCTTGTAATATGTATAAAACTTTATCAGAAAAAATCTCTAGTGCTAATTCAAAATACCCTTTTATAAAGTCCCCTATTGTAAATGTTAATAAGAATACTATTGCCATTATTAGTATAAATATTGGTAAACCGAATATTTTATGTGTTAGTATTTTATCTATTTTGTCTGTGCTCTGTTCTCTTTCTTTTTTGTTTTCTAAACATTCATTAACTATTTGTTCTATATAATCATATTTTTTTGTTATTTCCTCTTCATTGTCTATTTTTACTCTTATATTATTTTTGTTTTCTATTTGATTTAATTCTATCGCAGTTTCTAAAAGGTCATCGAGTCCACTTCTGTTTTTTGCAGATATTGGTACAATTTTTACTTTTAACATTTCTTCTAACTTTTTTATATTTATTCTCATTCCTCTTTTTTTTACTATATCCATCATGTTTAAAGCTAAAATTATAGGTTTACCTGTTTCTATTAATTGTAAAGCTAAGTATAAGTTTCTTTCTAGTGATGAAGCATCTACAATATCTATTATAATATCTGCTTGTCCTTTTTCTATATATTCTCTTGATACCTTTTCTTCTATTGAATATGAGTTTAATGAATATATTCCTGGTAAATCTGTTACTTTAATTTCTATATCATTATAATTAAAATACTCTTCTTTCTTTTCTATTGTAACTCCTGCCCAATTTGCAACTTTTAGATTTGCTCCAGTATATGCATTAAATAAAGTTGTTTTTCCACAATTAGGATTACCTATAAAAGCAAGGTTTAAGGTTTGCATTTTTTGATTCCTTTCTAATTTTTATAGATTTCGAGATTTCTTTATCTATTCCTAATCTTGTTCCCCTTACTTTTATTATTATTGATCCGTTTAGTTTTTTGTTTAATATTTCTATTTTCGTTCCTGTAAGAATTCCTAATACTTGCAATCTTGTTTTTGTTGTACTGTCTGTGTTTATTTCTTCTATTATATATTTATCATTTGTTGTACCTTCTGATAAATTAAAAAATCCCATATTTATAATATATGTCATTTAGAAATTATTATGACAAAAGGACCCGATGTATCGTGTCCCTCTATAATTATTTTATTTTTTTTCAATAGATAATACTTTATATTTTGCAATTTCGTTGTCTGGTAGTTGTACCTCTACTGTTTCATCTTTTTTTGCTCCTAATAGTGCTTTTCCTATTGGTGATTCGTTTGATATTCTGTTTTGTGATAAGTCTACTTCAGTTGAACCTACTATTGTATATTCAAATTCCTCATTAAATTCTAAGTCTTGTATTCTTACTTTATTTCCAACTTGTACTGTCTTTGTGTCTATTTCAGATTCATTTATTATTTTTGCATATCTTAGTTTGTTTTCTAAGTCTGCTATTTTGATTTCATTTTCTGCTTGTGCATTTTTTGCCTCATCATATTCTGAGTTTTCAGATAAGTCACCAAACCCTAGTGCAACTTTTATTCTTTCTGATATTTCACTTCTTTTTGTTGTTTTTAAATAGTCTAATTCTTTTTCTATATTATCATATCCTTCTTGTGTTAATAATACTTCTTTGTTATCCATTGTTTTTCCTCCCTAAATGTATATTGAATATAATATTACGCCAAATTATATGTTTTGTCAAGTACATTTTTATATTCTTTTTCTTTAATTTTTCCATTACTTCCAATTAAGCTTTTAATGATGACTTTGCCTTTTTTTATGTCTTCTTCTATATTCTCTATTTTATCATTTCTATATAAATAACTTTCATATATCTCTGATTTTTCAAAATCTTTTGTCCAATCTAATACACTCATTAATCGATTCTCAAAGTCTATTTCATATGAATGTATATTTATTCCCGAAAATCTTTTTGAGTTTACATTTACTTTTTCCTTTAAATTAATCAATATTGCATTATCATCTATTTTATATCTGTTCAATATTTCTTCTTCAAAATTAAAATTAAATATTACATCTACATCTTGTAACCCTTTTCTTTTATTGTTTGATATTTCTAATACTATTCCTTTATTATAATATAGTTTTTCTTCTATTATATGAAATCTTTCTCTATGGTTTGTTATTATTTTTATTTTATTACTTTTTTTAGTTAATTCATCTATATAATAGGAGATTAATTCACTATTTTCGTTTGTTACAAGTGCAACTTTAAGTTCTTTTATATCTACTTTCTGACATGATGAAATATATTCTAAAATTTGAATTACTAAAAATTTGAATAACCATCTTCCATCAGAAATTGGAATTCCTATATTTTCAATTTTTTCAATCAATTCAATGTTTTGTTTTAATTCTTTACCTATTACAATACATATACAGTCTTTCTTTTTCTTTTTTATATATCTTAATAATAATCTCTGTTTTATTTTAGATTTTTTGCCTTGTCCAGATATATATATTGCTTTCATTTATATCACCAATTAATATATATTAAAATATTTAATATTTTAGAAGCTATTTTTTCGTAAATATTTTCATATTTTATTCAAAGCAAATAGAAAAATACTATTACATTTTTCTAAATACTCCACTTACTTTTCCTAATATTTGACAGTCTGGTACTATTATTGGATCCATTGTTTCATTTTCTGGTTGTAGTCTTATATGGTCTTTTTCTTTGTAGAAAGTTTTTACTGTTGCTTCGTCTTCAATTAAAGCAACTACAATTTGTCCGTTTTCTGCTGCATTTTGTTTTCTTACTAATATTAAGTCTCCATCAAATATTCCCGCTTCAATCATACTTTCCCCTCTGACTTTTAACATGAAACTTTCAGTATTTCCTACAAAGTCTAAAGGAATAGGAAATGTCTCAGTTACATTTTCTACTGCAAGTATAGGTGCTCCAGCAGTAATTTTTCCAATTACAGGTACTTCTACTAATTCTCTTCCACCATAGAAATCTTTTGATTCTGCTTTTTTCTTACTTATTTCCTCTCCTTTTGCATTTTTTATTAATCTTAATGTTCTTCCTTTTTTATCTTCTTTTTTTATGTATCCTAATTCTGAAAGTCTTGCTACATATCCATGAACAGTTGCTGTTGATCTTAATCCTACTTTTTTACCTATTTCCCTTACTGAAGGTGCATAACCATTTTCTTCTATTTCCTTTTCAATATATTTTAATATAGCTTTTTCTCTTGTATTTAAGTCCTCTGGATTTTTTCTTCTTTTCATATTTAATCTACTCCCTTTCTTAATATGTAAAATTTGTTTGGAAAAGAATTATTTTTAATCCTTTTCCAAAACTAACCCTCATTTCTGTATTTTCTTACCGACAAACATTTTTTTCATATTGATTGCCTTAATGATAACACAAAGATTTATATTTGTCAAACATTTTTTCGCATTTTTTTGAAAATTTTTATTATTGCATTAATTCTGTTTTTTATTAATAGTTATTATATCATTATGTATTACTTTTATAGGATTTTTATAAGCTAATTCATCTATTTCATTTTCTGATAAATATTTAGATATCTTTTTTATATATTGTGGTATATTTACATATATTGTTCTTTTATTATGAACATCACTTCCTAAAAATTGTATCATTCTACTTTTTAACAATTTAATAACAGTTTTTTTCGCAGCTGTACCATAATAACCATCTATACTTGCAAAATTGGCTTGTAATAAAGCTCCTTTTCCCATAAGATTTTTTATAAATCTTATATCTTTTTGTACATAAGGATATCTTTCTGGATGAGCAATTATTGGTATATATCCATTTTTTATGATATTTTCTATAATTTCACTTGAATTTTTTGTAGGTTCATTGTTTATTGAGAATTCAATTAATAAATATCTGCTATTATTTATTCTAGATACCTTTTCTTCTGTTAAAAACTTACATGTTTCATTTGTCCCATATATCTCATTACCTTGATATAAATGTATCCCAACTCTTTTAGCATCCATTTCTAGTTCTTTGATTTTGTCTTTAATATAATTAGCATCTTTTTCATAAAATCCTTGCATATAATGTGGTGTACATACTATTCCAGTAAATCCTGCCTTTCTTGCTTCATATAATAATGCTACGCTTTCTTCAAAGCTATTTGCTCCATCATCTGTATCAGTTAAAATATGTGCATGTAAATCTATCATTTAATCACCCATTTTTCATCTTAATTAATTTTGCAAACTATTCATATTTTATTTGTTTCTTTGTATAATTCCATGAATCCTTACACATGTCTTCTATTCCTTTTTTTGCTTTCCATCCTAGTTCTTTAAATGATTTATTTGGATCTGTATAACATGTTGCAATATCACCTGGACGCTTATCTGTAATCTTATAGTTAACTTTTACATTATTTGTCTTTTCAAAATTTTTTACTATCTCTAAAACACTATAACCTACACCTGTTCCCAAGTTATAAATATATAATCCAGTTTTTTCTTTTTCTAGTTTTTCCATAGCTTTTATATGTCCATTAGCTAAGTCTACAACATGGATATAATCTCTTACTCCTGTTCCATCTTTAGTATTATAATCATCTCCATATACACTTAAAGTTTCAAGTTCTCCACTAGCTACTTTTGTAATATAAGGCATTAAGTTATTTGGTATTCCTTTAGGATTTTCACCAATTAGTCCACTTTCATGAGCTCCTACTGGATTAAAATATCTTAGTATACAAATATTCCATGAGTTATCTGAATTGTATAAATCCTCTAAAATCCTTTCAATCATAAATTTACTTGTACCATAAGGATTTGTAGTTCCTCCAACTTTACATTCTTCTGTAATAGGAATTTTTTCAGGATCTCCATATACAGTAGCAGAAGAACTGAATATAAAATTCTTTACTCCGAATTCTTGCATAACTTCTAATAAATTAATTGCTCCTCCAACATTATTATGATAGTACATTAATGGTTTAGCAACAGATTCACCAACAGCCTTAAATCCTGCAAAGTTTATTACCATTTCAATATCATTTTCTTTAAATATTTCTCCTAATTTTTCTTTATCTAGATAATTAGTTTCATAAAATCTTGGACACTTATTTGTTAATTTCTTTATTGAATCTAAAACATCTATTTTACTGTTAGATAAATTATCTACTATAACAACATCTTTACCATATTTTAATAGTTCAACTACTGTGTGACTACCTATATAACCTGTCCCGCCAGTTACTAAAATTGACATCTTTGATTTACCCCCATTGTTTATTTTATATATTCTTATATTTTCTAAAGTAAAATTTGGTTTATCTTTTTTATTATTTTACTTTTTCTATTCTAGAACTATTTACATTATTTTATATTTTTACCTTCATTTTTTCAAGTATTATTCATATATTTATTTTACTTTTTAGTTTTCATGTTACACCTAAAACATGACAACTAAAGTGTATTTTAGAATAAGAAAAACTCTTTTTTTATTTCGTCCCAAAGATTCTATCTCCTGCATCTCCTAATCCTGGTACTATATATCCAACATTATTTAAGTGATCATCTATTTTTCCACAATAAATCTTAACATCAGAATGTTCTTTTTGCATTCGTTTAATCCCTTCTGGTGCTGCTATTACACATAAAAATTTTATATTTCTTACTCCTTCATCTTTTAACATTTGTATTGCTGCACATCCAGAACCTCCTGTTGCAAGCATTGGGTCTATTATTATTGTTTCTTTGTCTTTTATATTTTTGGGCATTTTAAATAAATATTTAACTGGTTCTAATGTTTCTTCATTTCTATATAATCCAATATGCCCTATTTTTGCATTAGGTATCATTTTTATTATTCCATCTATCATTCCTGTACCTGCTCTTAATATTGGAACAAATACATAATGATTCTCATTTAATTTGCTTACAGTCATTTTTGTTATTGGAGTTTCAATTTCTTCTTCATATGTTTTTGCGTCTTTCATTGCTTCATAGCATAAAAATAATGTTATTTCTGATATTAGTTCTCTAAACTCTTTTGTTCCTGTCTTTTTGTCTCTTAATATTCCTAGTTTATGTTCTATTAGTGGATGTTTTATTTCAATAACTTCCATAATTTCTTTTCCCCCTTTTTTCGATTTCATTCAAATTATATTATATTGCATTTTATTTTGCAATACTTTCAGATAATAGTATATTTTTCTATGAAAGAAATGTGATAATGTCTTAAGTAAAGAAATGAGAAAATGTCCCAACC
>CAMUHU010000064.1 GCA_947088765.1 uncultured Clostridium sp. | reverse complement strand
CATCATGCAGATTTGCTCCAGTTTTGTATAGGTACTCGTGTTTTACCGTTTACGCCAAATCTCCCGGAACACTGCCGTAAGCCTGAAAAGAATAGTAATAAAAGTATATCCGAGCCATCCTGACTCTATGATACAGGATGGTTCGGATTTTGTATAGGTACATGCTATCCACCGTTTACCTTTGATAGGCTATATTAAAAAAAATTCCAAGGACAAAAACAACCGCAGTACTAGCAAAGATAATCTTTCCTCTTTCTATCCCATATTTAATAATTTCTCTTTGTTCCTTTTCGGATAAATGTTCTTGTATCATGTCTTAAGGTCTCCTCAATTTTTTTACAGACTTAGGAAGTCGAGGTTGATATGATATACATGCACAGGTAGCATTCGCGTCTGCAGTTGCTATTTTAATCGCTATTTTCTCCAATAATTTTTTATAGATACTTTTATTTTTCTTCATAAACTTTACTCCTTCTTTAAATAATTTTTTACCTCTACATAGTAGTATCAATATAGTGATGTTGTTCAATTCTCAAAAAATAATAACATTTTTATTCTCCATTTTTTTAATTTGGCGAAATTCATATATTTTACGGCGAAATTAAATATATTTGTTCTATCAATAATTTATTGCAATCTTTACTTAATGATAAACTATAATGTTTTGCCAAAATAAAGCACCCCCGACTTATATATGATATATTCTACTGTGAAAAGTAAAATAAACACAATTATCTGTTCTATAAATATTGCCATAGCAAATTGTCTTACATATATTTGTGAGAAAACTATTCCCAATACTCCACCGAATATTGATGGAACAAGCGTTTGAAATATCATTCTTTTTCTTGTTTCAAATTTTATTCTTTTTTCTTCAATGGATATTAAATTTAGAAGTTCTACATTCCTATCCCACTTTTCTTTTTCAGCCAAAATCCTCAAAATCTGAAATGTAATGAGACAAATTAATAAAACAAAATCAACTAGAAAAGTAAATACTATTAAAACCTTTCGTTGCGCTTTCTGAAAGTTCATTCCTGTTTCTTTAATCAATAGATTTTCCATTGTTATATTATCAATCATCTTATTAATCAAAGAATCCCTACAGGTATTTTTATTTATAAGGATTTTACTTTTTTCTTTATTATTATCAAATGCAACCCTTTTATAATCTGCATCATTTAAGATAAATGTTCTAATATCTTGTTCCGATAGATTAAATACAATATTCCATATTTCACTCACCAAATTTACTTGATACAATGATCCACATTTAAATTGAATTTCCCCCAAAGGCAGAAAACTCCACTCTGCCCCATTCATTTCTGTCATAATCATAACAGAATCTTTGTTTACTTGGCTCAGTAATGCTGCTTGTCCCTCTTTCAAATTTAGATTTTGATTAGTAAGCTTATAATAATCATCTTCTTTTAAGATAAGTATTGGAAAATCGTACTCATCATCTGTCCACCTTATATATCCATCCATATAATTGATATTATATACTATTGCACCATCACTTTCTAACTGCTTCAAATATGGATCAATCTCTTTTTTTTCCAGACTATTAATATCAAATACTATATCAAAAGGTTTATCATATTCAAGTGCTGATTTTGATATATAAGTACTACTATTTAAAACAATAGTAACTATAAATATACAAAGAAAAGAAGCGGACATAACACTACTAAACACTACAGTAAATATTCCTTTTTCACGTCTAAGGTACTCTATAAATAAAATTTTATTAAACTTAATTTCTTTTTTATTAAGGTTGCCTGCCACAAAACATTTAGCTAATAAATATATACAAACTAACTCTGATATAACCGGGAGCGACCATACATTTGAAGTGATAAGAATATTATGTTTTTTTAAACAAATTGTTAGCCAAAATCCTGTTCCTAACAGTATTATTACTCCCAAAATATATACAACAAAAAAATTATCAACTACGCTCATCTTTATTGAACGTATACCCACATATTTTACCTTAAAAAATAAATATGTAACTACATTAGCTATTATAAAAGTAATGGCAAGTAATATAATTGGTTTTTGCAATGTATATGAATAAATATCTTGATCTAATGTTTGAACAAGTGCCTTGTAAAACAAGCCTCCTGATATTAATCCTATTGCAGATGAAATACAATGCATTCCTCCTCTTATTAATATTGTTTTAGGAATAATATAGCTATTTTTACCACCTAAAAGAAGTAAAATTCTTAATTGATTCTGGATTTGAGTCCAAAAATGTATATATAAATAGCAAAAAAATAATAATAGTAATAATATAATCAGATATTCTATTTGTTCCATTAAACTTGATAATCCAAAATCAAAATTAAGTTTATTTAAAAGTGGTTTATTATTATATAAGTTTATAAATAGCATAAAAATGCAAGATGTTAAAACAGTAAAAAAATCAAGTAACAATTTATTGTTAAGACTAATCTTTAAATATTTCATTTGATACCTCTATCTTATTCATAAGAAAATTCATAAATTCTAAATAATCCATTTGATTTCGACTATATTCCGATTGAATTTTTCCCTGTTGAAGTATACCGATTCTATCACAATACCTTGCTGCCATAAAATCATGAGTTACAATTACCATTGTAATTCCCATTTTTTTGTTTAATCTTATTAAAAGACGAAAAATTTCTTGTGTAGAAAAAGGATCTAAATTTCCAGTTAATTCATCTGCTAAAATAATTGGAGGCTTTTTAATAAGTGCCCTATATATAGCTACTTTTTGCTGTTGACCACCAGATATTTCATGTATAAATTTGTCTTGTATATTCTTTATCTCATCCTCTACTATCTCTGTATATATAGCCTCTTGTTCCTCTTGGCACTTTTTTTCAAATACCAAGGGTAACAATATATTTTCTTTAACAGTTAAGCCCTCTAATAAGTTAAAATCTTGATAAATGAAACCAATATTATTTCTATATTTATCTTTTGCTTCTAAATAATATTCTTTATCATTAACTTTTATACAACCGCTATTATATTTTTCTATGCCTCCTAATATTTTAAGCAAAGTTGTTTTACCGCAGCCTGAAACTCCCATAATTCCATAAATTTCACCACTTTTAATATTTAAATCTAAGGAATCAATTATTACTTTGTTTTGAATAATTTTTCTTAGATTATTTACATATATCTCCATATCACTATCACCATTCTTTTATACTCGAAAACACTTAAATATACCAATAACGCTTACTCACGAGCGTAGCCATTTTGAATGAAATGGTAAAACATATCGCTCGTAATTATAATTTACTCCTTTGAAGGGGTTTCTTTTATAGGTGTTTCTTCTATGGGATTTTCTTCCAACATATCTAAAGACATATAAAATTCACTATATTCATCAAGAATCTTTGTTCTGTTTTCATATTCTTCACTACTCGTATTTTTTAAAACTTTATTATCTTTATCAAAATACAAATCAACATTCCCTCTAGTATCAAAATACCGCCAACCTTCTTCTTCACAAATAAATTCCCTGATTCTTTTCCCATTAAAGGATAAGCTTCCATCCTGATCCGACCGAACCAACCCATATTCTTTGTATTTTAAATAAATATCTTTTACCCCCTCATCAGATATTTCCATGAATCCATCTGCCGAATATCCAAATGTATTTAAATTTTCAATTTTTTCTAATTCATCTCCATATCCTGATTCAATATTATTATTACTTTCATATTCTTTTAATTTACTTAAATTATCTGTTTTATCCTTATGCTTCCACAACTTACTATTTCCCACAAAAATTATTGATCCAATAATAAGAACTATTGTGATTGTTGTTACTTTCATTATTTTTTTCATTTTTATAATTCCTCCATATTAATAATCATACTTTTTTCTGCTAATTCTTTACACAATTCTTGATTATGAGTTACTATTACTACCATTGCGGTTTTTAGCAGCTCCTTAATTATATTAATAAGCTCATACTTGTTTTCTTTGTCTAATGCAGATGTAGGTTCATCCATCAAATAAATAGTTGGTTTTTTAGCAATTGCTCTAGCTAAACTTAATCGTTGCTTTTGTCCTTCAGAAAAATTTTTACCAGCTTCACTCATTTGGGTATGAACACCCATTGGTAATTCGTTTATATAATGCCATAGGTTAACTTGCTTTAAAATTTGTATCAATTCATCTTCTGTTAATTGATTATTTACATATTGCATATTTTCAAAGAGTGACAACAAATGTAAACGATTGTATATCTGCAACTGACCATTTTTCTGTATTTTTTAACATTTTTTCACCTTCACTTTCTATGACTTAATCAGATGTGTTAAATTTTTTACATTATAACATATTTTTCTACATTTTTTTAAAACAGGCGAAATTCATATATTTTAGAGCGAATTTTATATTATTCTTTATTAAAAATCTATTTTCTCAAAAAAAACAGTATGATATGTTCACACTGTTTTTTTTACTACTATTGTGTATAAAACTATTTTAACATCAAAAATATCATTAGTATCCAATATATCTATATTGCCAGAATACTTACATACAATTCGTTTAACATTCTGTAATCCTAAACCATGCTGTCCATATTCTTCTTTAGTCGTAATATAATCTTTTCCATGTTTTATAATGTTTCCTTTATAACTATTTTGTATATTAATAAACAGCATTCCTTTTTCATATCTAACAAAAACGTATAACCATTTATCTTCTGAATTTCTTGCTGCCAATATAGCATTATCGAGCAAGTTACCAAAAATAATATTCAAATCAAACGAACGAATATTTATATTTTTTGGCATACTAACCTTGTACTCCACTTTTTCTAAATTTTCTTGTGCTTTATTGAGCATATAGTTAAGGATACTATCTACTTCTTTATTACCACAACAAATATATTCTTTTTTATTTTTTATAAACATTTGCATACTTTTAATATAATTTATTATCTCTTGTTGACAGTTTTCACTTTTATTTGCAATAATTAGCAATTCATTTAAATGATGTTTCATATCATGACGCAAAGCATTTATTTTCTCCTCTGATTGCATTAATACGTCTAATTGATTGGAATAGCAGGCGGCTTGTCTTTCAAACATTGCGTTTTCTTCTAATTTTATATAAATATTTACTAAAGTATGATACAAAAAAAATATTAGCATATTTATAAACAATATTCCAGCACTTACTGTTACCAATGCAATTCGATTCTTAAGATTACACATTATCAACACTAGCAATACTATAATACTAATAACTGGAATGAAAAATAAAATATTCCAATAAGGAGGAGCAAACTCTGTTTTTTTATTTTTCATTGCAAATTTTTCAGCTATAAACTCACAAATGCTAATTAAAAATACTGTTATATACACAGCAACCTCATTATATTCTTTTCCAACAATATAATCTGAAAGCGAAAAGATAGCTAATATATCACATATCATATTAATACCATATACTAATACAGTCACTAATACTTTTTTTCTCTGATCCCCTTCATATATTTGCGTAATAATATAGATTATAACAATATTTATTCCAATAGTTGCAGGAGGAAAATGAAATAACAAATAAACTAATCCTGTTAGTACATAAAAAGAACAATACAATGCCCACTCACTTGTTTTGTTCACTATTCTATTATCAAAAAATATGTACATAAATTTTTTTAAAAGAAATGTTCTAAATAAATTAGTGCATATTGTTGTAATCAGATCAAACATTTTTGTTCATCTTCTCCCACTCGTTTTTTATTATTTGTTCCCTTACATTTTTTCTATAAGGTAAGCTTACATTTAACAATATACCATTCTGCATTTTTATTACTTCATAGGAGCATTCCATAACAAAGTCTAAGTTAATCAAATAGGACTGATGTATTAAAATAAAATTATGCGGAACTATGGTTGCAATTTCTTTCAATTTTCCATTAAATTGTACTTCGTCTTTTTTTGTAACTATGTTTATTTTTTTGTTTTGACTATAAAAATATATAATATTTCTAAAAGGAATTTTACAGTGGCATCTTCTGGTAGAAAATTCAAAAAGTTGATTTTTACGCTCGTATATTTTAATAGCTCTATTCATTACATCACTTACTACATTTTCCATTAATGGCTTAATGAGAAAATCTAATGGTTGTATTTTAAATAAATTTAATGCATAACTACTTTTAGAAGAAATATAAACAATTAATGTTTCTATATCCTCCAATTCATCTCTTATAAATCCTCCCACCTTTATACCATCTGTACTTAATAATTCTATATCAAGAAAAAGTATATCAAGCCTATCCCCCTTTTTTAAAAACTCACATAAACTTTCTCCTTCATACCAAACAGTTACATCTATTTTAATACCCTGTTTTTTTCCATAATCATAAAGCATATCTTCCAATTGTGCGCAAGTTCCCTTTTCATCATCGCAAATACCTATATGAAACACGTCATGACCTCCTATAATTTTTGTTTTATATTCTACTGCTTTCTTTTCCATTTTTCAATCTCACTTTCTTTATTTACTTTATACTGCATATAATAAATATTTTCAGTATATTTTTCAATCATTTTAATCCAATAAAAATATTTTAAAACGATTATTTATTTTTTTAAAGGCATAAAATAGGAAATAAGAGGAGAAATAAAATATGTATGAAGATTTTATTAGGGAACGTATTAATAATTTACGTATGCAACATAACCTTTCAGAATATCAATTGAGCTTAGACTTAGGACATTCTCAAGGTTATATCCAGTCAATTACATCTGAAAGAATATTACCTTCCATGTCAGCATTTTTAGAGATTTGTGAATATTTCGAGATTACTCCTTTAGAGTTTTTTGATCCATCAATTAGTAATCCACCATTATTTCAGGCTGTAATAAATGATATTAAAACACTTTCAGAAAATGATTTATTACTCTTATCATTAGTATTAAAACGTATTACCTCAACTTCTTCAAGTATTGAAAAATAATCTGTAACCGACACACCCTCCGGGAGTGTCGTGGGTAGAATAGCAAGCACTGCTCATGTCCGAACACATGAGCAAAATTTCCCATACTTCCCTGGCGTCCGTATGATGAAATTTTCATAGGAAAGTATCCCTAACCCTCTCTGATTTTCTTTGCTTTTTCTCCGCAAGTCCTTGACCTTCCCCCGCAGATTTGCTACAATAGCACTTGGATAATTCTATCCAAAAGCAACTGAACAGGCATGAAACACGACTGTTGTAAATCGAACATTTTACAGCAGTTTTTTTATGTCCAAAACAGAAAAGGAGTTTTAAAAATGGCAAACAGGACACGAACCAACCGAAATGAATTTCACTTAGATGATAAAGAGCAGTATATCCTTGACGAGAAGTTTAGGCTGTCCGGCATGAAAAGCAAATCGGCTTTCCTGCGGAAGCTGATTTTATACGGATATGTCTATGACGTGGATTACAGTTTTTTGCGGGAATACAATACGGAGTTGGGGCGGATCAGCTCTAACCTGAACCAGATTGCAAAGAGGATTAACAGCACAAACCACGTCTATCAGGAAGATATGGACGAAGTAAAGGAGTTGATGAAACAGGTATGGCATACACAAAAATCCATGCTATCACAGCAACCGTTGATAAAGCGGTAGCCTACATATGCAACCCGGATAAAACGGACGAAAGCATCTACATTTCTTCCTATGCCTGTGCGCCGGAAACCGCAGCGATTGACTTTAAATATACCTTAGACCACTGCCGGGAAAACAGCCCCAATAAAGCCTATCATCTGATACAGGCTTTCGCTCCCGGTGAGGTCAGTTTTGATGAAGCGCACCAGATAGGGAAAGAACTTGCCGACAAGGTTTTAGAGGGAAAATTTTCTTATGTTGTCACCACACATATTGATAAAGGTCACGTCCATAACCATATCATTTTCTGTGCCGCTGACAACATAGAACATGACAAATACCATGATTGCAAGCAGAGCTATTACCGCATCCGAAAATTAAGTGACGAGCTGTGCAACGAGCATAACCTTTCCGTCATTATCCCCGGTGGGGAGCGTGGTAAAAAATACAACGAATGGCAGACAGATAAAAGCGGGACAGCATGGAAAACGCAGATAAGAAAAGACATCAACGCCGCCATAAAATCATCGTCTACCTATGAAGAATTTCTGCTCCTGATGCGGGCGAAAGGCTATGAGATAAAAGGCGAAACTTTTGGGGAAGACGCCCTCAAATTTATCTCCTTCCGTCCACTTGGCAAAGACCGTTTTGTGCGTGGCAGCGTGAAGTCACTTGGCAGGGAATATACAAAGGAGCGCATCAGGGAACGCATCGAAATGAAGCAGGCGCGTAAGGCAGTTATCCCGAAAAGAGATTATGCAAATAAGAGATTGATTGACACCTCCGATGAGAAATTTCAGAACAGTCCCGGACTGCAAAGGTGGGCGGCGATTGAGAATTTGAAGATTGCTGCACAGGCATATAATGAAGTGGGTTCTATTAAGGAACTGGAACAGAAAATTGCCACCACTGCCGCCACAGGAAAGGAAGCAAAGCAGACTGTCCGCAAGCTGGAGAACCGCATCAAAAACCTTGCGGAAATCATCAAATATGCGGAACAGTACAAGGAAAATAAGGCTTATCATACCGCCTATAGGAAATCCAAAAAACCTGACGCTTATTTCCGTCAGCATGAACGCCAAATCATTCTTTATGGCGGTGCAAGGCGTATGCTGGAACAGGCGGGTATTCCATTAAAAGGTTTAAATATTGATAAGATGAAAACCGAATATCAGGCACTGACCACACAGAAAAATGAACTGACCGCCACTTATAAAAATTGTGAAAAGGAAGTAAAATCGCTGAAACTGAAGCTGGAAAACCTGAACCAGTATTTAGGGCGGACGGAAACGCAGAAAAACGAACAGGAACAGCCTGACCGCAATGGCAGTCCTATCCGGTAAACCCTGTCAACAAAATGTGATTAAAGGCAAAAAAATTTCTTGCAGATAAAACCATTTTCAGGTAAGATAATATAAAAATCTGCAAAAAAATAGGAGTGCCGAAACACCCCTATTCTCCCAGAATAAACGCATGAATGAAAAAGTGCCTTTTTCAGTACTTTTATTTGGAAAGT
>CAMUHU010000063.1 GCA_947088765.1 uncultured Clostridium sp. | reverse complement strand
ATATGATAAAAAGATAAAAAAATGAGAAGCAAGAAATAAAAAAGAAGAATTAAAAAATTAGTAAAAAAATAAAAAGGTAAAAAGAGAAATTATCAAAAACGAAAAAAGAAAAGTAGGATTATAAAAGTAAAAAAAGTTAAATTGAATATACTCAGGAAAAGAATAGAAAAGAAAAAGAGAAAAAGTTAAATTAAAAATCGAAAGAAAAATGAAAAGGAAGATTAGTAAAAAGTTAAAGATTATAAAAATGTAAAGTAGAAAAAAGATGAAAGAGAGAAAGAAAAGTAACCAGAAAAGATAAAAACTAAAAGAAAAAGTACATTCAAAAAAGTAAAAAGACAAAGACGAAAAAAGTAGAAAAATGAAGAATGGAAAAAGTAAAAAATAGAAAAATGAGAAACCGTGAAAACTCCAAATATCAGTAAACGCATAAGATTTATATTAAAGGAAAAGTAATAATAAATTATAAAAAATAAACATTAAAAAGATAGGATAAAAATGCATAAGAAAAGTAAAGGGAAATATAAAAAAGTCAAGGTAAAGGGAATAAAGTTAAGGGAGAAATTTTAGAAAAATTAAGAGACGAATTAAGAAAAAATTTTCATATTTTAAAGGAATGGATATAGAAAAGAATAATGAAAAAATTAACAAAGGGCGAATAATAAAATAAATACATCGTAGATAAATTAAAAATTTAAGTAAGAGCTTTTTAATGAGACAAAAATATTACAGAGATAGAAGAGTTACGGAATTTCGGAATGATAGGTTATATTTAATTTAAAAGGTAAACATTATATAAAAAATGTAATAAATCCACATTAAAATATAATAAATGGGGATAAAATTAACAATATAAATTAATAAATTTAATTAATAGGAACAAACAAAAAAGCAATTATATTAATTAAATTATGTATTAAAAAATTTACAATAAAAATTGTATAAACTTTTTTATAAAATAGAAAAAATGGAAAAACATGAAAACTTTTAATTTCAATTATTACAGGAAATTTTATTTTTAAATATGAAATAAAAAATATCAAAAAAACTTCATAGAAATTAATGTTAAAAAAACATCATCAAAAAGTCAAAAATACAAATATTTAGCCATAATATTTGTATAAGATATTACAAAATATTAAAAATTGCAAAGACAACGGAAACAACAAATGTGGATAACTTTGTGGATAATTAAAAGAGAAGTTTATATACAAATCATAACACTTAATAGTATATTTAATAACTAAAAGGGAATATTCTTATATTAACAGTTATGATTGCAACTATAAATTAAATTGTTAAATAAAAAGTTATACAGAAATCCAATTTACACAAGATAACGTATAAATTGGATTTAATATAAATATTTTTAATTATTTTTTTGCAAGATAAACTTAAAAATAAGGAAAGTCTAATTTAACAAATATGGGGTATCGTAAAAGTTGTGTAATCTGATAGTCTCAAATTTTAGGAATTAATTTATTATATTTGATGTTTGACTACTATCAATATTATTTTTTTCAATTTTAGTATTATTTTCAAATTTGATTGCATTTAACTCTTGTTCGGATTTTAATAAGTTATCTTTTGCAACTGTCATTAATAATTTAAGTCTATTTGTTTGATTTGCTTCACTAGCACCTGGATCATAGTCAACAGGAGAGATATTTGCATCAGGATATTTTTCTCTAATAGTTTTTATAACACCTTTTCCAACAACGTGATTTGGTAAACATGCAAATGGTTGCACGCAGACTATATTAGGAATTCCATGTTCGATGTATTCAATCATTTCTGCAGTTAAAAACCAGCCTTCACCAGTTTGATTTCCGATTGATAATACATCTTTTACTTTTTCTTCTAATTCCCATATATTACATGGTTGCATATAGCTTTTTTTGGATTGTTCAAGTGCAATTCTTAGGTCTTTTTCAAATATATCCATTAGTTTTATTGCTAATTTAAATATGGCTGCTTTTGTTTTATCTGTTTTTAAAAGTTCATTAAAAGTAACTTTGTGTGTAGCAATAAATTTTATAAATCCCATGAAATCAGGAAGGACAACTTCTGCTCCTTCATTTTCTAGTACATTAGCTACGAAATTATTTCCAAATGGATGATATTTTATTAATACTTCCCCGACTACTCCTACTTTTGGTTTTTTTATAGATGTATCTAGTTTTATTTTTTCGAAATCATTAACTATATCATATATACTTTTTTTAAATGCTTTTGTACCAGGCTTTGTTAAAATAATTTTACATTTTTCCATCCAGGTATTGTAGAGATTTTCTGTTTCACCTTTATTTATTTCATAAGCTCTATTTTTCATAAGCATTTTTTGTAATAAATCCCCATATACAACAGACTTCAATAATTTTTCTGCCATTTCAGCAGAAATTTTAAAACCTGAATTTTTTTCCATACCAACAACATTAAAGGATATTACTGGAATTTGCGGAAATCCTGCATCTTTTAATGCTTTTCTTATAAATCCAATATAATTAGTTGCACGGCATCCTCCACCTGTTTGGGACATTACTAATGCTGTCTTATTTAGGTCGTATTCACCAGATTGTAATGCTTCAATCATTTGACCTGTAGTTAAAATTGATGGATAACAAGCATCGTTATTTACATATTTCAAACCTGTTTCTACTGTATTTGGTGTACATTCTCTTAATAGCTTTACATTATAACCACAAGAACCAACAGCAGTTTCAATTAATTCAAAATGGATAGGAGCCATTTGAGGTATTAAAATTGTATAATCTTTTCTCATTTCTTTTGTAAAAGGAATTTTATTAATTCCATAATTTCCACTTGTAGGTTCGTTATTTTTCTTTTTATACAGTCTTTTTTCCATACTTGCTAGAAGAGAACGTATACGAATACGGACTGCACCAAGATTATTAACCTCATCAATTTTTATTAAAGTATACATTTTATTATAGCTTGAAAGTATTTCTTCTACTTGATCTGTTGTAACTGCATCAACACCACACCCAAATGAATTGAGTTGAACAAGTTCTAGGTTATCATGTTTTCCAACAAAGTCAGCAGCAGCATATAATCTTGCATGATATACCCATTGATCTACTACACGAAGAGGTCTTTTTGCTTCTGTAAGATTTGAGATTGAATCTTCTGTTAATACACAAAGACCAAGTCCTGTAATTAATGTATCTATACCATGATTAATTTCGGGGTCAACGTGATAGGGTCTACCAGATAAAACGATACCATTCAAATTGTGTTGTTGCATATATTTTAAGGTCTCTTGACCTTTTTTATGAACGTCATTTTTAAACTTTTGATATTCAACCTCTGCAAGCCTAACAGCTTCACATAATTCTTTTCTGGTAAACTGGTATTCACTAAATTCCTCTAACTCTAACATCCTTTTAACTAAATTTTTGGAATCAAAGGGTAAAAAAGGATTAAGATATTTAATATCTTTTAATTCTCCAACATTGTTCTTTATTACCTCAGAATAAGAAATTACAATAGGGCAGTTGTAGTGATTATCTGCTTTGTCATATTCTTTTCTAGAATATGGTATACAAGGATAAAAGATTGTTTTTATACCAGCATCGATTAAGCTTTTTATATGTCCATGAGAAAGTTTTGCTGGATAACATACTGATTCGGATGGCATTGATTCCATACCTTTTTCATAAGTTTTACGAGTACTTTTTTCTGAAAGTATAACTCTAAATCCTAAGTGTGTAAGAAAAGTAAACCAAAATGGATAATCTTCATACATATTTAAAACCCTAGGGATACCAATAGTTCCTCGAGTTGCTTTATCTTGTGGTAAAGGCTCATAATTAAATAGTCTATCATTTTTATATTTAATCAGATTAGGTAGTTCTTTGTTAGATGAAACTATTCCAGCCCCTTTCTCGCAACGGTTTCCTGATATGTAACTTTTTTTATTATTAAATCTATTTATTGTGAGTAAACAATGATTTTCGCAACCATTACAACGTGTATGAGTAATTTTTATATCCAGATTATCTAAATCATCTAACTTGGTTAAAGTAGATGTATATTTCATATCTAAATTTGCTTCGAATTGTTCCTTTGCAAGTAAAGCGACACCATAAGCACCCATTAATCCAGATATGTCAGGACGAACAACTTCTTTTCCGACAATTAACTCAAAAGCACGAAGGACAGCATCATTATAAAAGGTTCCACCTTGAACTACAATATGATCTCCTAAAGTTTCGGCATCTCTTACTTTCATAACTTTTTGAATTGCATTTTTTATTACAGAATAAGATAAACCAGCAGAAATATCTCCAACAGAATATCCTTCTTTTTGGGCTTGTTTAATTTTAGAATTCATAAATACAGTACATCTTGAGCCCAAATCAACAGGAGTTCTAGAATCTAAAGCAGCCTCTACAAAATCATGTATTGATAGATTTAGACCTTTTGCAAATGTTTCGATAAATGAACCACATCCAGAAGAACATGCCTCATTTAACATAATATTATCAATGATACCATTTTTAATTTTTATGTATTTCATGTCTTGACCCCCAATATCAACTATACTAGTTACATTAGGCATAAATTCGGAAGCAGCTCTATAATGAGCAATTGTCTCTATTTCATTTAAATCTACATTTAAAGCGGTTTGTATTAACTTTTCTCCATATCCTGTAACACCAGCAAATCGTAAAGTTGCTTTTTTAGGAAGAACAGAGTAAGTTTCCTTTAGCATATTGATAACACTTTTTAAAGGATCACCTTCATTATTCTTATATAATGAAAACAATAAGTTTCCATCTCTGTCAATTAAAACCAGTTTAGTAGTTGTAGAGCCAGCATCTATACCAAGAAAACAATCTCCTTTGAATGTTTGTAAGTTTCCTTTTTTAACTGTTGCTTTTGAATGTCTGTTTTTAAATTCATCATATTCGGCGTTAATAGAAAACAAAGGTTTTAAAGGTTTTGTAGTATCATCATGTGAGATTTTTAAAACTTCAATCTTACTTTTTAACTTTTGAGTAGAAATAGGGTTAGAACTTACGGAATCAAGAGCTGCTCCCTTTGCAACGAGTAAATGTGCCTCTTCTGGAATAATTGTAGTATCATCATTTAATCCTAAAGTTTCTATAAATCTTTTCCTTAATTCAGAAAGATAATTTAGAGGTCCACCTAAGAAAGCTACATGACCACGAATTGGTCTACCACAGGCAAGACCACTTATAGTTTGATTAACTACAGCTTGAAATATAGAAGCAGAAATATCCTCTTTTGCAGCTCCTTCATTAATTAATGGTTGTATATCAGTTTTTGCAAAAACACCACATCTAGAAGCTATTGGATATATTGTTTTATAATTCTTTGCAAATTCATTTAACCCCTCTGTATCTGTATGTAATAAACTTGCCATCTGGTCTATAAAAGCTCCAGTTCCACCTGCACAAGTTCCATTCATACGTTGTTCAACAAATTTATCAAAATATATAATCTTTGCATCTTCACCGCCAAGTTCTATTACAACATCAGTTTTAGGTATGTATTTTTCAACTGCACGTTTACAAGAAACAACTTCTTGAATAAAAGGTAAATCTAAAAATTTAGCAGCAGACATAGCACCTGAACCAGTAAGAGATACCGTAAAATTATAACCAGGGTATTTTTCTAATAACATCTCCAAAACATTACATACAGTATTTTTAGTATCAGAAAAATGCCTTTCATATGTAGTATATATGGTATTTAGATTTTCATCTAATACAGCTATTTTTACGGTTGTAGATCCAACGTCAAGACCAACATGCAATATAGTACTATTTTCCATAAAATTATAAATCCTCCTTAATCATAAACCCAAAAACATTTCTATTAGGGAAATTACATATAAAAATGAAATTTAAAATATATAGTAATTTTTATTAAATAGAAACTCATTATATACGCTTATAATTATATCACATTCTACAATGAATTATTAATTTTGTCAATGTAAGAAAGTGGAAAAACTGGTTCTAAAAGCTAGACAAGGTAATATAAATTAAAGAGAAAAATCAAAAGAATATTTTAAAGAGGAGGAGAGAAGATGAAAGGTAAAAGACTAATAATAGTAATGGTAATCTTATTAATAATAGGTGGTGTTATTTTCTTTTGCACAAGAAATAGACAAGAAGAGTTTGTACAAGGAGAAATAACCCCAGAAGAAGAAATTAGTGAAGAACAGGAACGAAAAACTATGATATCTTTATATTTTAAAGATAAACAAACAGGAGAATTAACAAAAGAGAACCGAATGATTGATGTTAAGTTGTTAGCAGACAATCCATATAAAGCATTAGTAGAAATGCTAATAGAAGGTCCTAAAACTGAAAATTTACAAGGAACAATACCAGAAGGAACAAAAATAAATGATATAAATATTAATGGAGAATGTATACATGTAGATTTATCAAAAGAATTTATTAATAATCATGAAGATGGATTAGATAATGAAAGTAAAACAATATATTCAATTGTAAATACTTTAACAGAACTAAATGAAGTGAATTTCGTAAGAATTTTTATTGACGGTGAAGAAAATTTAGGATTTAGAGATGGAAACTTAACTTTTCAAGAGAATTTTCAAAGGAATGATTAAAAGCCTTATTGCTTTTAATCATTTAAAAAATTTATAAAGATGAATGTATCGCTTAAAATGTTTAAAATCATTTAAGAATCCTTCGACTTCATTTAAAGATTTTATAGTGTTATTCTTTTTTTCTTTAAAATCTATTTTATTTTTTTTAGGTTTATTTTCAGGTGGTGGAGGGGGAGGGTCTACCTTATCAGGAGCAGAACGATAAAATAATCTCTCGTCCATAGAATCAGTCCTTTCTAATTGAGCAACAATTTATTGAAAAATAAAAATTTTTAATATATAATATTCCAAGAAATATTAATATGTGAGGATAAAATGGAAATAGAATTAAAAGAGAATGAGAGAATAGATGATTTAGAGTATAAAGGATTAAAAATAATTCAAAATAAAGAATGGTTCTGTTTTGGGATGGATAGTGTGATATTAGCAAATTTTGCGAAAAAAGAGAAGATGGGAAGCAAAATATTAGATTTAGGAACAGGTACAGGTATAATAGCAATATTATTATCTAAAAAAGTGGAGAACTCAAAAATAACAGCAATAGAAATACAAAAAGAAGTAGCGGAAATGGCACAAAGGAGCGTAAAATTAAATGATTTAGAAGAGAGCGTAAAAATAGTTAATGAGGACATAAAAAATATATTAAAAAAAAGTGAACAAGACAAATTTGATGTAGTAATAACAAACCCACCATATAAAAAGATAAAAACAGGAATTTTAAGTGAGAATAATGTAAAAATGATTTCAAGACATGAAATAACCGCCAATTTAGAAGATTTTGTAAGAGTTGCAGGAGAGCAATTAAAAGATTACGGAACCTTTTATATGATAAATAGACCAGAAAGAATAATAGATATATTTGAAAATCTAAGGAAATATAAACTAGAGCCAAAAGAAATACAATTTATATATCCCAAAAAGAATAAAGAACCAAATGGAGTATTAGTAAAGGCTGTAAAATATGGAGGAAAATTTTTAAAAGTTAATGAACCATTAATTATATACAATGATGATGGAACATATACAGATGAAATTTTAAATATATATGAAAAAAAGTATAATAAGAAAATATAAAATGGTGTAATAGAATATTTACTATACAGAATATAATTTTCCAATAGGAAAATTAACGATTGCAAGTGATGAAAATAATATTATTGGACTTTGGATAGAGAGAAAAAAATATTTTGGTGGTATAATTTTAGGTCAAATCAAAGAAACAACATCTGTACAGTCAGTAAGAGGTGCAGTGGGACACAATCCTATAACAATAATTATACTTTGCCATAGAGTGATAGTAGCTTAAGGAAACCTAACAGGATATGCTGGTGGTATAGAAATAAAAAACGGCGGATACAAATCCGCCCAATATATAAATATTTACTTATTTTTTCTTTATTAATACTTTTCCGATTATGTAAAAATTATCAGTGTTCGATACCTGAATATCTTTACACTCTGGATTTTCAGACTTTAAAGTAATTTTACCTCTTTTATCGTAAAATCTTCTAATAAGAATTTGGTCATTATAATTAAATAAACCGTAATCCTTACTAATTAAAGGTGAATTAAACTCTATAAAAATATATGAACCTTTTTCAAAAGACTTATTCATTGAATCATCAGGCATTTTCAGTGCGATAGCAGCGCTAGGCATATCTGATGGACAGTCAATAAAACTGTCAATACTGTTAACAGCAAGTATTTTATCATAAGAAATATGTTTAACAACATTATAGCTTTCTTGTTCCTCATTAATAGTTTTATCATATGTGTACATTAATTGTTGATATGGGATATCGAGAGCCTTACAAATGTTCTTTAAGGCTTTATGGCTTGGATTTCTTTCTCCCTTCTCAATATGAGTTAAATGTCCAATGTTAATATCTGTAAGTCTAGCAAGTTCTGTCTTAGTCATTCCTTTAGCTTTTCTAGCTTTTGCAAGCATACCTCCAATCATAATCTTCAACCTCTTTCTTAAAAATATAGTATTATTATACACAATAAAACATCATTTGTCTAGCAGTAAATGCAAAATTTTACAAAAAAACTTATTTTTATTGATAAAAAGCCATTAAACTGAGAACATACTATTTTTTATTTAAAAATATCACAAAAGTATTGACTTGTCAACAAGTAATATGATAATATTTTATTGTCATAAAAGGAGTGAAAGAAATGAGTGAAAATAGAATAAAAGAAATTAGGATAAGTAAGGGAATAACATTAAGTGAGCTATCAGATAGAACGGGGATTTCAGCACGGATATATATGTCATTTAGAAAAAGGAACAAGAAATAATCCATCAATAGAAGTAATGAAAAGCATAGCAAAGGCATTAGGAGCAAAAGTATCAGAAGTGTTTTTCTGGGAGTAAAAAAATGCAAAATATTCTTGCAAGATAAAAAAAGATATGTTATAATAATTAAGTTAATGAGAATAAACATTTAATTTAAGAAAAAAGTAATACTAAGAAAATAGTCAAAAAAGTAAAATATGGGTGATTAGCTCAGTTGGTAGAGCAGCTGACTCTTAATCAGAAGGTCCGGGGTTCGACCCCCCGATTGCCCACCAAGTAATAGC
>CAMUHU010000062.1 GCA_947088765.1 uncultured Clostridium sp. | reverse complement strand
TTAGGTATTCACAAAAGTACATATTCTGAATATAAAAATCCAAAATCAAAAAATAGGATTTATAGACGAAAAATATATAAAAAAGCAAAAGTAGTAACATCAAATTACTACTTTTTTTATAACTCTTTTATAACCTATTCCCCTTACTGTAACGATTTCAAGTTCATCTATTGTATCTAACTTTCTTCTTAAATCGTTTATATAAGTTCTAATCGTATTTTCGTTTATATAATAGTCGTTATCACATATAAGTTCTATCAATTCTTCTTTTACAAATATCTTATTCATATAGTCATCAATATCACTTTGGAATAGGCATTTTTTATCACTATCTTCCAGTTGGTCTGACAATATCATTGTAAGTATTTTATCGTTGCTTGTCTTTAATGCCGCAACAAATTGTTTTAAATTTATACTAATTATCGAGTAATCAAAAATAATTAAGTCTTCGTCTAATTCAAAATTCTAAAAACTTCTTTTTCAGCATTGGTAACAAATGCTTCATAATTTTGTTTTAAATAATCGTAGATTCCATATCTTACTTCTGGATCATCTTCTAGTACAAGTTACTTAATCATTATCCCGTTTGATAATATCCTACTTTCCTAATTATTTCAGACAAATATCTCATAAAATTCCCTTCTTTTTTTATTTAAAATGAGTTAAATCTAAAACTTATATTTAGTTTCCAAATGTATATGAATATAAAGGATATAACGAAAATAATCTCATATACTCGAAACCTAATAAAACTAATGCTAAAGGTACACAAAGTATCAAAAGTCCCAAAAATATAGTTTGAACATTATTCTTTTTCCAAGCAGAAATAGTTAAAATAAGCATTGCCATAATTATTCCAGAGAAAACTTGGATAAAGATTTTTAATAAAATCAAACCTATCACCAGTATTCCAGATGGCAAATCATGATAAATAGATATATCTTTTGCTGATAGCAAAAAGCCATTTATTGGGAATGAGCTAGAAACACTAATAAATCTACAAATAAATGGTAAAATGCAAAGTAATAAAACAATAATCATGGTTGCCTTGACTTTAGTTTTAATAATTGCTTTTTTTCCTTTTTTTGTCGCTTTTAGTATATTTACTGCCTGATTTTGATACTCAATCGCCATAACGTTGCAAAACATAAATATAATACTTAAAGTGAGAAGAATAAAGTCATTAAGTATGCCATCATCCATTACTCCAAATAAATATAAGTATCCAGTATCATAAATATAATTTCCATCATTTTCTTTTACATACTTATCTTGTTCTAATACTTTCTCAAAGGTAGGATAAAAAGCCGTAATACTATACCATTTTACTTTCATTGCTTCTCCAGTTGTATCATTTATCTCACCTTTTGCAATTTGTTCATCAATTTCTGATATTTTTGAAAAGGCTTCATCAAATCTTGATTTTTCTGCTTTAATAAGTTCTGTTTTTTCTTCAGTTGGTTTTCCCTCTAATTTCAACATAATATTTTGATAATATTGCTCTTGAAGTGATGGACTATATCTTCTTTGTAATTCGTTATAACAAATTAATAGACTAAATATCAAAATAATTATAATTCCTTTATTAGTTATTAAAATTTTATAAAGTTCGTGTTTGAATAAAGAAGTATGAGGCTTAAATTTCAATATAAAGTTTTTAGTAGATCTTTTTAATTCTAAACTTTTACCTTTTAAAAAGAACTTAACACACAAGAAAATTCCCAGTATAAGTAACCCTACTATCATAATCCAAGAAAAAGTTATTCTTGAAATTGGATATTCAAAAAAATTAAAGTTTAAATATGAGCCATATAAATTTTCTGTTTTTAAAATACCAAATATATTTAAGTGCTTTATTATATTAAGATTTGATACTGCTGGTATAATTTTATAAAATAACCAACTTATACCTAAAAATGATATACCTAACATATATGGAAGTATCATACTATCAGAGATAATGCAAATGGCTGTAATAATAGTACCGATTCCAAATACAACTATTCCTTTTGTTAGTATAGAAATAATAAGATATTCTAATATACTTCCATTAAAATTGCTTTCCATATATGGTGCTAAAGATTGCAATTTTATTCCTAAATCATGAAATCCACCAAATATTCCAAAAAACAAATAATTTATACCAAAAAGCAAAACGCTAAATATTATACAATGAATAAACAAGGCTATAATTTTGGCAAAAATACTATGTACTACTCCATACTTTGTACTACGAGTAACATAAAATAACTTCTTTTCTTTTTCTTCAGTTATTAAATTTCCAATAAATAAAAATGTAATTAAAATCAAAAGTATGTCTGTTCCTATATTTTCAATAGTCGATACGATTGTTTTTGATGGTATAAATTTAACATTACTAGAATTTAACTCTGAATAATCTTTTGCACTTTTCTTTATATTACGAGTAGAAAAATTACTTTCATCTTGATTATTAAATATAGAAATACCCTCTAATTTACCTTTGTCTTTTTTTATACCTTCTAAATAATCATCATATCCTGCTACTTTGACTTGTTCATTATATATTTCATTAATAAAAATTTGTTCTTGCTCTAATGATGATGTGAAATGTAAATAATTTCCTGATTTATATATTTCATAATAGGTTTCAAAAACTCCTGGATTCTCATTCAATTCCTGTTCAACAAAAGAACTTCCGATTTCATTTTTCTGCATATTTAATATATCTATTACAAAATGAATACCATCAACATCCTTTTTTAATTTTTTTACATATTCTTTTTTTTCACTTTCACTCATATTTAATATTTCAGTTTGAAACATTTTATAAGAAGAAAGTGATGGTTTTTTTTCATTTTCTAAATTTGTGTACCAAAGGAAAAATATATTTATAATTAACAATAAACAAGTTATAAAAACAAAACTTTTTTTATTCCATATTTTTTTTAATTCAAAATAGATTAAACTCCACATATCTATTCATCTCCAAATAATTTCATATATACTTCTTCTAAACTAGAAACATTATTTTTTTCACAAAGAGCCTCAACTGAATCCGTATCAATAATCTTTCCTTTTCTAATAAGGATTATTTTATTTGCCACAGACTCAATATCAGATACAACGTGTGTAGAAACTAAAATTATTTTTTCTTTTGATAATGTAGAAATTCTTTCTCTTATTCGCACTCTCTCTTTCGGATCTAACCCTGCAGTAGGCTCATCTAAAACTACTATTTTAGGATTTCCAAGTATCGCTTGTGCTATTAAAATTCTTTGTTTCATTCCTCCAGAGTATGTTCCTATTTTTTGGTCTTTAACTTCCATCATATTAACATAATTTAAAACTCTTTTAATTTCATTATTTAACTCTTTTTTTGGTATGCCTTTTAAAGTCGCCATATAAGAAAGAAATCTTGTGCCAGAAAAACTATCATACATTCCTTGCTGTTGTGGAGCAAAACCTAGTAAACTTCTATAAGAAGCACCCAATTTTTTTATATCTTCTTTATTCCATTTTACAATTCCTTCTGTTGGGCTTAAATTACCCGTTATTATATTCATAAGAGTTGATTTCCCTGCTCCATTTGGTCCTAAAAGTCCATATATTCCATTTTCAAAAATCAAATTAACATCTTTAAGGGCTTTTTTATTTTTGTATTCTTTTGAAATATGTTCAAGTTCTAGCAATTTACTCACCTCCATAAACTCTTTTAATTCCTTTAAAATTATCTTTTCCAGAATAAAAATCTTCTTTACTAATTACTCCATATTTATTGCTATGAGTTGTCCATGAACCATCACTATTAAAAGTAACATCAGAATCATATATTGCTAAAACTTCTTTTTGAGATGTACTAATTATTTCTATAGAAAATCCTGTACTCTTGTTAACAAGTTTTGATTCTGTCATCTTACCTGTATCTACATCAATAAAATAACTTATAGGATTTTTACCACTATTTGTTATACATAATAATTTATTATCAATTACTCGATCAACCCAAACACTAGATAAGTTGGCTAAAGTTTCTTCCTTACCAGTTTTTAAATCAATTTTTAAGATTTTGCTATTTCCATCTATGTTATAATACAAATTTTTTTCATCAACCGTATATGTGCGTGAAGGTGCTTTCACACGATAAACTTCTTTTAATGTATCATTATCAATATCAAGAAGTGCAAAAACATCAGAAGAATTTTTATACAAATCATCATTATTATGTTTTTCTTCATCAGTCACTTGTCCACCTAAATCTATACCATGTAAAATAAGGCTTCGCTCTGTACTGCCAATAACTTTCCAATCCATATTGTCATTTCTATTCATAGAAAGAATAGTAGATTCTTTTTTAGTGTTTAAATCTAAATAGATAAGTTTTCGTTCACTAGAAGTGCTATAAGCATTTCCACCAGTATATTTAGTTTCAACTTTTTTTGCAATCAAATAAATTCCATTCCCACTACCAATTACAAAATCTTCTATTGTAGCATTATCATCAAATGTATAAATCTTCTCTCTATTTGTTCCATCTAAATTTAACTTATATAATACAGCTTTGTTACTTTCCACATTGCTTTTTGATGTTTCGCCTAAAACTCCCATTGTAACCTGCCCTGATGTATCTGTGCTTTTGCTTATAACATAAATTTTATTGTTCCAAATAAAGACTTTAGAATCAAACTGAAATTCATCTTTGTTAAAAACTGAAGTACAATCTTCTGTTTTATGAGTACAAGCAGAATTATTACATAAATGTATTTCTTGTTTTGTTTTAAAATCAATATACATTAAGTGTTTAGCAAGTTTGCCATTATTTAATCTGCTATAATCTGTTAAATAATAATATCCATCATTTGTAGTAGCACCATTACTTAAAAATTTTAAATCACTGCTATTATTTGTAACTTCCCCTTCTTCACCTTTAGATGGTAAAAATACTTCTTTTATATTTTTTTGACATCCACAAAGTGTGAAAATTCCACCAATTATAATTAAAATCGCTAATAGTTTTTTCATAATATATCAAATCCTTTCTTTAAACTATTTAACTAAATATCAAATATCTAAATAATACCTGACTTTTTCTTTGAATTCCCCTAGTCTATTACTTTTTAATATATTGTGAGGACATTCTTTTCCAGTAAAATCGTGATGAGTTTTTATAGCACTAATATCTAAATTGTAAGATTTAAGAAGATATGCGACTAACTTGGTAGCATTATCAAATGTTTGATTAAAATCGCCATCTTCATTTACACAAAGTTCTATACCTATGCCATAATCATTTCCTTCTTTATCTCCTGCATGATTTGCTCTTTCATCATCTGGAATATGATGATAAATTTCTTTATCATCAACTGTATAATGCCAAGATGTGGGGCTTTTGTTATTGTTTTTTAAAAATGTTGCGTGATTAGCAGCACCAACACCTTTTTCAAAATTATCTGTTTCGTGTATAACTATGTATTTAATAATTCGTTTTTCTCCAGTTCTTGCTGATGTATTTGTGTCTATCAATTTTGTAAAAACCGGAACACCATACACTTCTTTCGGAAAAACTGAAGACTGCTCGATATTTTTACTTTTATTATCTACTTGTGTGCTAGTTTTATCTGATATTTCATTTTTACTTGCGTGAGATAATTTTAATAAATTACTCCCAGTATGTATAATAAATAATGATAATAGTACAAATATAAATATCTTGATTTTAGGTTTTAATTTTTTTCTTTTATATATTCTTTTTTGCTGCATTTATCTAACTCCTTACTAAGCCATTTTAGACTTACAAGAATATGATATAAAACAAAAGTCAAAAATTCGTCAAATTTATATTTTTTTATTTAAGATTAAAATAATTACTTGCCTTATTAAGAGTTATACCTTTTAAAGTTGCCATTTCTTCTATTGTAACAAAAGCATATCCATTTTTTGATAATTCTTCCATTGCTAGTAATGCCCCATCTATTGATGTTTCATATAAATCGTGTAATAAAATTATTCCTCCATCGTGAGCATTATCAATAATATACTTTGCTATTTTATTCTTATCTTTATATTTCCAATCTTCAGTATCTAAATCCCAAAGAATATTATACATATTAGCAAGATTTTTAATATTTTTATTTGTATTGCCATATGGAGGTCTTAAATAAAGAGTATTGCTACCCGTTACTTCCTTTATTACATTGTTTGTTTTTTTAATTTCATCTACTATTTGATTATTGTTTAATTCAAAAAGGTTTTTATGGTTGTAAGTATGACTTCCTATTAAATTACCCATATCGTATGCTCTTTTCAAAGTATCTTCATAAGTTTTTACACGATTACCAACAACAAAGAAAGTTACACGTGCATTATATTTATCCAAATTATCTAACAATTTATTGGTAGTTTTAGAATTAGGTCCATCATCAAAGGTAAAAGCAATCAGTTTTTTATTTTTAAACTTATTTATATCTCTTTCAAAATTATTTATAGGTTGATTATTTGTAGTTGAATCAGTAGTATTATTATCAATATCCTGTCTATCGTTTGGAATTTGATAACTATTATTTTCATTTAAAAGAGTATTTTCCTCTTGATTCTCCTTTTTTTGATTATCAATAACTTGTTCATTCTCATTTATCAAAGACTCATTTTCACTAACACGAAAAGACTTTAAGATATTGTTTACACAATTTAATATTAAAACTGTAAAAATAATAAAACAAATTACTTTTATTCTATATTTTAATTTCTTTTTAATATAAATTTTTCTTTTTCTCATAAAAAAACTCCTTGTCGTGCCATTTTAGGCTTACAAGGATATGATATAAAATAAAAGTCAAAAATCCGTCAAATTTGTATTTTTATTATTACTTTTGCACCATTTTTTTCATCATTGTCAAGTTTTAGTTCTCCACCATGCTTATTACATAGGATACGGCTTATCGTTAAACCCATACCATAATGTCCATCTTTATTATTTGAAATAATCAATTTATGATTTCCAGACAAAACATTTTCACTAAAACCAATACCATCATCTTTTACAATAATGATTAAAAAATTATTTTTTATTTCAAATGAAATTTTAATTTTTTTCTTTGCATATCTTAAGGCATTATTTATAATATTTTCTACTATTCTATAAACAACATCAACATCAATGTTAAAAATGCCTTTTGGTATATGATCTGTAATTTCTAATTTAATCGCTTTAGATTTAGTCATCAATAAAAAATCATTACAAGCATTTTCTATAAATTCTTTTACGCTTACTTCTTTACGCTCAATTTTTATTTCATCTAATTGATTTATAGCACGAATAGAATTAGTATAGTTTTCTAATCTTTCAGTTGTTTTATTTATATTATTTATTATTTCAATAATTTTTTCATTAGATAAATCTTTATATTCTAAATTTTCTTGTAAATATTCTGTGTACCCTTTTATAATGGTAATAGGATTTCTTAAATCGTGAGCAACAGAAGTTTGTAAAATTTTTCTTTCTTCTATCATTTTCCATAGTTGTTTATAATTTTCTTCTAATGATCTTCGCATTTCTTCAAATGAAGAACATAACGCCCCCATTTCATCATCAGAGTCATAAAAAACATTAAAATCAAGATTTTCTTTTGCTATTTCTTGCATTGAATTTGATAAAATTCTTAAAGGCTCTTTTAATTTTCTTTTATAAAAAATAAATCCTGCTATCAAAATACCACTAATTGAAAATAATAAAGGAAGTAATACCATTAACACTCCCGTTGCTTGATAAGCAAATTTTCTTTTAGGAGTAAGTTTTTCAAAACTATTTTCTACTTTTACAACTTTTATCTCAATATCGTCTAATGATATATAATCCTTTGATGACTCTGAGCTATCTATTATCATTGGCATTTTTACTGCTTCACTACCTAATTCAGTTGCTACAACTATATTCATTTTTTGACCCTCTTGATTAGTAAGTTCTAATGTTAAAACAACATCATTTGAATTTGGAACTAGATAATGTCTAAATTTTGTGCCACCCCAAATACATATTATTGACAATACAATGACAATTAGGAATGTACTAAAAACAACAAAAGCAAAAAATTTTCTTATTGATAATGATTTATTCATATTTTTTAATTTTTCCAACAGTAACCAACTCCCCAACTCGTATCAATGTACTCTTTTCCAGTAACTTCTTTAAATTTTGCACGAATTTTGCGAATATGTTCTTTAACTACATTATTATCTCCTAAAGCATCATATCCCCAAATTTTTTCATAAATTTGTTCTTTATCAAAAACCTGTCCAGAATTAGCAATTAAAAATTCAATTATATCAAATTCTTTTTTAGAAAATGGTATTTCTATTTTTTCAAAATATATTTTTCTACTTGATAGATTTATTATTAAACCATCTGCAAGTGTCATAATTGATAAATTATTTTTGCTTCTTTCATCTCGTCTTAAATGTGCTTCAACTCGAGCAGTTAATTCTTTCAAACTAAATGGCTTTGTAATATAATCATCTGCTCCATAGCTAAAGCCATTTATTTTGTCTTGTTCACTAACTCTAGCAGTCAAAAAAATTATAGGACAATAAATATAGTCACGAATATTTTTGCATAGTTCTAAACCATTTACACTTGGCATATTTATATCTAAAATAATCAAATTAGGAGTTTTAGGAATATATAATAGTGCTTCTTCGCTACTGTTGGCAACCATTACTTCATATCCCTTATCTAATAAACAGGTAGATATTAAGTCTGTTATCATTTCTTCATCATCAACAACTAAAATTTTTTTCATTTTTAACTCCCTTCAAGTTATACAGTAACAGTAAATAAAGACATATATGTAAGAATACTATCTATTACTTAACAAATTCAACTAGTAGAAACATACCAATTAGTGTGGTATGAGGAAACATATTCTCCACAGACAACCCCACAATATTTTTTTCAAAAATTAGTAAAAATATCAATAATTTATCCGTTTTTTTATCATTTTTTGACCCCTACTGAATAGTTGATTTTCCCTTTATTTATAATGGTTTATCGCCTACTCATCACGCATACACATTCAACGTGGTATGTATAGCTGAACATGTCCAGTAGATGAAGACTTTCTGTAGAATAGCTTTCTTTTAAAGTATTTAAATCTCTAGCGAGTGTAACTGGGTCACAGGAAATATAGATTATCTTTTTCGGATTTATCTTTATGATAGAATTTAAAGCTTCTGTAGTCAGGCCACTTCTCGGTGGGTCTATAATGATGGTGTCAATCGAATCTTTAATCTGTTCGATGGCTTTGTAAGCGTCTCCGAGCATGAAATTGACATTCTCAATTTTATTCATCTTTGCATTGACAAGTGCATCCTTGACAGCATTTTCGACTATTTCGATAGCATACACTTTTTTTGCTTTTCTGCTCGCGATGATGCTCAACGTTCCGACGCCCGAACACATATCGAGAACAGTATCTCCCCCGTCTATATTGGCACTTAGCAGTTTAAAAAGTTCGGCATTTATATATCTGTTGATTTGGAAGAACGAATTATACGTCTCTTTGAACAAAGTGTTGTCGATGATTTCGATAAAATGGTCCGCGCCAAATAAGAGAGTACCGTTGTATACGATTCCAACCAGTTTGCATTTCTCTCTCAAAGGCTCGATTTCGATGTTGGCTTCCCCTTCTGATGTGATATGCAGGATGATTTCGCCATTATAGTTGGATTTAATCGTAATCGTGCCGT
>CAMUHU010000061.1 GCA_947088765.1 uncultured Clostridium sp. | reverse complement strand
TTAAAAATGACAATACCAGATAAGCCAACTAGTAAAAATCAAAAATATATATCTTCAAAAATAGAAAACAATATTTAATTAGGAGGATGTAATGAAAATTGGGATTATTACAGATACAAATTTGAAAATAATAGTCCGGAATTATTGGAACAATTTAAAAAGATACATAAAAGTACACAGCTAATAATTAAATACATTGAACCAAATAGTGAAAAATTACAAAATTGTTTAAAAACTATAATTAATGATAATAAATTACCAGAAACAGATTGCGTTAAATTATATAATAAGGAAGTTGTATTGAAATTTATAAATAAGTTAGAGTATAATTTTGATAAGACTGTAAAACTACAATATAATGTTTGGGGAGATAAAGAAATACTATTAAAAAGTTTAATATTAAGAAATTTTAAAGAAGAAGATGTTAATATACTAGAAGTAAAAAAGGAAGATAATAAATTTATAGTAGAAGTAAAGTTTAAAACGAAAAAATATATATTACAACCAAAAGAAGCAATAGTGGTTCCAAGGAGAAATGTCAAAGGAGTAATAAAGTTGCAGTGCCAAAAGGAAGAGAAAGGAATTATATTAAAAGATTATAAAATAATTACAGTATTTTTTGAAAAAACATTTCAAGAACGAGCTCAAGAGTGGGCTAATAGTTTAAGTCGAATTACACAATTTAATGAAATATCTAAAAGTTTAGGAATTAATGTTGAACCTTTACAACAAATGAAACAAAATTTGGGAATTAATTTTGATTTATATAATAGTTTATCATTGAATACAAATGATGATGTTGAAGAGTATGAAGAAAATGATGATAACGAAGATGACAGTATAGAGGATTAAGATTGCAAGCTTAATAAATTTTGTGGTCACAATGCTTTATCGCAGAGGAGGAAAGGTATAGAAAACAGATAGAAAAGGATAAGGAAAATACAAGAAGATAATAAGGAGAATATAAAAATGGAATTAATATATAAAAAGCAGATGTAAATGATATAGATGCATTAGTAGATTTAAAAATAAAACAAACGCTATTTTACTATAATAGAGATGGTTTAGTAATGAAAAATGAAAATATAGCAAGAGAGAATATAAAGAAAATACTATTACAAGAGTTAAACAAAACAATTTATTTTTTTGTAGCAATAAACGAAGAGAATAAAGTTATTGCTTGTAATGGAGTAGTTATTCATCAAATGGTGCCTTCAGACTCATTTCTTAATGGAAAAAAAGCATATATAACAAGTGTATATACTGATGAAGAATATAGATGCAAAGGTATTCAAAATAAATTAATGAAAATGGTTTTAGATTTTCTTAGAGAAGTAGAGATTTCGAAAATAGAACTGGATGCCTCTAACCCTAATGCAATAAGACTATATGAAAAATTTGGATTTAAAAAAGATAATACAAAATATATTTTAATTAATTTGTAAGATAAATTGAAAGATAATAGTGAAAGAAAGTAAATTATTATATGCCTAAAAAGAAAAATGAAATTACAATTCGTTCAAGTGCTGCAGAATATTTAACATATGTAGCAGCAGTAGGAGATAATCCAGAATCAATAGAAGTAAGATATTAAGATGAAAATATATGGCTTACTCAAAAGATGTTAGCAGCAGTTTATGGAGTAAATATAGCAACAATAAATGAACATATATCAAATATTTATAAAGATAATGAATTAGAAAAAGATTCAACTATTAGAAATTTCCTAATAGTTCAAAAAGAAGGCACGAGAGAGGTTTCAAGAATTATAGGATCATGAAATATGAAATTGGAATAAAAAAACTACCAAAGTCTTTAGCTGAGAAATACAATATGTTAGATTATAGCCATGGAATGATATTTACACAGGATATAATAAAGAAAATAATAAGGAGGAAAGCATTTGGACAATAATTTAGTAGAGAACAATAATAATATTATAATTTATACAACAGATGATGGACAAGTTAAAATAGAAGTTCGACTTGAAGATGAAAATGTTTGGCTGACACAAAATTCTATGGCAGAATTATTTGTTGGTAGATAGAAATATAAAAGAATTTTTTAGGTAAGTTGTAGACGAACTAATAGATGAAATTTATGTATATGAAAATGGAAGAATACAGATTAAGTTTAGATATGAAGAAAATGTTATAGTAATGTAATATTTTCTTCTTTTTTATGGAAAAATAATAAAATTTATGATAAGATATAAAAAGTTAATGAAGAATTAATATCTTTGTATTGTATGAGGGATTTTATATTAGAGATAGGAAAAGAAATATGGAAATAGAAGAAGAATTATTAAATGATTTATCAGAAAAAATATTAAGAACATTCTTTTTTAATAAGGACATATATGCTGTACAAGAAAGAGAAAAGAATGGAAAAATAGTATATTATACGAAATATCAAAAATTAAATAAAGTAAAAATAAAATCGGCATTAAAAAATAAAAGAGCATATATGTCATATCAGCAGAAATTATCTAACTTGAAATGGATATGTATGGATTTTGACATAAAGAATACGGCATTAGACTATAATTTCTTTAATGATGAAGTTTATAAAGAAAAATTGATAGAAGAAGTAAAGATAGCAACAAAAAAGTTAGATGAACTAAAAATAAAATATGTAATAGAATTTTCAGGTAATAGAGGAATTCATATATGGATATTTTTTGATACAGAAGTAACAAAGAGTATTGGTTTTTTAATTCTTTCAGCAATAATGGAAACGATAGAATTCAAATATATAGGAAAAGAAAACTCTAATATAGAAATAGACAGATATCCTAAAAATGGAAATGGAGAAAATAATTCAAGAGGCATAGGAGTAAAAATTCCTTGTTCATATCATTTAAAAAGTAACAGATATAGCTATTTATTAGAGGATATTGACCGAATCGAAAATATAACAGAATTAACTAATGACTTAATTGAAAATCAAATAAATATAATAGATAAGGTAGAAAGAAATGATCCATTTGAAATAATAGATAACTTACAGGTTGAAATAAAACATAAAGGAACACATCAGGAAAGTGATTTAGTTTTAGAACAAGAATATACATTAGAAGAAATATTAGAAATGCTAAAAAAGTCACAAATATTCAAAATTTTATTAGAAAAACCAATAGAAGAATTAACAGAAAAGGAAAGAGTAATCATAACAGGAACCTTAAATAGGATATATTCATCTACAAACAGAAATTATGGTAAAGATTTATTGATAGAATTTTTTAGTAAAGCTAAGAATTATGATAAAGAGAAGACTGAAAAGAAACTAGAAAAATTAAGAAATTTATATCCACCTTTAATAAGTTATGCAGAAAAACAATTAAATATAAGTTGCCAATATTGTAAAGAAAATAATATTATATATACTACACAATTAATAGATGGAATAAAAGAATTAAAAGTGAATAAAGAAAATGATTTTATAAAGTGGTGCATATATGCAGAAAAGGATTATCTAAATAATAATGATGAAGTTCCGCACAAATTTATAGATGATGAGTTAGATAAATTAGATATTAATGAGATTAAAGATAAAATTACAAAAATAGAAGAAGGAAGAATAGATAGTGAATTAGAAAAGACAGAAATATTTAAATATATAAGAAAAGAAGAAGATAAAGACAGAATAATGTATCAGTTATCAGCTAAAGATAAAATAGTATCAACAGTAGTAATGTTTATCATAGATGATTATATTAAAAGTAACTGTATTAGTACTAATTCTTATAGCTACAAATTAAACAAATTTAAATATAAAAATGCAACTATTTTTGAACCATGGAATACTTTATGGATGAGCTATCAAAAAGAGATATCGGATAAAATATTTGATGAAGATTACAACGATTATTATATTTTAAAGTTAGATTTAAAACATTTTTATGATTCCATAAATATAATCTTTTTAAGGGATATTTTATATAATAGACCAGAAGAAATTGTACAAGTGACATTAAAAAATATGTCAGAAGAAGAGAAAAAAATATACAAAAATTTGTGTGAATATCTAATTAGATTGTCACAAAAAGTAACTAATAATAATAAGGGAGTTCCACAAGGACCAGCATTTGCAAGATATTTAGCAGAAAGTTATATAAGCAGAATTGACAAAATAATTGAGAAAAAATTAAAAAATGATGAAGAATTTTATTATAGATATGTTGATGATATAGTAATTATTGTAGAAACGAAAGAAAAAGCAGAGGAAATCCTAGAAATTATAGGTAAAGAATTAGAAAAAATTGATTTACAATTAAATAATGATAAAAAAGAATTTGGACAAGTAAAGAAATTAAAATATAAAATATTAAATAATGATATAGGAAAATATTTTATTGATAATTGTGGAGAAGATACACCAGAACATGTAATAAATACAGCAAGAAAATTGTTAAGAAAGATGTTTAAACAAATAGAAAACAAGGAAGAAGAAGAAATTGACTATAAGAATGTGCCATTTTTTATGACCCATTTAATAGATAAAGAATACCTTAGAGCATATTTAGGAGAAATAATAGAAAGTATTACGAATAGCAAAAAGGGAAGAGGAAGTATGTTTAAGCACTTTTATAAAAATATTGTGTTTAATGAAGACTTCTTAAAAGATATTAACTTGGAATTTTATAATAGGATAGAAGGAGAGTCACGAGCGAATTTTATAGATCAGTTGAACAAAAATGCAAAAGCAGTTGATAAAAAGATATTACAAGAGATTGTGGAAACGTATTTACAACAAGACTTAGAGATATATGAAAAAATACAATTATATTCTATAATATTAGAAAATGAGTTGCCTATAAAAATGGATAATGAAGCAATACTTTATAGATGTATTAAAAATTCTTCACAATTAAACATAGAAAACGATATATTAGAATCTGTTTTTGCAATGATTCAAAAAGAAGAAGATTGTAATAAAAGGGCAAAAGTGATTGAAGATATTCTATCTAAATTAAAAAGTATATCAGTGGAAGCTAACAAAAGCCTTGTAAATATTATATATATGACAATACAAAAGGAAAATATTAATTATGATATAAATGAGATATATCAGGTAGTATTTAATATAATGGCATATATGACACTATATGATGATAGAAAATCAAGAATAGACGAAGTTTGGGAAAAATTTTTGCCTAATGCTAAACAAAAAAGTATAGATATTAATACAGAAGATTGGTATAGATATGAGACCTTAATATCTCAAAATAAGTGCGAAGAACCTACAATAATACAATATATAACTAAGGAATTATCTGAAGAAGATACTTTTACAGGAGAAGATGAAAATGAATATGTATTAAAATACATATCAAGTCTGATGATGTTTTTTACAGGTGAAAAATTACTGCATAATATAAATGATGACGATAAAAAAACAATATTAAAATTGGCGAAGAAACATAATATAAAAGTTATAGAATGGTGTTTAGAAGATGGAAGTACCTGTTATTTCCCTGATAGAGAAACTGCCTTAAAAAATATACAGTATAATGATAGAATAGTAATGAAAAAAGAAAATAATTTAATTATAAGAGGGAATAAAGAGATATTAAGTAATTTTGAAGAACAATTTGAGGAAAACATTTCAATAGACGGAAGGAGTAGATATTACAGTATAGTTTCTATAGAAAATAAGAAACTAAAATCAATAGATCAGATTATAGAGGGAATGAATGTAGTTGAAGCAATTTTAAAAATTTCAAAAGTATATGATGCTATGGAGCAAAGGAAAAAAACATATAACTTATTTGAAAAAGGTGTAATAGATGAAAATGGTAATATAGAGTTTGGATATTCCGCATATGATAAACAATTTATTTTAAAAGCTGATCAAATAATTATTAATTCTGAAGAAAACCTAGCAAAAGAAATCATAAATTTGATACTAACGAAAGATACACTACAAGACTTAAAATTAGATTTAGGACAAGAATATAAAGTAAAGGAGCTAGCAAACGATTTTATACCAGATTATGTAAAAACTTATAAAGAAAAATTAGAGTTTTTGTTTCAATTAAGTAAGAAAATGGAACAAAATATTGATTGCAGAATAGTAGAAAAGGCAAAAATAGAGACAATTATGGAGGCATCAATTAATGTAAAGAATGTAGAACCAGATTATTCAAAGAATTATACACTATTAGCAAAATATAATTATTTAAAAGGAGAAGAAGAAAATAAATTATTATATGGTAAAGTGGATATAGATAAGAGAAACTTAAAAACTATAATAGAAACGATAAAAAATAGTATAAGTAAAAATCAGATTAATAGCGATTATATTAATAAAGTTAAAGAACAATTAGAACACGATTTAAATAGGCTCAAAACAGAATATTTGATAGATATAGAAAAAGCTGATAATCAATATATAGAGGTAGATACAGATATACAAAAAATTATTATAGATGACCCAAAATATAATATAGAAGACTATAAAATAATAGAATTTGCAAAAAAAACAGATAGTTTGAGAAGTATATCACAAAAAGAGTTATATAATTTAATAGACAATAAATATTTATTTTTGTATAATAATTATATTATAAGATTGCCTGAATTTTTAGAAAAAGTATTAGATATTATTGATAAAAAACAAGGCAAATATGATATAGATGAGCAAATTAGAAATACTGGTTTTGCAAATGTACCATATTATCATGAATCAATACAGAAAATTATTACACAAAATAATATTTCTAAAAGAGAAGCAGAAATAAAACTATATGAATTTTTAAAAAAGAAAGAAAATAAGTATCATAATTGTATAGTAGAGGTAATTTCTAATTATAAGGTAATGGAAGATGAAGAAATAAGCAAATTTATAAATGGACTAAAAAATAAAATAGAAGACCAAAATACTTTTGTAATCCCACTTAATGATTATCAAGATATAGATGAAAAAGATGGTGTGGATGCTATGCTAACTGATAAAGGAGGGAAAGATTTTGAAAGAGGTGCAAAGTTTTCAGAAATAATAAGGAAGAATTTAGAAAAAAGAGGGTCAATAGAATCAAAAGGTGAATTATTAATTTTTTCAGATATTGGAATTAGTGGTTCACAATTTTCTAAAAAAATACCAAAGGAAATTTTAGAAGAATTTGAAAGAAAATATAAAAGTGATAATGTGAAAATAAAAGTTACAATCCTAAATTGTTTATATACAAGTAAGTATGAAGATACAGTTAACAAAGAATTAAAAAACTTTGAATTTGTTGAAGAAGTTGAATTTGAAGGAGTTAAGATAGATGAAAAATATTATTTTAATAATTTAAATCCTAAAATTAGAAGAGAATTTAAAGAATTTTTAAATACATATGAGGATTCTAATAAAAAAGATTACATAGAAGAATTAGAAGAGAATGATGTTAAAAATTTGCTTGTTGCTAGATACAAAAGTATGCCAAAGAAAAGAATAAAGATTTTTGATGATAAAATATTTAATTATAGAAAAGAAAAGAGTAAAAAAACATATTAGAGCATTTATTAATATCAAGAACTCTAAAGAATAATTGCATTTTGTACACAAAGAGCTTTGAAATGTATAACATTTGTGGGAGTAAAGGAGATGAAAGAATATATGGAGGAGTCTCAAAAGAAAAACGATTTATTTTTTACATGTAGTTTAATTGAATATATTGCAAGAAAAACTAAAAATACCAAAAAGTATATAATAGAAAAATTAGGGAAAAAAGTATAAAAAAGATATATGATTTAGCAGAAATATATCATTCAGAAAATATAGAGAAGATTTCGGATGAGTTGATTCAAAAACATGAAATAGAAATAGGAGATTATATTGTAAGAAAATAGAACTTGATGCATCTAATCACTAGCAATAAAGCTATATGAAAAATTTGGTTTCATAAAAAATGATATAAAATATATTTTAATTAAGGAAAATATATAAAGATAATGAATTGGAGGAAAATTGAACTATTAAGAATTTCTTAATAGTTCAAGAAGATTACAAAAGACCAAATTTATATATCAGATTTTGATGAACTGTTATTAAATGCAAAAAATATAGAGAAAAATAAAATTAGAAGGAGTAGAATATGGAAAAAAATCAAGTAAAAACAAAAACAGAGGAAGAAAACAAATTATATGTAAAAGAAGATGAAGAAAAAATGGACTTAGCAGAAGGACAAGCACAAACAAAGAAAAAAGAATTAGAACAAATAGCAGGTAAGAACTTGAACAAGATGAAAAAAGAAGCTAATGAGTTTAAGAAATTTATTTCTAGAGGTAATGTAGTCGACATGGCAATAGGTGTTATTATTGGTGGAGCTTTCGGAAAAATTGTAACAAGTTTAGTAAATGATATTATTACACCATTAATTGGAGTAATAATTGGAGGATTAGACTTTTCAAATCTATCATGGCAAATAAAAGACTCTAAAATAGCTTATGGTTCTTTTATTCAAACAATAATAGACTTTTTGATTATTGCTATTTGCATTTTTACAACAGTGAGATTATTTGAAAAATTAAAACATGAAGAAAAAAAGGAAAAGGCAGAAGAACCACCTAAAAAAAGTGAAGAAGTGCAACTTCTAGAAGAGATTAGGGATTTATTGAAAAAGGAGTAAAATAGGAGGACAAGAATGGTAATATTTGTATGTTTAGGAAATATATGTAGATCTCCAATGGCAGAATATGTATTTAAAGATATGGTAAAAAACAGGGGATAGAAGAAAGTTATATTGATTCTGCTGCAATTGTACAATCTATATGAAAATGAAGGAATATTATGAAGCAAATAAAATAAGAAAAATCATAAGTTCTAATATACCTCCAAAGCGAATAAACTTAAACAAAAGTATTCGCAATTGGAGGCTTTAATATGAAAGGTTACTCAATAGAGGAACGTGCTGTTGAACTAGCACATTATATAATAGATTCAAAAGATACAGTAAGAGGTGCTGCAAGAAAATATGGAATAAGTAAAAGTACAGTACACAAAGATGTATCAGAAAGGTTATTAAAGATAAACCCTATACTAGCAATACAGGTTAGAAAGATCTTAGATGAAAATAAGGCGGAAAGGCATATAAGAGGCGGAATGGCTACTAAGCTAAAATATGAACATGAACACGAAGAAAAAAACGTGGGGTAATCGTGGAAAATTTGCAAAGCATTTCATTTAGTTACTAAAAATAACCTATTGTCTTATCATATAAAATCTGCTATAATACAACAGATGAAAGGAATAGAAAGATGAGAATTAGGTTTAAAAAATGGGCACGCCCAGAATTAGAGGCAAGTGAATTTTATATTGACAATCCAGAAGCCTACAAAGGAAAATGGAACACTGCATTTAAAAATGAGAATAATCCAACACATATGGAACTTGGTTGTGGAAAGGGGACTTTTATTGCACAATTAGCTTCTAAAAACTTAGATATAAATTACATTGCTATAGATATGGTTGATGCAATGCTTGGATTAGCAAAAAGGAATATAGAATCAACATATAAAAGAAAAGAATTAGAAATAGATAATGTTAGGTTAGTAAGGCATGATATAGAGAGAATACTATTATTCATGGATAAAACTGATAAAATAGAAAGAATATATATTAATTTTTGCAATCCTTGGCCAAGACCAAAACATAAAAAAAAGAGACTTACAAACACAAAGCAACTATTATTATATAAGGAGTTTTTAGTAAATGGGGGAGAAATCTTCTTTAAAACTGATGATGATGAATTATTTAAAGACAGTATAAAATACTTTGAAGACTCAAAATTTAAAATTATAAATAAAACTTATGATTTGCATAATGAGGCAATATTTGAAGATAATATAGTTACAGAACATGAAAAAATGTTTAGTGATGAAGGTATAAAAATAAAAGCATTAATAGCAAAAATGGAAATATAAATAAAAAAATGTAAAAATGTAGTGTTACAATTGATGTGAAACAAAAAATATAGAAAAAAGTGATTCAAGTAGTATAATTGAATTGTTGAAATAAAAATTATACGAAAG
>CAMUHU010000060.1 GCA_947088765.1 uncultured Clostridium sp. | reverse complement strand
CTTGAAAAAACAATAGGAACTGTGATTGATAAAGTAATAAAAGATATTCCATTAGAAGAAAACGAAGCAATATTACATCATAGTGAGGGAGTTGATTTAGTACCATCTAATATTGATTTAGAGGCGATAGAAGTAGGACTTGTTAATAATATGAGTAGGGAATATATGCTAAAAAGTTACATTGATGAAGTAAAAAATAAATATGACTATGTCATTATAGATTGTAGACCTAGTTTAAGTATGATTACTCTTAATGCACTTGCTTGTAGCGATAGTGTAATAATACCAGTACAAGCCCATTATCTATCAGCAAAGGGAATGACACAGCTAATTCAAACAATAAATAAGGTACGAAAAAGAATAAATCCTAATCTAAAAATTGATGGAATTTTAATTACTCTTGCAGATATGCAAACAAAAGTAGGAAAAACAACACTTCAAACACTACAAAACAATTATGGTAGCAAAATAAAAATCTATGACACGATAATTCCTATGGGAGTAAAAGCAGTCGAGGGAACAATGGCAGGAAAGAGTTTATTTTCTTATGATAAAAACAGCAAGCCAACTATTGCCTATGATAATTTTTGTAAGGAGGTATTGAAAATTGAAAAGCAAAGAACTAGAAATGAAGTTGCCCACACTAGATGACATTTTTGAGCCTGTGCAACGGAAAAGACATTTTGAATATTGAGAAAGCAATTCCAATACCATTAGAGAAATTATTTGACTTTCCAAACCACCCATTTCAAGTAAATGACGACAAAGAAATGGAAAATATGGTGGAAACCGTTAAAACAGGTGGAATAATAATGCCATTAGTAGTAAGGCAAAGAGATGATGGAAATTATGAAATTATTTCTGGACACAGAAGAAAAAGAGCAAGTCAGCTTGCAAATTTAAAAGAAGTACCTTGTATTATTCGTGATTTAAGTGATGATGAGGCAACAATAATAATGGTAGATAGCAATATGCAAAGGACAAAGATATTGCCAAGTGAAAAAGCATTTGCATATAAAATGAAACTAAATGCACAAAAACATCAAGGTCAGAGAACAGATTTAACTTCGACAACAGTCGTGTCGAAGTTGAGAAGTGATGAGCAAGTTGGAAATGAAGTAGGAGAAAGTAGAGAAACAGTAAGAAAATATATAAGACTAACTGAACTAATACCAGAGTTATTGAAATTAGTTGATGAAGAAAGAATAGCATTTAGTCCGGCTGTTGACTTGTCATATCTAACAGAAGATGAGCAATATGTAATACTTAATATTTTTGATTATGATGAGAAAACACCTAATGTATCACAAGCAAGACACTTAAAAATGTTAAGTCAAGAGGGAAAACTTACAGCAGATAAAATTGAAGAAATAATGGGAGAACAAAAACCAAATCAAGTAGAAAAATTTAAACTAAACAAAGAAAGAATACAAAAGATACTCCCTAAAAGTATTCAAACAGAAAAGCAAGCAGAAGATTTTATTGTGAAATGTATTGAAGAACACAACGAAAGGGAGGAAAAAAAGCGAAGTTATGAACGCTAGGATTATGCCAAAAAACTGTGGGAGTACTTTTTATAGAATTCCCCCTTACAAACCCCTTTTAATACTAGCTCTTTACTAACTGAAAAGAATATATTTATAAATATACAAATTAGCGAAAAAAATAAAAATTACACATTTGTTTTCCTCTCCGAAACCTAATAAAATAAAGGCAAAGGGAGGAATGAGATATGAAAAAGATTATTTTAATTATATTTATGGCAATAATTTCAAGTTGTAGTTATTATGGAGCAGTAAATGAAAAGGGAGAAAAGGTAACAGATTTTGAAAATACGATACAAGAGCAAGAAGATATAAAACAAGAAAAAAATTCAAATCAAATAGAAATGCAAGAACAAAATGAGGAACAAGAAGAACAGAAAGAAAAAATTACGGAGCAAGAAATTACACAAAATAGTGATAAAAGTATAGAAGTAATAAATACAACGAATAAAACAACAAATAATGTACAAAAAAATACAGAGAAACGAGAAAATACAACAAAAAGCAAAACACAGGAGATAGAAGACACAACAGAAAAACAACAAAATAAAAATACAGTAAATACAAGCGAAGAACAAATAAAAGTTACTTCGCAAAGCAATAGTGGTTATAACGAAAAAGAAGTGCAAGTAGCACCTAAAACAGAATGTGTAGGAAATAATCACAAGATAAGTAGTGGAAATTCAAAAAGATGGTTTAAAACAGAACAAGAGGCAATAAAACTTTATGATAAGTTACAAAAAGAATGGAGCGACAAGTTAATAAGTGGAGCAACGAGTGATGAGGAATATGACCGAAATTGTCCGTATGGATATGAAACTTGGGATTGTCCAAACTGTAAACAATGGACTATCAATTTCTATTATAGATAATTAAAAAATAAATAAAATTGCTGAACAGGTATGAAATTCATACTTGTTCTTTTTTTATTGGAAAAATGGAGGAATTAAAAATGTTAAAAATAACAATAAAAACAAAAAAGATATTAGCAATGTTAATTGTAATAATTACATTATTTGCTACAATTCAACCAGTAGTAGTTTTTGGTGCAAACCAAACCATATCTGGTAGTGGAAATGGAAAATTTATGGCACGTCAATATGCTACGAAACTAAAAACAACAGATAATGAAAATCACGGAGAAAACGGAATAATTGCAAGAAGATTAATTATGACAGATAAAAACTGGAGTTTTGCAAATAAAGATGGAATATTAGTATTCTGTGCTCAGATGGGAGTTCATTTTGACACACGGAACAAATTATGACGGTTCATACTATGTACCGACAACATCAGAATTAAGACAAGCAGGAAAAGTTGCATATTTTGGTTGGTATCAAGAACGTGGAATGTATGGTTCAGATGGATATTTGTTAGATGACGCACTAAAACAATATGCTTTCACACAGCAAATGATATGGGAAGTGATAGGACAAAGTAGTGGAAGATTTATTGATGACAACATACAAAATGAATATATAGCTTTTAGAAATGATGTAAATAGTAAAATGAAAAGAATGCAACAAAGACCTTCTTTTGATGGAACAACAGTTACACTAAGAACAGGAGAAACAACATTAACTGATAGTAACGGAGTACTAGCAGATTATAAAAGTATTGATGTAACAGAACAAGGAATAAGAATAACTCATAACAAAGGCGAGAATACAATGCAAATACAAGTTAGTGAGGATTGTACAATAGAGAATTATATAATCACAGATAATATGTTCAAAAATTGGGGTCTAATCAAAGAAGGAACAGAAAACAAAGATACAACAGTATATCTTGAGTTCGCAAATGGAGTACAAGATCAGTTATATTCTCTAAACTACAATGATCCAGTTTCTATGAGATTAAATTTATCAGTTGAGTCAAATGGAGGGTTAGAAATAACAAAATTAGACAGTAATGGAACATTAATAGATGGAGCAATATTTAGAATAACAAATTCAGAAGGATATGACAATACTGTTACAGTAACAAATGGAGAAATAGTTATTCAAGATTTAAAAGCAGGAATTTATACAATAAAAGAGGTGTCAGCACCACATGGATATTTAATAGATACAAAAAGTTACAATGTAGAAGTAAAACCTAGTGAAACAGTAAACAAAACAATTCCAAATGATGAACCTACTGGAGAACTAACAATAGAAAAAACAGACAAACAAACAGGAAATCAAAACAGAGCAGATGGAACATCACATCACGGAGATGCTACACTAGAGGGAGCAGTTTATACATTGTATGCAAAAAATGATATTTACAATGTAAGTAGAAGTTTGAAATATTTTTCTAAAGATGAACAAATAGCAACATTCACATTCAATTCTTATGGAGTTGCTAGTATAAAGATAACAAATGCAAATACAAGAGCAGAAATTAGTATAAAGGGAAACACATTAAGGGGACTACCAATGGGAGCATACTATGTAAAAGAAACAGTAGTACCAACAGGATACACACAAGATACAGATATATATAACTATACATTTTCATATCAAAATAGTACAACAGCAGTAATTGAAGTAGCAGGAACAGTAAAAAACATTGTAGAAAAAGCCCCATTTGAAGTTATAAAGGTTACAACAGACACAAATGATACGGCAAAAGTAGTCGCAAATGCAGAATTTACAGCAATACTAACAAAATATGTTGATTATTACGGGAGTTTTGACGAGGCACGAAAACACCTTACAGAATTTGCAGAAGATGAATACTCTGTTTTTAGAACAGGAACAGACGGACACGGAACTTCTGGGCTATTAGCTTATGGAGAATACACAGTTAATGAAACTTATACACCAAGTCCAGAAATAAACAAAGTAGCAGAATTTTATGTTAGAATAGACAAAGACAGTAGAGTACCAATAAAAGAATATGTCGAAAATGACAGTCCATTTTCTGCATATATAAAACTAGAGAAAAAGGATATAGAAACAGGAAAGTATGTTGTATATTCAAATGCAACATTTGAGTTATATAAACTAGGCGAAGATAACAGAACTTGGGAAAAGGTACAATGTAAAGTAAGAAATGAATATTTCGACTCTTGGACTACAAATAGTGAGGGAATTGCTATGACAGAAACAAAGCTAGAGGCAGGAAGTTATAAACTAGCTGAAATAAAAATACCAACAGGATACACTGAACTAGACGGAGAATTAAGATTTGAAGTAAACAATAGAAATGCTACCTTAGAATATGACTCTGACTGGGACGCTTGGTTAACAGTAACAGCTAAAAATGAACAACCAAAAGGAAAATTAGAATTGAAAAAAGTAGTTAATTTAAGAAAAGATGTAGACCTTTCTTTAATAAAAGACATTGATTTTACACAAATAGCATTTGACCTTGTCGCAAATGAAGATATAATCGACTATGCAGATGGAAGTGTTATTTATAAAGCAGGAACAAAAATCGGAAAATATAATCTAAATGCAGATGGAACTCTAACAATTGATAATTTAAAAATGGGCAAATATTATCTAAAAGAAGTTAAGACAATAGACGGAGCAGTTTTAGATGAAACAAAATATGACGTAATATTTGAACAAACAGACACCACAACAAAAGAGTATGTAGTAGAATTAGAAATTGAAAATGAAACAACAATAACAGAAATATCAAAACAAGATATAACAGGCGAAAAAGAACTAGAGGGAGCAACACTAACAATACTAGATGATAAAGGAGAAATCATTGATACTTGGGTATCTAGTGAAAAAAGCCATAAAATTGAGGGACTACAAGTAGGAAAAGAATATACACTAACAGAGGAGATAGCACCAGAGTCTTTTGTAAAAGCAAGTTCAATAAAATTCACAGTAGAAAACACAGTAGATATACAAAAAATTATAATGATAGATAAACAAGTAACAGTATCAAAAGAAGATATTGGAGGAAAAGAAGTTGTAGGAGCAGAGCTAAAAGTAGTAGATAAAGACGGAAATGTAGTAGATAGTTGGACATCAACTAATGAAAAACACCCAATAAATAATTTGGTCGAGGGAGAAACTTACACATTATATGAGGACTATGCTCCAGACACATTCGTAATATCAAATAAAATAGAGTTCACAGTAACAACTGACAAAGAAACACAAGAAATAAAAATGATAGACAAAGTGGTAGAAATATCAAAAGTAAATATTGCAGGCGAAGAATTAGAGGGAGCAACATTAGTTGTAACAAGTACAAAAACAAAAAATATAGTAGATAAATGGGTATCAACAAAAGAGCCACACAAAGTTAGTAACTTAATTGAGGGCGAAAGCTATGTACTTCACGAGGAAATCGTAGTTGACGGATATGTAAAAGCAACAGATATTGAATTTACAGTAACCGAAGACAAAGAAACACAAAAAATCGAAATGATAGATAAAATTGTAGAAATAGTAAAAACAGATCTTGTAACAGGCGAGGAACTAGAGGGGGCAGAGCTTCAAGTAGTAGACGAGAACAACGAAATAATTGATGAATGGGTGTCAACAAAAGAGCCACATAAAGTAATAGGCTTGGAAGAAAACAAAAATTACAAACTAATTGAAAAGACAGCACCATACGGATTTGAAATGACAGAAGAAATTGCTTTCACAGTTACAAATGACAAAGAAACACAAAAAATTGAGATGAAAGATATGCCTATTTTAAAAGACATTAGGGTAGTAAAAGTAGATAGCAAAACAAAAGAAATTATCAAAGATAAATTTACTTTTGGAATTTATGAAGATAGCGAATGCACAAAACTAATCAAAGAAATAAAAGCAAACAAAGAGGACGGATTCGTTACTTTTGAAGATATGCGTTATGGCATATTTTATATAAAAGAATTGAAATCTCCAAAGAACTACGAACTATCTAATAGAGTAGCAAAAGTAGAGATAAATGACAAAGGAGTTTTTGTTGATGGTACAGAAATTCAAGAAGAAAACACAGTATATAGTTTTGAATTTGAAAATCAAAAAATAGAAACTCCAAAGACACGGAGATACAAGAAATATCTTACTAGCTGTAACTATTTCTATTATTTCACTAATAGGACTTGCAGTATTAGTTGTTATAAAATTAAAAAATAGATAAAAAATCATATAAGCAAAATGGTGGCAGGTAACTAGCCACCATTATTGCTTAAAAAGGAGTGAAAAATGGCAAAGTACAATATAGCTCAAATACAAAAGATGATAGAAAGACTAGCTGAAATAGGAATAAATACAGAAAAAGCAATACTTAATATGCAATTTGAAGATTTAGAAAAAATGCCGAATTACACAATAACAGATATAAAAACATTGATAAGTTTAAGGAAAGCAATAAGGAAAAATAAAAAAGCATTATTCTTATTTTTAGGCGAAGAAATAGAGTAATAAATAATAAAAAAATTAAAAACGAGAGGAGGGAGAAAATTGGCAAAAGAACTAACTAGAAAAGAAAAGCAAATAACAGAGTTATACTTTGAAACAACATTAAATGTAGGCAAAAATGCAGACAACTGGATTTCGTTTTTAAAAAGAGCAAGTTTTAATTATAAATATAGGTTTGATGAACAAATATTGATATATGCACAAAGACCAGACGCAGTAGCTTGTGCAGAAACAACAATATGGAATAAAAAGCTAAAAAGGTGGATCAATAGAGGCTCAAAAGGAATAGCCTTAATCACAGAAAAAGAGGGCGAATTAGGGTTACGATTTGTTTTTGATGTATCAGATACAAATAGTGATGTTTATGGCAGAAAATTCAAACTATGGCAAGCAGAAGAAAAATACACAAATGATATTATAGAGGCATTAGAAGATAAATTCGGAACAATGGAAGATAAAAGTAGCTTACCACTTGCAATAATATCAACAGTATATAATCGTGTAGTAGATAATATGCAGGACTATTTAGAAGAATTAAAATCTGTAACAGCTAATAGTGAGTTGGAAAAATTAAATAATGAACAATTAGAAAATACATTTTTAGAATTATTGTTATATAGTACAATAGGTTTAACAATGTCAAGATGTGGGTTAGATGTCAATGATTATATTCCAAAAGACTGTTTTTCTGGAATAGAAAAGTTTAATACTTTTGAAACAATGTCTATACTTGGAACAGCAACTAGGGATTTTTCAAAAGAAATATTACTAGAAGTTTCAAAGACAGTAATAAATGTGCAAAAACAAGAAAAAAAGAAAAATCACACATTGGAAAAAATAAAACAAAGCATTTACAATAAAGAAAATGAGAAAGGAAGTGTTGAGAATGAATCTAACTTACACAATGAAAGGAAATTATCTAATACCAGACTTAACGATAGAGAGAACAAACAAGAAAGTAAATCTAGGCAAGTTCGCCAAAATGAGATTGAAGTACCTAAAAGAGAGCAAGAGGGGAACTTACACAATGCTAGTAGCGAGCAACAAACTAACACAACATCTAATAATGATACAGGAAACAGTAGTAAACAGAATAGCACAGGAAGTAGAGAAAATGAAACAACAATATGGAATAACAGAGGAAATGAAAGCAACCAACCAAATGGAATGGGTAGGGCAGATGAACAATATTCAAGCGACAGCAGAACAGACAGCAATAAGGGAACTAATTTACAATTAGAACAAAATAATAATAGAACACTTGCAGAAAAATTAGACAAATTTTTTCAAGACAATGATATATTTGATACAGAAGATGACAAAAGAACAGACAAACAACGAATACAAGATATAGAAGAAACATTAAAAAATGCAGTAGAAACATCGAATACTATAATATATTTAAAGTTAGTCAAACGAGCTAGTTATGATGATATAGAATTTAACAATGAAATAGATTACTATATCAATGAACTTGAAAAAATATATGAAAAATTAGAAAAGGAAGTAGACAATACTTCTTTTTTTGATGGAGAAACAACAAGTACAGAAAATAATAAAGGCGATTATACATTTATGGTAGGCGATATTATCTATATAGGTTTTCAAGAATTTACTATTTCAAGTATAGATAATCAGACAATAACAATGTATGATAATCAATTCCCATTGGATCAAAGGACAATAGCTATAAAAGATATACTAGAAAAAGTTACTGAAAATCCTATGAATGACTACTTAAAAGATAGAGAAATACCAAAAGTAGAAGAAAAAGTAGAAAGTGCTTTCAATAAGTGGCTAGATACTTTTATAGCAGAAAAAGGAATTGATTTAGACCAAGTTATTGAAGTAAAAACAGAAACTAATATACATTATTTTGAAGTTGGAAACATTATTGCTAATATAAAAGCTACTACAACAGAAGAACAAGCAGGAATAAAAGATATGATAGTAAAAATAGACTTTCATAATGGAAATGTAGTAGATTATTTTAGACATTTAGCACAAGCATTAGCAGAAAACTATGAGAAACAACAAGAACAACCAAAAGAAGAAAAGCAAGAAGAACAAATAGAAGAAACAAAAGAACAAGAACTAATAGCAGAAAAACTAATTAAAAAGAATAGAAATATTGAATACTTTGATTTGCACCCAGAAATACCTACTGAAGAAAGAAACAACTTCAAGATTACAGATGATAATTTAGGTATAGGAACAGCAAAAGAAAAATACAAAAACAATGTAGAGGCTATAAAAGTATTAAAATTATGTGAAGAACAAAATAGATATGCAACACCAGAAGAACAAACAATACTTTCACGATATGTTGGGTGGGGTGGCTTAAAATCAGCTTTTGAAGATAAAAATGAGAGTTGGGCAAGTGAATATGTAGAATTAAAAGAATTACTTAATGAAGATGAATATAAAAATGCTAGGCAGTCTAGTTTAACAGCATATTATACACCACCAGTAGTTATAAGAAACATTTATAAAGCATTGCAGAATATGGGACTAAAACAAGCAAATATTTTAGAACCGTCTTGCCGGAGTAGGTAATTTTTTAGGAATGCTACCAGAAGAACTAGAAAATTGTAAAATGTATGGAGTTGAATTAGAGAGTATTTCTGGAAGAATAGCACAACAGTTATATCAAAAGTCAACGATTGTTGTGCAGGGATTTGAAAAAACAAATATACCAGATAACTTTTTTGACATTGCAATTCGGAAATGTTCCGTTTGGAGAGTTTAAGTTAAATGATAGAAGATATGACAAAAATAAATTCTTAATACACGATTATTTCTTTGCAAAGAGTTTAGATAAGGTAAGACCCAGAGGAGTAGTTGCATTCGTAACTTCAAAAGGAACTATGGATAAAGAAAATAATAGTGTTAGGAAATATTTATCACAGAGAGCTGAACTAATAGGAGCAATAAGACTACCAGATAATACATTTAAAGGCAATGCAGGAACAGAAGTAACAGCAGACATTATCTTTTTAAAGAAAAGAGATAAAATTACAGATATAGAGGAAGACTGGGTAAATATTGATACAGCTGAAAACGGAATACGAATGAATAAATACTTTGTAGATAATCCACAAATGATTATGGGACAAATGGTAATGGAAAGCAGTAGATTTGGAGAAAGTTCGGCTTGTAAAATGATAGAGGGTAGCGATTTAGATTATATGCTATCTAATGCTATTTCAAATATAGAATC
>CAMUHU010000059.1 GCA_947088765.1 uncultured Clostridium sp. | reverse complement strand
CATATATTTCAATGCTTTCAAAAGATTTTTTTAATAAAAAAATACTAAACTACGGAATTGCCTACATTTACTTGACACATACAATATATAACAAAATTACCAATAACTATTCCAAATTACAATGATATATGATATACTAAATAAGCGATAAAATGGCTCATAGAAAGGGATGAGTAAAGTAATGAGAATACTATTTATGGGAACACCAGACTTTGCAGAGGAATCATTAGAAAGATTATATAACTCAAGTCATGAGATTATTGGTGTTGTGACAAATCCAGATAGACCAAAAGGTAGAGGAATGAAAATGACACGGCAGTCCTGTAAAGGAATTTGCTATATCTAAAAATATAAAAGTATACCAACCAGAAAAAGTAAAAGAGAATGAAGAATTTATAAGTGAAATAAAAGAATTAGAACCAGAAATTATATGTGTTGTTGCTTATGGAAAAATATTACCAAAAGAAATATTAGATATTCCAAAGTATGGATGTATAAATCTTCATGGTTCAATATTACCTAAGTATAGAGGAGCGGCCCCTATCCAATGGGCTATTTTAAATGGTGATAAAACTACAGGAGTAACTACAATTTATATGAATGAAAAAATGGATGAAGGAGACATGATTTTAAAAGAAGAAATAGACATAGGAGAATATGAAACAACAGGGGAATTATGGAGTAGATTATCTAGAATAGGAGCAGAATTATTATTAAAAACTGTAAATGAGATTGAAAAAGGAACAGCCCCGCGAATATCTCAAGGAAAAGAGTTCACTATTGCTCCAATGTTAAATAAGGAAATGTCAAAAATAAACTGGAACATAGAGGCAGAAAAGATAAAAAATTTAGTATGTAGCTTAAATCCTATTATGGGAGCATATACTATGTATGGAAACAAAAAAGTAAAAATATGGAAAATAGAAATTTTAGACGAATTTTCTAATGAAGAACCAGGATATATTATAGAAGCAGATGACAAAAAAGGATTAAAAATAATGACAAGAGATAAAATAATTCTAGTTACAGAAATACAAGGGGAAAATGCAAAAAGGATGTCGATAAATGATTTTCTAAGAGGAAATAAAATAGAAGTGGGTAAAATTTTAAAATAAATTTATTTATGTATTCGAAAGGAAGGATATAAAAATGAAATATTTTGGAACTGATGGTATAAGAAAAATTGCAAATACAGAACTTACACCAGAGTTTGTATATACAATATCGAAAGCTGGGGCATATGTATTAACAAAACATGTTAAAGAAGGAGTAAAACCAAGAATTATAATAGGTAGAGATACAAGAATTTCAGGAACATTAATAGAAAGTGCGATGACAGCTGGCTTTTTAAGTAGTGGAGCAAATGTTGAACTAGTAGGAGTAGCACCTACACCAGCAATTGCATATCTAACTAAAGAAACAAATGCAGATATGAGTGTAGTAATTTCAGCATCACATAACTCGTTTGAATATAATGGAATTAAGTTTTTTAGTAATAAAGGAACTAAAATTCCAGATGATATAGAAGAAGAAATTGAAGAAGCCATAGACAGTGGAATTTCATTAGAAAAAGAAATAGACAGTCAAGATATTGGAGTAGCATCTGTTAAAGAGGATTTAGTCGATAACTATTTTAATTATGTAGTGAATATTTTTAAAGATAATATACAAAAATATAATAGAGATGACTTTGTAGTTGGAATTGATACTGCTAATGGTGCAACATATAAAATTGCAGAAAAGATATTTAAAGAACTAGGAATAAAATATAAAATAATAAATAATAATCCAGATGGAATAAATATAAATAAAAACTGTGGTTCAACTCACTTAGAACAATTAAGACAATATGTATTGGAAAATAAATTAAGCATGGGAATTGCTTATGATGGCGATGGAGATAGATGTTTAACTGTAAATGAAAAAGGAGAAGAAGTAAATGGAGATATTATTTTAGCAATCATTGCAGACTATATGAAGAAAAATAATATGTTAGAAAAAAATAAAATTGTTGCAACTGTAATGAGTAATATTGGATTAAACAAATATGCAAAGAATAATAATTTAGAATTGGTTCAAACCAAAGTTGGAGACAGATATGTTTTAGAAGAAATGTTAAAAAATGGTGGAAATCTAGGAGGGGAACAATCAGGACATATTATTCTTTCAGACTTTAATTTAACAGGAGATGGAATTGTAACATCATTAATGATTATAAAAATACTATTAGAAGCTAGACAATCTTTCTCAGAGGTATGTAGAATAATGACAATATATCCGCAAACTTTAATAAATGTAAAAGTAAAAGAATTTGATATGGATAAATATCCCGAAATAAAAGAAATAATTTTAAAAACAGAGAAGGAATTAGAAGGAGAAGGAAGAGTATTAATAAGAAAATCTGGAACAGAGCCTTTATTTAGAGTAATGTTAGAGGGAAAAGATAAAGATTACATAGACAAAGCAGCTAAAGAAATTGCAAAAGTGATAGATGCAAAGATGAATTGAGGAGAAGTAACATGTAGGGGCACATTGCAATGTGCCCATTCGAGATTACAATAAATTTGAAAGGAATGAGATATATAATAATGGAAGAAAGAAGAAAATTTTATATAACAACACCAATATATTATCCAAGTGGCAAATTTCATATAGGAACAGCATATACAACAACTCTTGCAGACACCATTAAAAGGTATAAAGAACTAAGAGGATATGATGTAAGGCTATTAACAGGGCTAGACGAGCATGGTCAGAAAATCGAAGAAGTAGCAAAAAAAGAGGGAAAAACACCACAAGAACATGTAGATAAAATGGCAGATGATGCAAAAAAACTATGGGCTAAAATGGATATTAAATATGATGATTTCATACGTACAACAGAAGAAAGACACTCTAAAATAGTAGAAGAAATCTTTGATAGACTAATGGAGCAAGGGGACATCTATAAGGGAGAATATGAAGGTTGGTATTGTATGCCTTGTGAGACATATTTTACAGAAACTCAACTAAAAGATGGAAAGTGTCCTGAATGTGGACGTGAAGTTAAGAAAATGAAAGAAGAATCATATTTCTTTAATATGAAAAAATATACAGAAAGACTTATAAAATTTTATAATGAAAATCCAGAATTCATACAACCAGAATCAAGAAAAAACGAATTATTTAATAATTTTCTAAAACCAGGACTTGAGGATTTATGTGTAACTAGGACAACTTTTGATTGGGGAATTAAAGTAAGAAAAGACCCAAAACATATAATATATGTATGGCTAGACGCTTTAACAAATTATATTACAGCATTAGGATATTTATCAGATGATGATACATTATTAAAGAAATATTGGCCTGCGGATTTACAAATTGTTGGAAAAGATATTATAAGATTTCATGGAATATATTGGCCAATATTTTTAATGGCTTTAGATTTACCTCTTCCAAAGAAGATTTACGCACATGGATTTATAATGATGAAAGATGGTAAAATGTCAAAATCAAAAGGAAATGTTGTTTATCCAGAAATGCTAATAGATAGATATGGATTAGATGCTTTTAAATACTTCTTATTAAGAGAATTCACATTTGGTCAAGATGCAGTATTCTCTCCAGAGGGATTTATTGAAAGATTTAACTTTGATCTATGTAATGACTTAGGAAATCTTTTAAATAGAACAATAGGAATGATAAATAAATATTTCGAAGGAACAATACAGACAAATTTAAAAGTAAAAACAGAATTTGATGATGAATTAGAAAGATTTACAACCGAAAAAATACAAGCAGTAGAACAATGTATGGATAATTATCATATTAGTAATGCTTTAGAAAATATTTGGAGCATAATATCTAGAACAAATAAATATATAGATGAAACTGCACCATGGGTACTTGCAAAAAATGAGGAAAAGGATAAATTAGCTTCTGTAATGTATCATTTAAGTGAAAATCTAAGAAAGATAGCTATAATGATAATGCCTATAATGAATAATACTGCTAAAGAGATATTAAGGCAATTAGGAATAAATGAAAAAGAACTACATGAATGGGAAAGTATAAAAAACGGACTTAGAATAAAAGATGGAACAAAGGTGATTGAAAAGGGAGAGCCATTGTTTATGAGATTAGATATGGAAGAAGAAATCTCATATATTAAAGAAAAAATGAAAAAATAGAAAATGGAGAAAAATATGAAAGATACAATTATAATAGTTGAAGGGCCACAAGGGACAGGAAAAACTACAGTAACAAATTATTTAAGAGAGAAGATGAGTGCAACAGATTTATACAGACTATCAGGAATAAAAGATAAAACAGAGACAGGAAAAGAAAAAATCAAAATTAAATATGAAAAATTATTAGATTATGTTGAAAACTGCAAAGATATTAATATGATATTTGATAGAAACTTTTTTTCAAATGAGGTATATGCTAGATTAGGATACCAAAAATACAATTTTGCAGATGTATATGAAAATTTATTAAATAGATTAGATAATATTGATGCTGATATATATCTTGTAATATTATATTTAAAGGATGAAGCAGAATTCAAAAATAGACTAAAAAGAGATAAACACGAATATCAAAAATTTGAGGCTCAAAGTAGTATAATTCAACAAAGGGAATACTTAAAATTAGCAGATGAAGTAGAAAAACAAGCAAAAAACATAAAAGTAATAAGATTTAATACAGATAATGATGGATTATTTGAACAAAAAATGGAAAAATATTTTAGTCACTTATTTTTCTAGATTATGTTTTAATAAAAGGAGTAAAAAATGTCAAAAATAGGTTTCTATGGAGGAAGCTTCAACCCACCAACAAAAGCACATATTGAATTAGCAAAAAAAGTTATAAAAGAATGTAGTTTAGATAAAGTAATATTTGTACCAGTAGGAGATTTATACGAAAAAGAAGGAATGGCAAAAGCAATACATAGATATAATATGTTAGAAATAGCATCTAATAGAGAAGTGAATCTTCAAGTATCAGATATAGAAATAAGAAAAACTAAAAACTATAAGACAATAGAAATATTTGAAATATTGAAAAATGAATACAAAAAAGAAGAAATCTACTTTATAATGGGAGCCGATAATTTACAAAAGCTACCATTTTGGCATGAAAGTAATAAATTAGTTAGCGATTATAATTATATAATACTAGACAGAGGTTTAACAAAAACGAAAGATATAATAGAAAATAATGAACTATTAAAGAAAAATAAGAAGAGATTTACAATAATAAGCAATATAGAATTTTATGATTGTTCTTCAACAACAATTAGAGAACAGATAAAAAAAGGAGAAAATCCAGAAAATTTAGATGATGGAGTATATAGTTACATAAGAGAAAATAATATTTATTATACTAGAAATTAGAGGTTAGAAGTTAGAAATTAAATAATAATTTCAAATTTCTTAAATAAAGAAAGGTGCATTATGAAAAGAATAAATAATTTTGCCTTATGGTTTTTCTTTATAATATTTGAAGAGATAGTTTTCTCAATAGCTATATTTAATTCAATAAAATCATTAGGATATATAATTTTATTCAGTGCTATGTTTGCCGCTATTTTACATTTATTAACAAGTATGAAAAGAAAAGTAAGTATAATACTGAGTTATATATTTATAGTAATTATCATAGGGATTTTTATAGCACAATATATATATTACAATATTTATCAAGCAATAATATCCTTTTATTCAGCAACAAATGCAGCTGGGCAAATATTACAATTTTCCACAACAATATTAGAAACTGCTTTAAATAGATGGTATATTATCATTCTATTTATATTACCAATTATAGGTTTTGTAATATTACATAAAAAAGACAAAATTAAGTTTGAAGATGTAAAACTAAGACAAAAATTAATTACAATAATAATAGGCTTAACATTACAAATAATAGCATTAATATTTATAATAAATACAAATATAGATGAAATATATTCAAGTAGAAACTTATATTACAATGTAAATGCTCCTACTATTACTGCAAATAGATTTGGAGTTTTGACGACAATGAGATTAGACTTAACAAGACTATTATTTGGATTTGAAGAAAAGAATACTTTAGTAACTGGAGAACAAACCTTAGTTAATCAAAAAATTATAGATGATGAAGCAAAAAGTGAAGAAATAGAATACAACTCTTTAGACATAGACTGGAACAATCTAATAACTAATGAAACCAATTCAAATATAAGAAGTATTTATGAATATATGTCAAAACAAGAACCAAGTAAAAAGAACGAATATACAGGAATGTTTGAAGGAAAAAATTTAATAGTATTTGTAGCAGAAGCATTTACTGACTTAGCAATTGATGAAGAATTAACACCAACATTATATAAACTATATTCAGAAGGTTTTCAATTTGATAATTTATATACACCATTATTTCCTGTTAGTACAGCAGACGGAGAATATATGACTGATACATCATTAATACCAGAAGAAGGAACTTGGAGTTTAGAAAAAGTAGAAAAAAATTATATGCCATATTCTTATGCTAATGTATTAAAAAAATTTGCCTATTCATCACAATCATATCATAACCATACAGCAACATATTATAATAGGCATAAATACTTAAAAGGTATGGGATATAATTCATACTTAGCAAAAGGAAATGGACTAGAAAAAAGAATGAACCTTAATAATTGGCCAAGTAGTGATTTAGAAATGATAGATGTAACTACAAGTGATTATTTAAAGGAAGGGGACGAAAAATTTTTAACATATTATATGACAGTAAGTGGGCATTTACAATATACACCGAGTGGAAATAAAATAGTGGATAAAAATTGGAAATATGTAGAAACATTAGACTATTCAGAAAAAGCAAAGGGATATTTGGCATCACAAATAGAATTAGATAGGGCAGTAGAATTATTAATAAAAAGACTAGAAGAAGCGGGAAAATTAGAAGATACTGTTATACTAATAAGTGGAGACCATTACCCTTATGGACTAACACTTGACGAAATAAATGAATTATCAAAAGTAAAAAGAGATGATACTTTTGAAAAACATCATTCAACAGCACTAATTTGGAACAGTGAAATGAAAGAACCAATTAAGGTAGAGAAGATTAGTAGTAGTTTAGACTTACTACCAACAATGCTGAACTTATTTGGAATAGAATTTGACTCTAGATTATTAATGGGGAGAGATATCTTATCAGACAGTGACTCTTTAGTCATATATTCAAATAGAAACTTCATAACAAAATATGGAAAATATGAAGCATTAACAAATAAATTTGAGCCATTTGAAGAAGTATATAAAGGCTTTGATACAGATACATATATAAAAAATATAAGCAATGTAATTTATAATAAATATCAAATGTCAAAACTAATATTAGACAACGATTTCTATAGAAAACTTTGGAAAGCAGTAGGATGGGAAATAAATTAATATTAAAATATTTATATTAATTGTATTTTCTATAATTTTATAGATAAAAGTTATGTAAAATAAAAAACTTTTTATAATCTATTGACAAATAAAAAGGAAATATGCTATTATAATAAAGTGTTCTGTGAATACATTTATTATAATATAGGCGGATGTGGCGAAATTGGCAGACGCGCTGGTCTTAGGAACCAGTTCTTCGGAGTGGGGGTTCAAGTCCCTTCATCCGCACCAAAATAAAAAAGAGAGTTTTGAACCTCTCTTTTTTTATAGAAATGCTACTGTAGCTCAGTTGGTAGAGCAACGGATTCGTAACCCGTAGGTCAGGAGTTCGATTCTCCTCAGTAGCTCCAACGACGTATCTGTTCGAACTTTTATAGAACAGATAGATATGAAAATCAATCAGTAAAATGGTTGATTTTTTCTTTTGCAAAAAATCATCCTAATTCTATAAGGAAAGGATGGTGCGAAAAATGAAGATAATTAAGCAAGAACTAGAATTTGAGGAATGTCTAAAACAAAGGCTAGAGTTTATATGTGAGTTTTCTAAAGTTACTCCTACCTTTATTAATGGTAGCATTAGAAAATCAGAAAAAACTAATCTTACATATATTGAGCCACATAGAGTAATTATCAAAAATATTACTTTCTTAGTTTTCAATTATTCAAATGACATTTATATTACTAACTTGACTAAAAAGATTAAGTTATCAGAGTTAGAAGAATATTTGAAAAACATATAATTGTAAATATTTGACATTTCTTAAAATCGTGATATAATATAGGCAATAAATTATGTATAGCTATTCGTCAAGAGCTATATATCTATGAGTACTTTGAAAAAATTATATTATATTGCATTATTATTACGAAAGTAAAAAGGTTCTCGGGTACCCACAAGCAATCTATGATTGCGTAAGTGGGTGAGGTTCTTATATTTTTAGTTTATGATAAATGGATTTAAGAGATGTCAGTAGTACTCGTATTGTACTTTGATGTCTCTTTTTGTTTTATAAGGAGGTTTGAAAATTGAACGAAGAAAAGAAAAAATGTGGCTTATATTTAAGAGTATCAACTGAAGACCAAGCAAGAGAACGGCTTTAGTCTTCCAGAACAAAGAGAAAGATTAGAAACTTTTTGTAAGTTTAAAGGTTATGAGATAATAGACTATTACCAAGATGCTGGAATAAGTGCTAAAACTGGTAATTATAGACCAGAGTTTGAAAGATTAAAAACTGATATTAAAGCTAAAAAAATAAATACTATTGTTGCACTAAAACTAGACAGAATAACAAGAAGTATATTCGATTGGGAAAAACTAATCACTTTTTTAGACGAAAATAATGCTTATATTGATTGTGCTAATGATGAAATAAATACTACAAGTGCAAATGGTAAAATGATTTCAAGACTTTTAATGAGTGTAAGTCAAAATGAAATAGAAAGAACAAGTGAAAGAACTAAAATAGGTTTAGCAGGTGCAATAAAAAATGGACATATTCCCCATGTTGCACCACTTGGATATAAACGTGAAAATAAAAAGTTAGTAATTGATTACACTACCAAAGATATTGTAATTAGAATATTTGATATGTATTACAATGGTTTATCTTATAAAAAGATAAGTAATGTGTTAAATGAAGAAAAGGTATTAGGAAAAGATAATTGGCGAGATTCAACTATTATGGGTATTTTAGAAAATGAAATATATAAGGGTGATTTTGTTCATGGTAAGAAAACTAAACACCCAACTTACTATGAAGATGTAGTAGAGCCTATTATCTCAAAAGAAATGTGGGCAGACTGTCAAGTACAGAAAAAGAAAAATTCTAGGAGTTATCAGAGAACACTAACATATTTATACTTACAGAAATTAAAGTGTCCTAAATGTAATAGGATTTTAGGTGGAAAAGCAACTACAAAGAAAAATGGCAATGCCTACTTCTACTACTATTGTAATGATTGCAAAATCGAATTTAAAGAGAAAGTTATCAATGACTATTTTAATCAATTTATTAGTGAATTAGTAGAATATGACTCTGTTGTAAATCAATTCTTCTTGCCTATGATAAAGCAAAAATTTGATGAGCCAAAGGAACAACTAGAAAAGGAAATAAAAGAACAAAACAATAAACTTGAAAGAATTAAAAAAGCCTATATCAATGGAGTATTTGAACTAAAAGAATATAACGAGGAAAAGAAAATAGTTGAAAATGCTATAAGTGAATTGCAAAACAAACTAGAAACTACTGATTGTACCGAAGAACTAAAATTTACACAAAAAGATATTTTACTAAAAAGAGATATTGATTTTATCAATAAAGTAAAACTAGAAAAAGAGTATAAAGCAAGAACTAAAACTTGGAAAGATTATACAAGAACAGAACAAGCAGAACTAATAATGAAATATGTTGATGATATAGAACTGGCTTTAGTTGGTAATGAAGTAATTGTAAATCAAATTAACTTTAGAGACTCAATTTGCAAACCTTGTCAAGAATTATATGACAATGGTTATATTGATACTACAAAACCTATGATATTAGGTAATGTACTTGGTAGTGTTAGATTTAGTAATTACTTGCCAGAAGAAGAGGTCGGCGAAATTATAATAAGATTAAGACAGTATTATGATGTTCATTATACTGAAGCAACCTACTATGTAGATAAGCAAATGTTTTATTTTAACTTTGCTGAAGACAATAGTGCTA
>CAMUHU010000058.1 GCA_947088765.1 uncultured Clostridium sp. | reverse complement strand
GTTGGGACATTTTCTCATTTCTTTACTTAAGACATTATCACATTTCTTTCATAAATTTTAATAAAATTGTCCTAAATCTATTGACACTAAATGCTTTTATGAATATAATACCTTCAAAGGACAACAGCAGGAGGAAAAACATATGGAGAATACAACAAGATTTTTCTTTACAGAAAGTAACAATTTCAAAGATATAAGTGATGAGGGACTAGTAAAACTTATAAAGCAGGATAATAATAAAGAAGCTCTAGAGTTTTTACTAGATAAATATAAGGATATAGTTAACATGAAAGTTGGGAAATATTTTATAATAGGAGCAGAAAGAGAAGATATGATTCAAGAAGGAATGATTGGATTGTATAAAGCTATTCAAAATTTCGAAGGTGATAAACAATCATCATTTAAGTCTTTTGCTAATATGTGTATTGAACGCCAAATGATAACAGCAATTAAAACATCAAATAGACAGAAACATATACCCCTTAATGGCTACTTATCATTAAACTCTTCAGCAGGAGAGGAAGAAGATGATGGAAAAGATTTGATGGAAATATTTAATGCAAATCTTATAGAAGACCCATTAGAGACAATAACTAAAAAGGAGTATTATAGGAATATAGAAAACACAATAGATAAATCACTTAGTGAATTTGAAAAGCAAGTCCTAAAAAGATTTATAAATGGAGAAAGTTATGAGCAAATTGCTACGAAATTAGATACACAAGCCAAATCTGTTGATAATGCCATTCAAAGAATAAGGAAAAAAGCAATAAAAAATATTATAGATGTAGAGGAAAACGTATAACCCTCTACAATTTATATGCTTGCATAGCTCAGTCGGTAGAGTGCAGCCTTGGTAAGGCTGAGGTCACGGGTTCAATTCCCGTTGCAAGCTCCAAAAGTATGAATTTAATAATTATCAATAAAAATAGTTAATGAGTAATAAGGAGAAATAAAAATGGCAAAAAAAGTAGTAATAATATTATCAATAATCGCAGCAATAATTATAATAGTAATAGGTTCAGCATTTGCGTGGTACAATATAAGTTTAAGTCCAGTAAATAAAGATGAGATAACATCATACAACATAGAAATACCAATGGGGTCAGGCTCATCTACAATTGCAAAAAAACTAAAAAATGAAGGACTAATAAAAAATGAATTAGCATTTAAAATATATGTAAAATTAAATAAAATATCTAATTTTCAAGCAGGTACATACAATTTAACAAAAAACTTATCAGTAAAAGAGATTGCAGAAATTTTGCAAACTGGTAAAGTTCATGGAAAAGATTCTATATCAATAACATTTGTAGAAGGAAAAAACATGAGGTGGGTTGCAAATAAAATTGCAGAAAACACAAATAATAGTGAAGAAGATGTATATTCGTTATTAGAAAATGAAGAATATATAAATTCATTAATTGAAAAATACTGGTTTTTAACAGATGATATAAAAAATGAAGACATATATTATCCTTTAGAAGGATATTTGTTTCCAGATACATATGAATTTGAAAATAAGGATATAAAAGTAGAAAAAATATTTGAGACATTATTAAATCAAATGGATAAAAAAATAAGTACATATAAAGAAGATATAGAGAAATCAAAATATTCAATACATAAAATTTTATCTGTTGCTGCAATAATTGAAAATGAAGCAGTATTTGATAAAGACAGAAAAGACATTGCTGGTGTAATCTATAATAGATTAAAAGAAAATATGGCAATTCAAAGTGATGTAACAACATATTATGCATTTAAGATAGAAATGGGAAGTAGAGATTTATACTCATCAGAAATAAACAAGTATAATCCATATAATACTAGAGGACCAAATATGATAGGAAAATTGCCAGTAGGACCAATCTCAATGGTAAGTATAGCATCAATAGAAGCAGCAATTAACCCAAATGAGAATAATTATATATATTTTGTAGCAGACAAAAATGGAAAAGTATATTTTACAAGAACTTATGATGAACATTTAGAAAAAGTAAATGAACTAAAGAACTCAGGACTATGGATACAATTTTAGATTGGAACTTAGAGTCTAGAAAATTAGATTTAAATGTAGGGGCACGTTGCAACGTGCCCACATTGAATTTTTGCACATCATTTTAGTATGCATATTGATTTTTATAAATAAATATTATAAAATAATATACATAAAACAAAGAAAGGGCTGAAATAGCATGAATGAATATAGAACAAAAAATTGTGAAGAACTAAGAAAAGAAAATATAGGGCAAGAAGTAAAATTAGCAGGATGGATTCAAAAAATAAGAAATCTAGGTGGAATGATATTTATAGACTTAAGAGATGAAGATGGAATTACACAAATAGTAATAAATGATGAGAAAATGCAAGAAATAGCAAAAGAATATACAACAGAAAGCTGTATAAGTGTAGAAGGAAAAGTAGTAGAAAGAACAAGCAAAAATCCTAAAATGTCAACAGGAGATATAGAAATAGTTGCAAGCAAAATAGAAGTTTTAGGAAAATGCAAAAATATATTGCCATTTGAAATTAATACAGAACAAGAAGTAAGAGAAGATTTAAGATTAGAATATAGATTTTTAGACTTAAGAAATGAAAAACTACATAAAAGCATTTTATTACGTTCTAAAGTTTTAAAAGAACTAAGAGATAAAATGGACGAAATGGGATTTTATGAAATTCAAACTCCAATTTTAGCAAACTCATCACCAGAAGGAGCAAGAGACTATCTAGTACCAAGTAGACTAAATCCAGGAGAGTTTTATGCACTACCACAAGCACCTCAACAATTCAAGCAATTATTAATGGTATCTGGATTTAATAAATACTTTCAAATAGCACCATGTTTTAGAGATGAGGACCCACGTGCAGATAGAGCACCAGGAGAATTTTATCAATTAGACTTTGAAATGGCATTTGCAACGCAAGAAGATGTATTTAATGTAATAGAAGAATTAATACCTCATGTATTTAAAAAATTTACAGATTGGAAAGTTGATGAAGGACACTTTTTAAGAATACCATATAGAGAAGCAATGGAAAAATATGGTATAGATAAACCAGATTTAAGAAATCCATTAATAATTCAAGATGTAACAAAATTATTTGAAGGTACAGAATTTAATGCATTTAAAGATAAAACAGTAAAAGTAATAGTAGTTCCAAATGGTGCAGAACAAGGTAGAAAATTCTTTGATAAAATGACTGAATTTGCAGTAGAAGAATGTGGAGCAAAGGGACTTGCTTGGACAAAAATAGATAATGAAGGATTAGTTCAAGGAGGAATAGCAAAATTTATTACAGAAGATATAAAAGAAAAATTACAAAAAGAATATGGAGCAGAAAACAATTCAAGTATGTTCTTCATAGCAGATGAATTTAAAATAGCTCAAAAAATAGCTGGACTTGTAAGAATAGAACTTGGAAATAAATTAGATTTAATAGAAAAAGGTGTTTACAAGTGTTGCTTTATAGTAGATTTTCCAATGTACGAATTATCAGATGAAGGAACTATAGACTTTAATCATAACCCATTCTCAATGCCACAAGGTGGAATGGAAGCATTAGAAAATAAAGAACCATTAGAAATATTAGCATATCAATATGATTTAGTTGTAAATGGATATGAAATGATGTCAGGTGCAGTAAGAAATCATAATCCAGAAATAATGGTAAAAGCATTTGAAATAGCAGGATATAACGAAGAAAACGTAAAAACAAGATTTGGAGCTCTATATAATGCATTTCAATATGGAACACCACCACATGCAGGAGCAGCACCAGGAGTTGATAGAATGATAATGCTTATAGCAGATTCACAAAATATAAGAGAAGTAATAGCATTTCCTAAAAATAAAAAAGCAAGAGACTTATTAATGAGAGCACCATCAAAAGTAGATGAAAAACAATTAAAAGATGTACATATAAAATTAGATTTAGATAACTAAAATCTATATTATAGGTAAAAAATAGCAATATATGTGATATGGTTGTAGCAAAAGAGGTATAAGAAAGTGATAGAAGAAGAAAAAATAAAAAGAGCAAAAGAAAAAAACAGAAAAATATTTCCTATATATAAAATGTTTTCATGGGACTTATTGTTTTATTATTCAATAAGTTTCCTATTTTTAAGTCAGGCAAAAGGATTAAGTGCTTCAGATATATTTTTAGGAAATGCATTTTATCCAATATTTAAGGTAATATTTCAGCTATTTGCTCCAATGGTAATTAACTTATTAGGGAAAAGAAAATCAACTATATTAGGAAATACATTTATTTCTATGAGTATTATAATAATGATACTATTAGAAGGAAATGTTACAAACCTTATAATAGCAAATCTAGTTATGGCAATAGGATTTGTTCTAAAAGGAATATGTGAATCATGTATTCTTAAAGAAAGTATAGGTAATGAAAAAGGGTTAAGCTTTTCAAAAATAGATAGTAAGGGTTCTGTATATTATTATATATTTGATGCTATATCAGCAGCAACCACTGGATTTTTATTTGTAGTAAATCCATATGTTCCAATGTATTTATGTTTTACATTTTGTATAATAGCAACTTTAATATCTTTTAAATTTGAACATTACGAGATAAAAAAAGAAAGAACAAAAAGAAAACCTCCTCTAGAAATTTTAACAAGAAAGATAAGTTTAGCAAAAAAGGAATATGCCTTTATATTAAAATCTAAAAGATTACACGCATTGTTACTATTCATGTGTTTATTCAATGGAATATTATATATACGATCTGATATTGCAAGCAACATATTTGTAGATATTGGGATACCAAATGAATATTTTGGAATAATTGGAGCACTACTTGCAATATCTTCAACAATAGCAACGTCTAAACAAAATTTTATACATAAAAAATTAAAAAATAAAGTACTTACATTTTTTTCAATAGGATATTGTATAGCTTATATAATGATTGGTATAATGGCAATTCTAAAAATAAATTATATTTTAACTGTAATAATTGTATTATTAATGATGATACTGCAAAAGGCTATAAAAGGTCCTTATAATACATTAATAAAAAAATATTTAAATAGTTTTTCAAATGAAAATATATCAGTAAAAATATATTCAAGTGCTAATTTAATGGAGGATTTAGGAGCAATGTTAGCCTCATTTTTAGTATCAATATTATTAAAAAATATAGAAATAGCATATGCAAGTTTAATAATAGGAATAGTATCATTAATTTTATTTATAATAGTATTAGATTATATGAAAACAAGAATCGGATTAAAGCCCGAAGAATATAGAAAGGAAGATATTGAGTTTAATCCTAAAGAAAAGAGAGAAGTAAATGTTGTGCAAATAGATGTTGGACTAGATGAAAGAGGAAAAACTAATGTTAGAATATATTAAATAGGCACATAGATTGTGCCTATTTAATAATTTTGGAAAAAATATTCTCTATTTGTTATATTTAGAACTATTATATTTACTTTTACAATAAGTAAACTTATCAGACTTACGTAATTTGAACAATTCTGCAAATAAAATTAGTAATAAATAAACAAAAATAAATACGACAATTTTAATCATTACAATTAATTTTCTGCTAGTCAAATAATAATCAAAAGTATCAAAAGCAAATTTAATTATAAGTATTAAAATCAAAGGCAAAATCACACAAAATACATAATCGAAATGAAAATGAGTCTCTTTATATAATTGATATAAACTAACACAAAAATTAAAAATTTCACTAGTATATAAAATCAAAATATAACCATAAATACCGTAAATAGGAATAAAAGAATAAATTAAAGTAATTGTAATAAACAAATCAGCTATATTACAATACATAACTTCAACTTGACGGTCAAGGCCTTTTAACATAGAATCAATAATAGTATCTAAATACATAAAAATTATAATAGGGCATAAGAGCACTACAAATTCCACAGTTTCTAAATTATGATAAACAATGGTACAAATTTCCTCAGTAAAAGTAAGAAAAATGCCAATCATACAAATAGAGAATACAGAAGCAATTTTAAAAATAAAACAAATAATTCTATTCATTGTAGAATAATTATTATTGAGTTTAAAATTAGCAAACTCAGGAATTAATAACCCTGCAAAAGAATTTATAAAAACGCTTGGAAACATAAGGAGTGGAAAAGTCATACCATTAATTAAACCATATTGAGAAAATGCAAGGTCAGAAGAATGTGTAAATTTTTCCAAACGTATAGGTATTAAAGACTGCTTTAAAGTAGAAAGGCCAGAACGTATAATAGATGTAACAGCCACTGGTAAAGAAATTTTTAAAATCTTCGATAAATAATTATTATTTCTCATATTTGTAGTACATAGCTTCTTTTTATCAATATAATAAAGAATGTAAGAAAATAAAAATTCAAAAATACTAGCAATAGTACTAGAAAGTACTAAAAATGAGCATACTAAATCTATATTATTAGCAGGAAAAATATACAAAAATAAACATGTAAGTGCAACTCTAATAAATAAACTAGAAGTTCTTATAAAAGAACTCTTTGATACTTTTCTAACACCAGAAAAATATCCAGAAAGAGAAGTTGTAATTGAAACAAAAGGGAGACTTACAGCCAATATATATAAGGGTTTTGTAGATATTTTATTCATTAATAATTTAGATACTAAAAAAGGGGTACACAAAAATAATATGATAGCTGCTAATACACCAAAAAAAAGGCTATAAAAAATACACTTTCTCATAGCAATAGTAACACCGCTAGAGCCATTTGTATCAACCTCTTCAGCAACGATACGTGTTGCAGCAAGGCTTATACCAGCATTAGCAATAGTAGTTGCAAAAAGATATATAGACATTATAAGTTCAAAAAGGCCAGAACCTTCACTTCCAATCTTATTTGCAACATATACACTAAAAAACATATCAATAGCTCTAATTAAAATTGAGGTTACTGTCAAAATAACTGTATTAAATAAAAAAAGTTTAAAACGATTCATACCAATATGTATATTAACAATAAATAAAAAATATGAAATAAAAATTAAATCCCCTAACGATGTAATGCATTGAAATTAGTCCGAATTGAGGTAATCTTTTGATCCGCCTATGACGGGAAAACTAAAAGAGGGATATAAAAAATCCCTCTAAAGAATTTATAAATTTACTTTAGGAATAACATTTGAATCTAAATATCTATTAATATTTTTCAAAGTTATACCTGTATTAACTGATAAATTAGATATTGTAGAATCTGTAATATTATTATCATTAATATAATCTGTCAACTTAGAAATATCACATCTATCCTTTGGAAGACATTTTGGACAGACCTCAACATGTGATACGAAAAAACATCCACAACGAGCACATTTTTTAAACTCCATAAAAACCACCTCTATATTATTCTTTATCTTTTTAAACATTTTATCACATAAAAACAAAAAAAGAAACAAGTTTTTTAAAATATATTGACAAATTTCTAAAAGATAATATAATAAAATTAAGAAAACATAGAAACGCAAGGAATTGTGACACTTTAGAAAATATAAGAAAGGGAATTAAGATATGAGCAAACCAACTAGTACTATTTTAAAAATGCTAAAAACTAGAAAAGATTGCCCGACTGCTGAAAAAATATATATGGAAATAAAAAACGATATGCCAGATGTATCATTAAGAAGAGTACAATCTATTTTAGAGCATTTATGTGAGCAAGGGTTAATTATAAAGATAAAATCAAGAACTGGTGGACCCGAAAGATATGATGCTAGTGGATTACCTAAAATTACATTTGAATGTTCAAAATGTGGAATGATAGAAGATATATATTTGTATGATATACAATTAAGAAGGTTATATGGAGAAATGAGAAAATTAGGGCAAGAAATTGAGGCAGACACAGACCATTCGTATATTAATCTTAATGGGCTATGTAATAAATGTAAAATATTATAAAATTTAAAAAACTAAAATAATAAATACATATATGGGGGCACATTGCATGTGCCATCAAGGATAAAAATATAAAAAAATTAGCACAAAGTATTGACAAGTGCTAATTTTTATTGTATTATATTAGCAGTCAATCAAAAAGAGTGCTAAGCATACAGATTGAAAGGGGATATATAATGGAAGAACGCAAAAAGAAAATCTTGCGTGCAATAGTAGATGAATATATAGAAACTGCAGAACCAGTTAGTTCAAATACTATAGTACAGAAATATGAACCTAATATTAGTAGCGCAACTGTTAGAAATGATATGGCAGAACTTGAAAAAATAGGCTATATTGAGAAAACACATACATCCTCAGGTAGAGTACCATCTGCAAAAGGATATAGACTATATGTAGATGAACTATTAAATTATGATGACATAAGTTTAGAAGAAATTAAATATATAGGAGAAAAACTTGAAACAAAAGTAAATCAACTTGAAGAGCTAACCAAAATCACAACAAGTACAATTTCAGAAATAACGCACTATACAACAGTAAGTGTAGGACCAGAATCTTCAAAACAAAATATAGAAGAAATAAAATTTGTAATGTTAGGCTCTAGAATGTTAATGGCAATAATAGTTACAGAACTTGGACTAATAAAAGAAACAATTATAAAATTTGATGAAGATATTACACAAGAACAGGTAGATACTTTAACACGTTTATTTAATAACAAATTAAAAGGCAAACCAATAGAAATGATTGATAAACCATTAGAAGAATATATTTTTAATGAATTACATTATAGTATTAACATAATAAAAACAATAATTGAAGAAATTAGGAAAATGGTAAAACAAGATGAAAGAGTTTATTTAGAAGGAAGAAATAAAAATTTTGATTTGCCAGAATTCAAAAGTTTAGATACTGCTAGAAATTTTGTAAATGTATTAGATGAAAATGACACAATGTTGGACATATTAAAAAGTGGAGTAGCAGATGACATTCAAATATATATTGGTGATGAAAATAAAAGTGAAGAGTTAAAAGACTTTAGTATAATAACATTTAAACACTCAGTAGGAAATAGAGATATGGGAACAATAGGAATAATAGGACCTAAGAGAATGAATTATTCTAAAGTTATTTCTGTAATGAAATATATAAATAAAATTTTAAACGATAATGATGGTACTAATGGAAAGGATGATATTAAAAATGAATAATGATGAATTAGATGAAAATATTGTAGAAGAAAATATAGAAAACATAGATATAGATGTTGATGTTCAAAAATTACAAGAAGATTTAGACAACACAACAGATAGATTAAAACGTTTAATGGCAGAATTTGATAATTATAAAAAAAGAGCATCAAAAGAAAGAGAACAATTATATAATTCATTAGTTGCAGACATTATGATGGCTTTTTTACCTGTAATGGATAATTTAGAAAAAGCAATAAATACTAATACAGGAGATGAAGGATACAAGCAAGGAATGGAATTAGTTGCAAAACAATTTAAAGATGTATTAAAATCTTTTGGATTAGAGGAAATAAAGACAGAAGGAGAAATATTTAATCCAATTTTACATGAGGCAGTAAGTATTGTTCAAGATGATACAAAGGAAAGTCAAGAAATTATAGAAGAATTTAGAAAGGGCTACAAAATGGGAGATAAAGTTATTAGACATGCAATGGTTGTAGTCAATCAATAATGTTATTATTTTTTATTTATACAGTAGGAAATCTTATACCAATGGAAAAAGTTCCATACTGTATAAATATGGGAATTATTAGAAGTTCTTTGCGATTATCATTGCCTAGGAATTCTTAAAATTCAATAAATATAAATTTACAAAAGATTGTATAAAATAAAAAGTTTTTTAGGAGGAATTTAAAATGGGAAAAATTATAGGAATCGACTTAGGAACAACAAATTCATGTGTAGCAGTTATGGAAGGAGGAGAACCAGTAGTTATACCAAATGCTGAGGGAGATAGAACTACCCCTTCAATAGTAGCTTTCTCAAAAAATGGAGAAAGATTAGTAGGACAAATTGCAAAACGTCAAGCAGTTACAAATCCTGATAATACAGTTATATCAATAAAAAGAAAAATGGGAACAGATGAAAAAGTTACAATAGAAGGAGATAAATTCTCACCACAAGAAATATCTGCTATGATTTTACAAAAACTAAAAGCAGATGCAGAAAACTATTTAGGAGATAAAGTTACACAAGCTGTTATAACAGTTCCAGCTTATTTTAGTGATAGCCAAAGACAGGCAACTAAAGATGCTGGAAAAATAGCAGGACTTGAAGTTCTAAGAATTATAAACGAACCAACAGCAGCAGCACTTGCATACGGAATGGATAAAGAAAAAGACCAAAAAATAATGATTTATGACTTAGGAGGAGGAACATTTGATGTTTCAATACTGGACATTGGAGATGGAGTATTTGAAGTTCTAGCAACAAATGGTAATACACATTTAGGAGGAGACGATTTTGACCAAAGAATTATAGATTACTTAGTAGCAGAATTTAAGAAAGATCAAGGAATAGATTTAAGTAAAGATAAAATGGCAATGCAAAGATTAAAAGAAGCTGCTGAAAAGGCTAAAAAAGACTTATCAGGAGTAGGTCAAACAAATATTAATTTACCATTTATAACAGCAGATGCCTCAGGACCAAAACATTTAGATATTAATTTAACAAGAGCTAAATTTGAGGAATTAATAAAAGATTTAATAGAAGCTACTGAAGGACCAGTAAATCAAGCATTAAAAGATGCAGGAATATCAGCTAATGAATTAAATAAAGTATTATTAGTAGGTGGTTCTACAAGAGTTCCAGCTGTTCAAGAGGCAGTTAAGAAAATTACAGGAAAAGATGCAGATAAAGGAATTAACCCAGATGAATGTGTTGCGGTAGGTGCAGGAATACAAGGTGGAGTACTATCAGGAGATGTTCAAGACTTAGTATTACTAGATGTAACACCATTATCATTAGGTATTGAAACATATGGTGGAGTATTTACAAAATTAATTGAAAGAAATAC
>CAMUHU010000057.1 GCA_947088765.1 uncultured Clostridium sp. | reverse complement strand
TTATTTAATGTAAATTAAACTTATAAAATTGATTGTAAATATATTATACGAGGATAATTAATAATGATAAATGTTTTTGTAAATGGATGTAATGGTCGTATGGGACGTACCATAATTTCTCAAATTGAAAATTTCGATAATTTAAATTTAGTAGGAGGCTTTGATATCACTAAAGATGAAACTTCTACATTCCCTATTTTTAATGATTTTAAAGATATTAATGTAAAGATTGATATAATAGTCGACTTTTCGTACACAACAGCAACTTTAAATATGTTAGAGTACGCTTCTAAAAATAATATTCCAATTGTTATAGCAACTACTGGGTTCACAGAAGAAGAAGAAGATATTATAAAAGAATATAGTAAAAATTTACCTATATTTAAATCTTCAAATATGTCTTTTGCTATAAATTTAATGTCAAAAATTGTAGCAGAAGTTGCTAAAAAATTATCTAGCTCAGATATAGAAATTATAGAAACTCATCATAATCAGAAAAAGGATTCTCCTAGTGGAACAGCACTTCTTCTTGCAGATGCTATAAATAAAGTTTTTGATAATAAAAAAGAATATGTATTTGATAGACATTCTAAATCTGAAAAACGTTCACCAAATGAAATAGGCTTCTCATCAATTCGTGGTGGTAATATTGTTGGAGAACATACTGTTCAATTCTTTAGTCCTTATGAAACCTTTGAAATAAAACATACTTCATACTCTAGAAATCTTTTCGCTGATGGAGCATTAAAGGCTGCTGAATTTCTAGTAAATCAACCAAATGGATTTTACAATATGAATGATTTAGTTTAATTTTGCTTCATTCGCTATTATTTATATACCTACTATCTCATCTATTAGAGTCCTACATGGTCTATTGAGCCATATAGTAAGACATACGTGGGTCTGACAGAAAAAATCGAAATTTCTTCTGTCAGACCCAGTTTTGCTTCATCTTATTTTTGTGCCATTAGATTATTCATTATTTTTAGCATTTGGTCCACAATGACATATATTTTCTACAGTATTAGATACTTCAATACTTGTTACTTTTGAATCATTTACTAAGTTTCCAACTGTTATCATTCCTACTACTTTATTATTATCTAATACAGGTATTCTTTTTATTTGCATTGTTCCCATTAATTTTTCTGCTTCATTTACTTCATCATTACTATTACAACAGCAAACATCTGTAGTCATTATTTCACTTATTGGTGTAGTTTTTGAGTCTTTTCCACATGCAACACTTCTTAATACAATATCTCTATCTGTTATTAATCCTACAATATTATTTGTATTATCGCATACAGGTAAACAACCTATATGGTTCGAACACATTTTCTTTGCTACATCTTGTATTGTTGTTTCTGGTGTGCAATTGCATACTGAATTTGTCATACAATCTTTAACTTTCATAATAATATCAATCCTTTCTTAAAAACAAAATATTTTTTGTTTTTATTTGTTATTATTATGTGTAGTTATATTCATTTTATTCTTTGCAAATGTTTTCTTGTATGGATTTTGCTATAGCTTCAATATATGATGTTTGATTATTTAACATATTATTTAAGTCTGTTTTATTTATTATATATCCTAATTCTATTAAATAACTTTCTACTCCTATATTAGAATTGTAATACATATTAGTTCCAATACCTTTATTTCTTCCATCAATATATGCTCCTGTTGTTTTACCTCCAACTTCTCTTATCATATATAAATATGGAGTTGATGTTGTTATATTATATGGCTCAAATCCTTTTTTCTGAGCGGTCTCAGCTGATTCTACGATTTCAGTGTCTGTAAATGTTCTAACATAGACACCATCTGATACTTTATCTGTATTTCTTGTTGAATATGTAGTTTTTGCTATACTAACTATATTATCTGCTAATGATTGCGCAATTTTTAATGATGCATTTGATGGCGCATATATTTCTGTTCCACTTAGTGTATTTGTATCAAAACTATTAATATGTATTGAAAAATTGTATTTTACTTTTGCTCTTCCTACAATATTAACTCTTCCTTCAAAATCATATACACTATAAACGCCAAATTTGCTAGTTTCTGATGTATCCTCTGTTCCATCTCTTGTTAATATAACTTTTAATCCTAACGCTTCTAATTTGTCTTTTAATTCTGCACTATGCTTCATCGCTATTTCTGCTTCTTTATATTGCCCTGAAATTGCTCCTGGGTCACTTCCTCCATGTCCTGGATCAATAGAAATATCATAAACACTTTGAGGTAATTTTACCTTTACTATATTAAATTTGATATAAAACATGTCTTTATCATTTGATTTAAATATATCAAATCCTATATCTATCTTTTTATTTGTTCTATTTTTTGTAATCGTATAGTATTCTAAGTCTTGATAATTAGTATTATTTCTCATTGAATAATATTTAATTTCATCGTTTGAGTATTTTATTTTTAAAAACAGAAAATACTTTCCGCTTTCAATATCTTCTAAATATATGCCTTCATTTATAAGCTTTGATGTAGTAAGGTTTAATTCATTTCCATCTATTTCATATATTGCATCATATTCTTTTTCATTTTCTGAAATATCAACTAATGTAAATTTTATGTCTTTTATATTATTAGTTGATATTCCCTTTATTTTGCCTTCTAAGTTAAAATGTGTTCCATATAAATAATAATTATTAACTTCTATTATTTCGTCTTCAATACTTGATAAGATTTTTCTCTTTTGCTCTTTATTGTATAAATATGAAACTGCAATTAAAATACACACCAAAATACAAAGAAATAATAATATTGCTAAAAAGTTCGGTTTTCTCTTCTTTTTCATAAAGTTTATTCTCCTTTCGGGGGTTAATTATCTCTAACTTCATATTCATATGCACATATTGTTTTTGTCTGTATATCTTGTTCATTAATTATTACATTTATTCTAAATAATTTCTGTCTTTTTAATTCTAAATCTAATTTACTAATATCTAATAATACCTCATCTGATATATCCATCCCAATAGGTAAAGTCTCATTAAAATTATCATAATATATTATATTAGACAAACCAATTGCTGGACTTGTAGATTTTAAATGTATAGTATATAAATTAATTATAGGTTCATTCTTTATTTTTCTTAGTGCATTTTGCGGATTAATATTAAAAATTCCATAACCCTCTATGTTTAATGATTTTTCTGATACTTGATATACATTTAATTTTATTCCTAAATTGTTCTTTTCATAAACCTTGTCTAGTGAATTAATGATACCATGAAGATATGATACAAATTCTATTGTATCAGTTTCTTTATTAATTTTTAGTATTTTATGCTCAACTTTTTTATTTTCTCTGTGCTTTTTGTTTTTTATTATATCTATTTTAGTTTTATCTTCCACTGAACTGCCAAATATATCAAATTCTTCTTTTCCAAATAATAATTCAATACTTCTTAAATCGTTTTTTATATCTTCTAATTCTGCTGTAAAGTTGTATTGTTTACCGCTTTTTATAGCATTCATAGGATTTAAAAACTTCGTTACAGCTAAAAATATATTATCTGTATCTTCTTTTGATAGTATTTTTCTTTGCAATTCGTCAATTCTTACAGTAATTTCTTCTATATCTTCTATGTAATCAAAATATAGCTCTGAAATTTTATTTTTTTCTTCTTTCTTTTCTTCTATTGTTCCACTTTCTAATGCTAATCCATTATCCTTATTGGCAAATCTCCAAAACTCAAAAATGCTTTTTCTATGGCTATCTATTTCTTCTATAAATTTTGTAGCATTATTGATTTTTACTTTTAATTGGTTGTTTTTTATTTCTAATGCAGTTTTATCCATTTTAATACCTTTAACTGTATTAGAAATTTCATTTAATTCTTTACACAATTTTATTAAATCTTCTATTGTATAAAAATCTTTTTCATATTCTTGTTTTATTTCTTCTTCGTTTATTTCAATTTTTGGTTCTGGTAATTCTAATCTATTATTTATTTCTTCTTTTAATTTTCCTTTAAAGAAATATCTGACTTTTCCAAAAAAGGTTTTTCTACATTTTAAATATGTAGCTACCTGATTTTGTTTTAGCAAGTATTCTTTTTCTCTTTCTGATTCTACTCTTTTTAAGTTGTCTAATACTTCTTTTAATATCTTTTCTTCTTTTTTTAGTATACGAAGATATTCTGATTTCTTTTTATACTCTTCTTTTATAAAGTTTCCTAAAATTTCATATGTTATTATTTTTGAATTATATACTAATTCTAATCCACCATTTTGTGATATCTGTATATCAAATTTATAATCATGTGGAAATTCTGTTTCTAATATAAATAATGCTTTTATTAATTTGAAAAATTTAGTTGCAATTTCTTTATTGTCTAATTTAATTTTATAAATACTTTCTAGTTTACCATAAACTACTGTTTTACCACATATTTGTATTGATGGATGCCCATCTTTATCATATATTTCATATATCATTGGCCATTCACTAGTAAATTTTAATACATATTTTTCTAAATCTTTGAATTCATCTTTAGTTAAGAGATTATTTGAATAATCCATATATGTTATTGGCACAAAAATTTTTTTATCTTTATTTCTATTTTTTAATTGCTCTCTTAATACATAGAAGAAACTCTCATATTCTTTATCTTCTGTTGTTACCAACATAAAATATTTATGCAAGTGATTTGAATAATATATCTCCCACAGATAATTTTTGTCATATTTTATTAAAAATGGTATTTCATTATTTAATTTATCCTGTTGTTTACTTATTTCTTCTATTTCTTCAATTTCAACAGTCTGTAACATCTTTAAAAAAGTGCTATGTTTTATTATATCTTCTTCATTTTCTGGTACAAGATATGAATATATTGGACTAATACTTTTATATTTTTCTTGTATTGAATTCATCCTATTAGCTTTTGTAAAAATTATTTGTATGTCATTAATAGGTACATATTTATAAACCCTGTACGTTTCTTCTGAATATGATTTCTCTGGTATAAAGTCTACATTTTCTGTATTTCTTAAAAATTCAGGAATATTGTCAAAATCTAATCCTATATACTCTAACTTTTTTTGTAATTTTTCTATCTCTTCATTAGTTTCTTCAGACATTTCTATCCTCCATAAATAATTTTGTAAATAGTATATCATAAAGTTTTATAATAGGCAATTATTTATCAAATTTCCTAAAAATTTTCCTAAAAATTATTGTTTTTTTAAGTATATACAAGTTCCGTTTTCTAATCTTTCTACTATAGTAGCTTCATCAGCATTTACATTACTGCTTTCTAGACATTCTACTACCTTTTTTTCACCATTATTAGTTTTTAATAAAGCTTTTTCACCATTTCCATATATAGTATATGTTCCTTGTAAATCATTAATTGTTTCATCAGAATATACTCCTATAAATTCTGTATATGTCCCATTATGATTAAACCTCAATTCTCCACCATATTCTATTCCAGAACCATATATAGACCTTAAAGAAATTTCCTCTCCATTATACTCTGCTTTAAATGGTTTCCATATTCCTACGAGTTTATTTATTTCTTGCTGGTTAGATTTTAAATTAATATATTCTTCATTGCTCAATTTTTCATCTTCTAAATTACCATTAATATCAAGATATCTGTAATACTCTTTTGCCTCATTATCAAGTTTTTCTTCATCTAATAGATTTTCACATTTCTCCAATTTTTCTCTTATATCTTCTGGAAAAATCTCTTTTATTGAATCTCCATAATCTATACCATCTGTTGGTATTTTATAATCTATAATTTGATTGTTCTTTATAGTAAATTTATATGGCATTGAACTTCCACTACTTGATAATTCTTCTTGTGCATAGTAAGTTTTAATTAATGCCCATATATATACATATGTTTCGTCTTCATTTTGTCTAATACCTAATTTAACTATATCACTAAAAACTCTAAAATTATCACTATTATTAGCAAACTCAGGTCTTTCTAAATAATGAATTTCCTCCGCTAATTTAATAAGATATTGTTGTACTTGGTCATATAGTTTATCTTCATCTGAAAGTGAATAAGCATTTATTTCATTTGTTGTTTTTAATAAAAATGGGCTTATCACACAAAGCAAAATACTTAAAATAAATATTATAATAGATATTCTATGTTTTTTTAATTTTGTAGATAATTTTATCATCATTATCCTTTTTTCCATACTCTTATTATCATCTATAATACATAACATTTTAGTTGCTAATTGCTCATTTTGATATGTTTGTAATAAATTTATTAATGTTAATCCATATTTCTTTTTTTCATCTTTATTCATTTTACTTAAAGCTATTTCATCTGTTGCTAGTTCCATTTCTTGCCTTATTTTTTTAAAAAGAGCATATACGAAAGGATTAAACCAATGCAAAGATGTAATTATTATTAATATAAAATTAGTTATCATATCTTTTCTTTTATAATGTGATAATTCATGCATAAATACATTTTCTATAATTTCATCTTCTTTTTCTGTAAAGCCCTCTGGAACTAATATTTTAGGACGCATTATTCCATAAATACATGGAGAAGTATTAGCCTTTTGACTTCTTATTTCTATATTTTTATGTATTTTTAGTTTTCTCTTACAATTTCTCTGTATAGCTTTAATTCTATAATCTTTAACTTTTTTAGTTTTTCTTACTTTAGATATTAGACTTATATTTCCTATTATAAATACGAATAATCCCATTATAGAAACTATTAACCATAATAGTGGTATTATCATATTTAATATAATTTCTTTTGTATCATATTTGGGATTCTCATTATTTTGTATTTCTTCTAATTGTACTGTTTGTGATTCTGTCAATTTATATGTACCTTTATTTAATTCTTTATGCTCTATTGGTTCTACACTATTAAAAATATTTTCTACTTTGTCTATGGTTGAACTTATAGGTATGCTATTAGGAGTTTTTATTTCAATTCTTTGTATTGGTATAATTAAAAATATTAGTGGTATTATCCACATTAAAGATTTCCATTTTGCAGAAAGTTTATTATCAAAAAGTTTTGTTAGTATCAAAATTAGTATTCCTAATATTGTTCCTATAATTGACATATATAACAGCTTATAAAATATTGGAGATATAATTTCACCTAGATTCATTAATAGTTCTAACATTTTTAGTCCTCACTTTCTAATATGTCTATTAGTTTTTGTAATTCCTCTTTTGATACTTTTTTATTTTCTACGAAATTTAATAATAAATTTCCTGTTTTTCCATTGTATAGTTTTTTTAGAAAGTTGTCGTTTTGATTAGATAAAAATTTATCTTTTTTTACCTTTGGCACATACACTGTATCTTTTAAATTTATCTTTTTCGATTCAACAGAACCTTTTAGTATTAATCTTCTTAATAAAGTTTTTACAGTATTTCTATTTTTATCTGTTTCTCCATTTAATTCTTCTATAATAGTATTTAAGTCACATTCTTTATTTTTCCATAATACTTGCATAATCTCTAGCTCAGCATCAGTTATATCATATTTATTTGGCATCATTTTCTCCTTTCTATAAGGTTACAAATGTAACCCTGTATAAGATTATAATATTTTAATTATCTTGTCAAGTAATTTATCTCATAAAATATATTTCATACCATTTTATAAAACAATATATTGCCCAAATTTTTTTATAGTTATCTCTTTTATGATTCTTATGTTGTTCTAATAATTTGATTACATATTCTTGGTTAAAAAATTCACTAACAAAGTCCTGCTCCACTGTTTGTTTTATTTCACTATATATTACATCTTCTCTCATCCACTCCCTTATTGGTACTGGAAATCCCAATTTTTTCTTTTTATAGGCTTCATTTGGAATATCCTTTTTACTTGCTTCTCTTAATGCAATTTTTGTATTATCTTTTGATAATTTACATTTGGGTGGCATAGTACTTGCTACCTTAAAAACTTCTTTATCTATAAAAGGTGTCCTTGCTTCAATGGAATTTGCCATTGTCATTTTATCTACTTTTAGAAGAATATTTTTCACAAGCCAATATTTTATATCTACTGCTTGCATTTTTACAATATCACTTTTATCCTTATTTTTATAAAATAAAGATTTTGTTATATCTTTATGTTTAATTGTACCTTTAAAATTTAATACTTTTTTTATTTCTTCATCACTAAATATTTTATTTACTCCAACATATTCATTTTCTAGTTTAGTCCCTCTACGTACAATAAAATTACGTCCTTTAAATTCTGGTAGATAACTAAATATTCTAGATAATAAATGGCGAATCCAGTATGGTAGTTTATCATATGCTTTATAATCTATTGCTTCTCTATATGTATTATATCCTCCAAAAAATTCATCTGCACCTTCTCCTGACATTATAACCTTTACATCATTACTTGCTAATTTTGATACTGAATATAATGCAATAGCAGATGGGTCAGCACATGGTTCATCCATATGATATAGCATTTTTTCAACTTCTTCCATATATTCTTTTTGAGATACTTTTTTGCTTATATTCTTAATTCCTAATGTTTCTGCCAATTTTTTGGTGTATCTTATTTCACTATATTTTGGTAAGTTATATCCTATTGTATATGTTCTGTTTGGTTTTGCTAAACTCACAATATATGAAGAATCAATTCCACTAGATAAAAATGCCCCAACCTCAACATCACTTATTTTATGATATTCTACTGAACTTTTCATTGTTTTACTTATTTCTTCTACTACCTCATCAAAGTCTCTATTCTGTTCTTCTAAATTTATTTCATAATATTGCTCTATATTTATTTTATTATCTTTTAATGTTAAGGTATGTCCTGGTTCTAAACAATATACACCTTTAAAAAATGTTTCATCTGTTGGTGTAAAACTAAAAGATAGATATAGATTAATTAAATCCTTGTTCAATATTTTTTCAAATTGAGGATGTTCTAAAAATGCCTTTATTTCTGATGCAAACATAAACACATCTTCATTTTTATAATAATACAATGGCTTTATTCCAAAATTATCACGTGCACAAAATAAATTTCTATTTTCTTTATCCCAAATAGCAAATGCAAACATTCCTCTTAATTTTTCAGGAAGATGATTACCCCATTCCTCATATCCATGTAATAGTACTTCTGTATCACTATCAGTTTCAAATTTATGATTCTTTTCCATCAGCTCTGCTTTTAGCTCCATATAATTATATATTTCACCATTAAATATGACTACGAAATTTTTATTACTAATTGGTTGTTTTCCATTATCTAAATCTATAATTGATAATCTACGATGACCTAAAGCAATGTTTTCATCTATATAAAATCCTTCTTCATCTGGTCCACGATGAATTAGTTTATCTGTCATCTTTTTTATTATTTTTCCTTTTTCTCCTTTTGAACTTATAAATCCTACTATTCCACACATAATATTTCCTCCTCATACTTCGATATAAGATTACAATTGTAATCTTATAATATAGATTACATCTGTAATCCGTTTTTGTCAAGTATTTTTTAGAAAAAAAACTAGCTTATAATAAGCTAGTTTTTTGTATAATAGGAAAGTTATATTTTTGAGTGTAGTGAGAAGCAAATGTTACTCCTCCAAGTGGTGACTCTACATTTTTGTTATATTTCTTTATTTAGAAAGAATTTTATTTTGCATATTCTATCGCTCTAGATTCTCTTATTACATTAACTTTTATTTGTCCTGGATATTCCATTTCACTTTCTACACGTTTTGCAACATCTCTTGCCATTAATGTCATTTCAGCTTCTGAAACTTTATCAGGTTTTACAATAATTCTTACTTCACGTCCTGCTTGGATTGCATAAGATTTATCAACACCTTCAAAAGAATCTGCAATTTCCTCAAGTTTTTCCAATCTTTTTATGTATGCTTCTAAGGTTTCTCTTCTTGCTCCAGGTCTTGACGCAGAAATTGCATCAGCAGCTTGTACTAGTACTGCCTCTAATGTTAAAGGCTCAACATCTCCATGATGTGCTTGTACTGCATTTATTACTAATTCATTTTCTTTGAATTTTTTAAGTACATCTACACCAATCTCTACATGTGTTCCTTCCATATCATGATCTAATGCTTTTCCTATATCATGTAATAATCCTGCTCTAGCTGCACGTTTTGCATCTAAGCCTAGTTCTTCTGCCATAATTCTTGCAAGATTTGATACCTCTATAGAATGATTTAACACATTTTGACCATAGCTTGTTCTATATTTTAATTTACCAATAAGTTTTATAAGTTCATTATTTAATCCAATTACCCCAGTTTCAAGAGTTGCTCTTTCTCCTTCTGATTTAATTGTATTTGCAACTTCTTCTTTTGCTTTTTCAACTGTTTCTTCTATTTTTGCTGGATGTATTCTTCCATCTTCAATTAATTTCTCCAAAGCAATTTTTGCAACTTCTCTTCTTAATGGATCAAATCCTGATATAACTACTGCTTCTGGTGTATCGTCTATTATTAAATCTATTCCAGTTAATGTTTCTAATGCCTTTATATTTCTACCTTCACGACCGATAATTCTCCCCTTCATATCGTCATTTGGAAGAGCCACTATAGATACTGTAGTTTCTGCTGTATGATCTGCTGCACATTTTTGAACTGTATATGTTAATATTTCCTTTGCTTTCTTATTTGCCTCTTCTTTAATTTGAGTATCCATTTCTTTAAGTAGATTGGCTTTTTCAACTTTTAATTGTTTTTCTGCTTCTGTTAATAGCATTGTTTTTGCATCTTCTTCTGATAGTTTTGCAATTCTTTCAAGCTCAGACATTTTTCTTTGTTCTAATTCTTCTAAATTCTTTTTTTGATTTTCAATATCTTGTGCTTTCTTTTCTAATTCTTTTTCCTTTTGTTCAAAATTTTCAGTTCTTCTTTCAATGTTTTCTTCTCTTTTTGTTATTCTTGCTTCCTTAGCATTTAAATCACCTGTTCTCTGTCTAATCTCTTTTTCTAAGTCTTCTTTGGCACTTATTATTTCTTCTTTTGCCTTAAAAACCTCTTCTTTTTTTATTGTTTCAGCTTCCTTTTTGGCTAGATCTAATATTCTTTTTGCTTCTCCCTCTGCTCCTTCTACTTTAGACTCTGCTATTCTTTTTCTAATTAATACTCCTAATGGAATAAAAATTATTGCTGAGATTATAAGAGTGGCGATTATGGCAATTATTTCCATATTCATTCCTCTTTTCTATTAAATTTTCAATGTTCAGATAATATATATAACTAATATTTTTTATATTGTATAAGTTTCTATTTGTATTATAAAAGCTCTATACAAAATAAATATAGCGAATATTATAGTTTCTTAAATATATTTTTATTTAGAAACTGTTAATTCGGTTATTATTTACTTAGAATATATTTAACCTAGTATATATTTTATATGTAATATTGCCAACTGTCAAGTACTTTTTTATTTTATTTTCTGTAGTGTTACAATTGATGTGAAACAAAAAATATAGAAAAAAAGTGATTCAAGTA
>CAMUHU010000056.1 GCA_947088765.1 uncultured Clostridium sp. | reverse complement strand
CAACAGGAGAAACACATCATAGAATAATGGTATTAGAAGTTATGGGAAGATATGCTGGATGGATTGCACTAGAAGCTTCAATAGCAGGGGGAGCAGATGTTGCATTAATACCAGAAATACCATATGATTTAAACAAAGTAGCAGAAAAAATAAAATCTAGAATAGAAATAGGAAAAAGATTTAGTCTAGTAGTAGTAGCAGAAGGGGCAAAACCATTAAATGGAGAAATAACAGTAAAAGGTGTAAGAGATAACGGAACAGGTGTTGATAACACAAAACTTGGTGGAGTTGGAGAAACAGTAGCAAAACAACTAGAAAAACTAACAGGACTAGAATCAAGAAATACAACCTTAGGATACATGCAAAGAGGAGGAACACCAACAGCATATGATAGAGTACTATCAACAAAATATGGTTCAAAAGCAATGGAACTTGCATTACAAGGAAAATTTGGAGTACTAGCAGTATTAAAAAATGGAAAATTAGACTCAGTATCATTAGAAGATGTTGTAGGAAACAACAAAGAAATTGGAGCAGTATCAGGAAATACAGAAAGTAGCAATATAAGAAGAGTAACAATGGATGATGACTTAGTAAAAACAGCAAGAAATATAGGAATATCATTAGGAGATTAAAGCTATATGGCATGACTTGGTATATTACCATTCATGTCAATTTTTTTATAAGGAAAAAATAATAATGGAAAATGAATTAAAAAATAATAAAGAATATTATATATACATAATTAGATGTGAAGATAATTCTTTATATACAGGAATAACAACAGATTTAGATAGAAGAATGCAGGAACATTTAGATAAAGGCAAAAAAGGTGCAAAATATACAGCAAGCCATCATGTAAAAAATATAGAAATCGCATGGAGAACAATAGATAAAACAAGAGCATCAAAACTTGAATATCATATTAAAACATTAAAAAAAGTGCAAAAGGAAGAACTAGTAAAAAATCCGAGTAAATTAAAAGAAATTCTGTCAGATAAAATAGAATATAAAGATTATACACATATAAAGGTCAGAAATGGAAAATTATAAAAAGATCCCCCAAAAACAAAAATTATCAAAACTATTGATATAGTTTTAAGTTTAATATATAATACAAACAATAAAACTAGTTAAGGAGAACAAAAGTGATATTATATCCAAAATTTTATTTAGAAAACGTGAAAGAGATAAGTATAGAATTTCTAAGGAAAAATAATATAAAAGCTTTAATTTTAGACGTTGATAATACTCTAATAGATATTAATAGGAAAATAATAGATGGTGCTGAGCAATGGTGTGATAATTTGAAGAAACAAGGAATAAGAATATGTATTTTATCAAATACAAGTAATGAAGAAAAGGCAAAAGATGTAGCACAAAAGCTTGAGATACCATATATATATTTTGCTAGAAAACCATTTAAAAAGGGCTTTTATAGAGCACAAAAATTATTAGAGATAGAAAAGAGTGAAGAAATTGCAGTAGTAGGAGACCAATTATTTACAGATATTATTGGAGCAAATAGAGTAGAAATGGTACCAATATTAGTACAACCAGTAGATAAAAAAGATTTATGGTATACTAAAATAAAAAGACCAATAGAGAATATATTCATAAGAAGATATATAAAGAGTACGGAGGAAAAATAAATGTATATAAATGATGTTCATATATTGTATTATGTACTAGTTGCAATAATAGGAATGCTTACTGGTCAATTTATAGATTGGTGTAATAAAAGGTTACCTGAAAAAAAGAAGATATTGACAATAGATTTTTTTAAAGAGCTAAAATTGAACTATCCATTAATGTTGTTGAATGCAACAATAAATCTAATAATATTATATTTATATGGAATGCAAAAGTATTTTAGTGATAACATTAATTTATACAAATATTTAATATTATCACCAATGCTAATATCAGCTTTTTACATAGACTATAAACTACATATAATACCAAATAGATTAAATTTGACTATATTTGAAATTGGTCTAATAATAGCAGTAATTGGTGGAATATCAGATATAAATTTTGCAATAAATGCTATAGAAGGAATGTTAGTTGGAGGAGGAACATTTTTTGTAATCACATTAATAGGAGGGCTAATAGCTGGAAAAGAAGCAATGGGATATGGTGATGTAAAATTTATGGCAGCATTAGGACTATATTTTGGTTTTGCAAGTATGGTATCTATTATATTTATGTCATTCTTAATTGGGGCAATATTAAGCATAATACTAATATTAATAAGAAAAAAGAAAGCCAGTGAATATATTCCATTTGGACCATTTATAGTAATATCATGTTATATAGCAATATTTGTACCACTTAACTCATTATTAAACTTATTGCTACAAATATTTACTTTAGGGCATGGATAATAAATAATTATTTGTGAATAGGAGGAAATCATATGAATCCAAGATTACAATGTTTAAGAAATAAATTAAAGGCTCAAAATATAGAAGGAATGATAATATCAAATCCAGTAAATATAAAATATTTAATAGGAATTGAAGCAGAAGGAATACTCTTATTAACCAGAAAAGAAAACATATATATTACAGACTCAAGATACATAGAGATGGTACAATCAACTTTAACTATAACAGATGAAATTATAGTAAATGATGTAAAAAATATAACAGGAGAGGATTACCAAAATTTCTTTTGCTTTTGTGAGAATGTAGGATTTGAGGAAGATTATGTAACATACTCTAAATATAAAGAATATATGCACAAATATAGGATAAATAATTTAATGGAAACAGAGCAAATAATAGAAAAACAGAGAACAATAAAAGACAAAGAAGAAATAGATAATGTAAGAAAAGCATGTGAAATAACAGATAAATGTTTTAAGTATTTATTAGATTTTATAAAAATCGGTATGACAGAAAAAGAAATAGCTTATGAAATACAAAGATATTTTATCGCAAACGGAGCGAGTGGACTAGCATTTGACTCGATAGTTGCATCAGGAGTAAATTCATCAATGCCACATGCTGTGCCAACAGATAAAATTATAGAAAATGGAGATATAATTACATTAGACTTTGGCTGTAAATATAATGGTTATTGCTCAGACATGACAAGGACGATATTCGTAGGGTATGTAAAAGAAGAAATAAAAGAAATATATAATCTAGTTCTAAAAAATCAAAAGCAAACGCTTGAAGAAATGTATGATGGAGCAAACACAAAAATATTATTTAAAATGGTAGAAAATGATTTTAAAATACATAAACATGAATTACCACATGCACTAGGACATGGAGTAGGGTTAGATGTACATGAAGAACCTTCAATAGGTTTAAGAAAAGAGAATATATTAAGAGAACATATGATAGTTACAGATGAACCAGGAATATATATACCAGGGAAATTTGGAGTAAGAATAGAAGATACTGTATTAATAACAAAATCTGGATGTGAACCATTAACAAAATCATATAAAGGATACATAATTATATAGAGAGTGTGGTTTGTATGTGTGATTTTATTATATAAAATCACAATGAATAATTAATGGTGAATAATGAATGATGAATAATAGATGTAGGGGCGACCATTGGTCGTCAGTTTATATAAATTTCCATAAAAATTATCTATAACTATTGTTTTTTCAAGAGATATATAGTATTATAATATAGTAAAATATATAAAGATAATAAAAAGGAGAGATTTTAAATGGCAGAAGTATATATGGCTGGAGATTTAAGAAATGGAAATACATTTGAACTAGATAATTCAGTATTTAGAGTAGTAGAATTCCAACACGTAAAACCAGGAAAAGGAGCAGCGTTTGTAAGAACAAAAATAAAAAATGTTATAACTGGTGCAGTTCTTGAAAGAACGTTCAATCCATCAGAAAAATTACAAGGAGCAGAAATCGAAAAAAGAGAAATGCAATATTTGTATAGTGATGGAGATTTATATTATTTTATGGATAATGAAACATATGAACAAATGCCTCTTAATGCAGATCAATTAGGAGATAGTTTAAAATATATAAAGGAAAATATGAATGTAAAAATACTTTCATTTAAAGAAAAAGTATTTGCAGTTGAACCACCAATGTTTGTAGAATTAGAAGTAACATATACAGAACCAGGATTTGCAGGAAACACTACAACTACATCAGGAAAACCAGCAACACTAGAAAATGGATTAGAAATTAGTGTACCAATGTTCATAAATATTGGAGATGTTATAAAAATTGATACAAGAACAGGCGAATACATGGAACGTGTTTAGTCGAAAAGATATTGTAGGGGCACATTGCATGTGCCCCTAATACTTATACATTAGACCTCAATGTAATCCAAAGGATCAACAGCATTACCATCAAGTTTAATAGTAATATGCAAATGGCAACCAGTAGTAGAGCCATTTGTGGGTCTTCCAGTAACATCATGATAAGGATTACCAATAACATCATAAACATATTTTGGTCCTACTTGACCAATTACTTGACCTGCAACTAATGAATCACCAACAGAAACTAAAAAGTTAGAAGAAACATGGCAATAAGAAATTCTAAAAGGACCACCTGAACAAACTATAGTATAACCGCCACTACCGCTAAATCCAGTAGAAACAACTTCAGAATCCATGATAGATAAAAAATAAGTATTTTCATTAGCAGGAATATCAATTCCTTGATGGTAACTAGAAGCACCAGTAGTAGGGGATACTCTATTCCCAAAATAAGAAGAAATTCTGTGATTAGAAGGTAGAGGCCAGCAAAGACCAAGTAGGCTATAAGAGACTGATGAAAAACTAATATTATAATTTGAATAATATTGTTCATTTAAAATAATTGGTGAAGAAGAGAAAATTGGGATAAAGATAGAAATAATAACAATAATAATAAGCGATAATAACACTGTATTAAAAAAAGATTTAAACATAAAATAAGGACCTCCAAAAATAAGATTAGCCCCCAAATATAAAATTTTGTTTTAAAATAAGAAAATTCAAACTGTAAGGGAGAGCAGTGCTCGTCCGTTGTGCTCCAAAGGCATTACTTTTTAAATGCAAAAAATTTGCTTATAAAGAAATTTAAAATTATGACTATAATACTTATAATCAATTTACTAACTAAACCATCAAAATATGTAATATTCAAAATTGAAAATAAAAGCCAAAAACCAACAGATTCTACTATCATTGTAAAAGTTCTGCCTAAAATAAATTTACCAAACTCTTTAATTTTTTCAATAAATGTAAAAGCAGTTGAATTAAATACTAATTTGCGATTAGTAAAATAAGCAAATAGTACTGCAATAACAATACCAATATTACTTGCAAAATTTTCTTCTATATGAAATAATGAAGACAAAATCATAAAAGATATAATATTAACACAAGTAGTTAATACTCCAAAAATTGTATATAAAATAATCTCACGTGTGCACAATTTTTTTACTAAAATTTTTAACTTTTCCATTAAAATAATAATGCCTCCCAAATTATTAATATAATGATAATAACACATTAAATAAAAAAAAACAAGAATTTTATTGACAAAAACATAAAAAATAGCTATAATAATATATATTGTTATGTGTTTTTGAGGGGTGATGTTAAAATGTTAGCAAAATATTGGAAACAAATAGGATTCGTTATTTTAATAATAGCAGTTTTATTTAATATAACTTTTAAGCTAATTAATAAAACCTCATTAAAAACAGAAGCTCTCGAGTCAGCAAAATATATATTAGAACAAGAGAAAAATAACAATATTATTGAAAAATAAAAGTTTATAGAAATAAAATTTTATAATTATAGAAAAAGATAAGGAAGAGGTGAATACAAAATGAAACAAGATTTACATCCTGAATTTATAGAAAGTACAATAACATGTGCTTGTGGAAATGTCATAAAAACAAAATCAACAAAAAAATCTATGAGTGTTGATATTTGTTCTAAATGCAATCCTTTTTGGACAGGAAATATGAAACAAAATACAACAGGAGGAAGAGCAGAAAAATTCAAACAAAAATATGGTCTTGCATAAATATATAAAGGACATTATGTCCTTTTTTATTTTACAAAAATATTACAAAAATATTACAGAAATATTAAAAAAATATTACAATCAAAAAAAGTATTGACAAATAAATCGAAAAGTTGGATACTATATGTATGAAAATCACGAATGAAACGTGTAGGAGGTAGAACAATGGCAGGGATAATGAATAAAGTTTTAGAACTTTTTACATCAGAAGATTATGAAGATGAAGAAGAAGAGGTATTAAGTAGCAAAGGATATAGTACTGATTATGAAGAAGAGGATGAAGAAGAGGAAGAAGTAGAAGGAAAAAAATTATTTGGAAATAGAAAAGCAAAAGTGGTAAATATGCCACAAACACCACAAATAAAAATGGTAATTTCTCAGCCAACAACATTTGAACAATCAGAAGAAATATGCCAATTTTTAAAAGAAAAGAAATCTTGTATTGTAAATCTTGAATATGTAAACAAAGATGTAGCAAGAAGAATAGTAGACTTTATTAGTGGAGGAGTTTATGCTTTAGATGCACATATACAAAAAGTATCTAACTCAATATTCTTAATAGCTCCAACAAATTATGAAATATCAAATGAAACAGGAAGAGAAGAAATGAAAAATAAGCTTTCAGTATCATGGCTTAAATAAATAAAAAGATAGCTAATTTAGAGGACAGCTCCTTAAAGACTGTCCTTATGTGTATATGCAATATAAGAGGAGGGAAAAAGATGATTACACCTTTAGATATAGAAAATAAAAAGTTCTCAAAACAAGTTCTAAATGGTTATAGTGTAGAAGAAGTAGATGATTTTTTAGATGAATTAACAGTAGAATATGAAAAAATATATAAAGAAGCAACAGAAAATAGAGGAAGAACTGAGAAATTAACAAATGACTTAACAAGATATCAATCAATAGAATCAACATTACAAAACACATTATTAATGGCACAAACAACAGCAGATGAAGTTAAGAAAACAGCACAAAAGCAAGCAGACGCCATTATTGCAGAAGCACAAGTAAAAGCAAAAGAAGCACTAAAAAATGTTGAAAGTGAGATAATTCTAAAGCAAAAAGAGTTAGATGATTTGCAAAAACAATTTGATATATATAAAGCAAAAATGGAATCATTATTAATATCACAGTTAGAATTATTAAAAGAATCAGCAAAAGATAATAACTAACACAAAATTAAATTAGGAACTATTAATGTAAAAAAAGCAAGCATACAAATGAAAATTCCAACTATTTTGTTGGAATTTTTTTTGTATTCAAAAATTCCATAAGACATAGTTTCAATAAAAGCATATAAAGAAAACAAAAAAATAATAAAATGCATAAAATATGACCTCCTTAGGAAATAAAATAACTTGATTCAATATTAACCTCAACATTTACATCAAAAGTTGCAGTTTCAAATTTTTCAGGCCAATTATAGTTTTCCCAATCACTTATTGTTGGAAATTTATATACAGCGTATTTGCCTAATCCAGTAATATCAGATTTGAATTCTCTTGCAGTTTTTTCATAATAACTCATAATTTGGTTTTTAAGATGATCAGAAGCTACAGATATTATTTTTTCTATATCCTCTTTTGAAGAAGAATCAAAATCAAAATCATTAGAAAGAATAGTAGATTTTAATGTTACATCAGTAGTAATCTGTGGTCCAGAACTATCTAATTTTACACTATTTTTAGTTTTGGAGAAATCATAAATGTGTAAATCTATATAATTACCTTCTGAAAAAGGACTAGGTATTGAAACTACACACTCTTTTAATTTATCTGTTACAATTAGATAAGGGACAGTTTCTTCTTTAGAAAGAGTACCAACTAATTTATCCTTTTTAAAAACTGCAATCCCACCAATTATAATGTCAGTTGGCATACCATTTTCTGAAGAGGTCTGACCGCTTGAAGAGCTATTACCTCCAGAAGAATTACCGCCACTAGAAGAACCACTTTCTTCTGAAGAGCTATCTCCGCCAGAAGAACTTTCATCTTCTGAACCTTCTTCTTTTTGAACATTACCAAGCATGGTAGAAGTTTCACTAAAATCATCAGCAATAGAGGTATATACAGTATTTAAAGTTGCATTAGAAGTATATCCACTATATCTACTTGCAGTAGTTATTATTTCATAATATTTAGAAGTAGAATGTTCTAAAATAGGTGTTGAACTATTAATAAATTCTTCTGCTGTAGAAGTAGAAACTAATATATTACAATTTGAACGTAATTCAATATTATTTTCCAATGTATAAATATAGTCTGAAATGCCTTGAGAAGCTAGTTCCTCAGAAAATATAATATATTTACAATGTGATAAATTAAGCCTTTTACTTATAATATTATTTGCAGTATTCAATCCAGAATTAAAACTATTACATTCAACTGTTTGATTTAAAGTATCACTAACACCTTTTTCACTACTACTAGAACCATCTCCACCACCGCTAGAACCAGAGCTATTACCAGAAGGAATAGAAATTTGAAATGTTAATTTTAATTTATCATCATTACCAATATCAAACCCAATTGCTATTACATAAGCTAAATCATTGATATCTTGTTCATGTAAATATCCGCTAAAAGCAACAGCACAAAAGATAATAATACTCATTACATAAAACATTTTTTTAAACATTAAGAGTTGCCTCCTTTTTAAGCAATTTTAATATTAATTTTTTGATGCAAGCTAAAATTAAAATTACAAGGCTCAATATAAATACGAATCCTATTGATAAATATTTATATACAACATTGCTTAATATATTTATTTCGGGCATATTTTTAATAACAAGAGCAATAACAAAGATTACAGCACAAAAACAGTAAACTACTCCAGATATATATTTTATATTAGTTAATTGTTTAAATGTGGTAAGGGCAAAATGTATATTTGTAGATAAATATGCAAGCATAAAAGGTATCCAAATCAATAAGAAAATTGCATCTATACTCTGAATATAATCTCCAAGAGTTATTTGCCTAGCAAGTACATATAAAGATAGAGGAGAAGTAGTATTTGCAATCTGTGGAATAGAGAAAAGTAAAGCAGCTACAGATAGTAGTAAAAAAAACGAATATGACAAAATGCTTGTAATACCAACCTTTTTAAATTCAGATATTTTAGTTAATAGTGGAAATATAAAGAATAGTACATATAATCCACTAAAAGAATATATATTGCTAATTCCATCAACAAAAGTTTCTTTTATACCATATCCTAAAAGAGGAAATACTCTTTGAAAAGTGTATTCTCCAAAAGAGCCAAAAAATATAAACACAATACTTAATACCATTAATGGAATTATTATTAAATTTAGCCTAGAAATAGCCTTTAATCCAAAAGTATTTAAAATTCCAACAGCAATAACAAATAGAAGCATTATAAAATCAATATCTATATGTGAAAAAGATATAAGTGCTAATCCCTCTGCAAATAACCTAATCATTATAGAAGATAAAACTAAGATATATGCAATATAACAAACTCCATAAATAAATTTAAAAACTTTACCACCAAGAAATTCAGAAATATCTATTATATTACACCCAGGAAATAAAGAGAATAATTTATATATTATTAAAAAGAAAATTAGTGTTATTATTGTAACAAAAACAATATTTAATAATGTAGCTGAAGCTGTTGTAGTTACTAATTCACTGGGAACAGATAATAAGATATGTGACAAAAGAATTGTAAGTACAATAGCTATACCTTCTAGCAATTTTAATTTATAAGAATTCATATTAAAATTCATTCCTTTCTTTTCAAAGATAGTTATGAAAGATTTTTTATTTCTTTCAAACTAGCTTTTACCTCCAAATTTCCATTTCATACTAACATGTTCTTCTCTTTTTTTACGTTTAGTATCCAAGAAAGAATTTCTATCCTCTCTTTTCCAAATAGGAGCTAATAAATATCCATCACTATTATTAACTGTAAAAGGAGCATGTGGACTTAGATAAGATACTCCAAAAGAATCTAATGATGCAAAAACTCCTAAATGTATAAAAAATACAAAAGCTAAACCAAAGAAACCAGCAAAGTAACCAGCAAAAACATAAATAAATCTTGCTATTCTAATATGGAATCCAAACGAATAATCAGGAATAGCAAAAGCAGTTAGACCAGTAAGAGCAACAACAACTACTAGAATAGGACTTACTATATTTGCACTAACAGCTGCATCTCCAAGAATCAGACCGTCCAACAATTCCAATAGTTTGACCTAAAGAAGAAGGAACACGTACTCCAGACTCTCTTATTAACTCTAATGATAAATCCATAAGTATTATTTCGAATATTATAGGAAAAGGAACTGCACTTCTAGACGAAACAATTGCAAACAGTAATTCTGTTGGAATTATTTCTTGATGAAATGTAGTAATAGCAATATAAAAACCAGGTAAAGTCAGTGTTATTACCAAAGCAAAAAATCTTATAAATTTCAATAAATTAGTAAACTGATATTGTAAATTAATATCTTCGGCAGATGAAAGAAAATCTGTAAAAATACCAGGTGCAACTAAAACATAAGGAGTACCATTTACAATAATTGCAACACGTCCTTCTAACAAGTAATGTGCAACTCTATCAGGTCTTTCAGTAGCTATCATTTGTGGAAGAGCAAAAGGAGAATCTTTTATTAATTGTTCAAGCTCGCCAGAAGAAGTAATAGCATCAATAGCTAGATTATTAACTCTGTACTTTACTTCTGCTACCAAATCAGGATTTGCAATATTCTTCATATAACAAATACAACAAGTATTTTTATTTACTGTTCCAACTGAACAGTTTTCTATAATTAGATTTTCACTATTAATTAATCGTCTAATAAGAGAAGTATTTGTACGAACAGACTCAATAAAGGCTTCTTGAGAACCACGTATTACGAATTCATTTTGTGGAACAGGAATACCTCTTTTTTCAAAACCTTTAGCATCAATTAAAAAACATGTAGGTATAGTATCAACAAAAAGAGCAGATACACCAGTATTAACTTTAGAAAATATATCAGAAAAATCTTCTGAAGTACTAACATCATTTTGAGGCATAAGAGAATCCATAATATATGACTGAATATCAAATTGTTTAACAATATTAACCTTATCTGGTGCAGTTATAACTTGCTCCTCGGAAGTATTGGTATTAGATTTATTTTTTAACATTAATGGATTTAAAACAAAATGATTGATAGAATCAGTATTAATCATTCCATCAATGTAAAAAAGAAATGACTTATATTGTTTATTTTGGACATTAAGATAAAATTCACGAATCTTAATATCACTATTTATTAAAGTAGAATATTTCTCCTTAATAAATTCGATGTTTTTATCACAAACAGGAAAAACCTTTTGAGTTATAGGAGAATAAAAGTCTTGTGTCTGTTGTGCAACAGCTGTATCGAGTAATACAAAATCATAAGACTGTTCTTCTTTATACTCGAATATATTACGAATTGTGTTAAAAAAATTACTCATAATAAACCTTTCTAAAAATATATTTAATAAAATTATTTACCAAAAAAAGAAAAATATACTATTATCTGAAAGTATGTCAATGATTTTTGAAAATGTCCCAAAAATTTTTAAACATAAGCCCTA
>CAMUHU010000055.1 GCA_947088765.1 uncultured Clostridium sp. | reverse complement strand
CTTAAGAAGCGGAATAGTAGGAGGACAATTCCAAAAAGGACATATTCCAGCTAATAAAGGAAAAAAGGGATATATGACTCCTGAACAATACGAAAAATGCAAAGCAACAATGTTTAAGAAGGGGAATATACCTGCAAATCACAGACCTATAGGCAGTGAAAGAATAGATAAAAGAGATGGATCTATATTAGTAAAAGTTAAAGATGGACAACTTCAAAAAAACTGGATGTCAAAAAGTAGATATATTTATGAACAAGCACATGGAAAAATACCTGCAGGTCATAAAGTAATATTTGCTGATGGTGATCATAGTAATTTCGATTTAGATAATTTGATTTTAGTTTCTAATGCTGAAGAATTAATTATGAATCAAAGAAAATTAATAAGCAAAGAAGCGGAATTCACAAAGACTGGGGCAGTAATTGCAAAAGTATTAAATAAAGCAAAGAAGAGGTAAAAATGGAAAAAGATGTAGATTATGAACAACTTTACTATGATGCTATGTATGAAAACAGGAAACTAAAAGAAAAAATAACAGAACTAGAAAATGAAATTCAAGATTTGAATATCTGCAGAACAAAAAGAAATATTGATTTGCAACAATATATTATGCTGCAGATAAAAAGAAAAAATAAAGGAGGAAATACAGAATGTTTGAAATGAGAACATGGGAAGAGGCAACCAAATTTAAAAAGTCAGAAATGGCAAGAATAATTTTGTATATTTTGAATGCAATATTAGATATAGCAACAGGAATTATAGGAAGAAACATTGCTTGGATAGTATGTGGAATATTATGGATTGTTATTGCGATAATAGAGGGATGTTATTTGAAAATACAGAAGGGAAATGAAGAAATAATTGATTTACAAGAAAAACATACTGAACTACAAACAATTATTATAGATGCTTTATTAAATGAAACAGCGGTTGAAGTTGATATAAGTAAAATAAAAATACCTAAGACTTTTTCAAAGCCGAATCCAAAGAAAATGCAGAAAAAAATTGAATATTATAGAAAAAATCATAAGTTTGAATCACAAATAGTTATTGATACAGATTATACACTATTAGATGGATATACATCATACTTAATTGCTAAAAATTATAATAAAGGATCAGTAATTGCAAAATTAAAGAGAAAGAAAAAACAATATTGTGATAACTGCGGTGTAGAACTAACAGCAAGCAATAAATATATGGAAGGTATGTGTATGGAATGCAAATGTGGCATAGACTACGAAGAAAAATAAAAGGAGGACACGAAAGTGAAATGTAATGACAAAGAATGGCAAGATTGCAGTGTAGAAAAAATGGGATGTACAGGATGTTATTATAATGAAATAGAAATTGGAGAATATGTCAGATCAGAAACTGGTAGAATAGACCAAGTAACAGATAATGAATATTATCTACCACAGTATATTGAATGTAAAAAAGGAATAATTAGAAGAGCTAACATAGTAGAGCATAGCGAAAATATTCAAGATTTGATTAAAGAAAGAGATATTCTAAGATATAAATTAAAAGGTCTAGATAGTGAATACATAACAATTGTAAAAAAATATCATGATGCTAGAAGTAATCAAGACTGGTTAATGATAAATGGTTATAAACTAGAACAAGTAGAAATATTAGGAATAATTGCGTGTGAAAAATACGAAAAAGAAGAATACAAAGTTTAGAAAGGAGGAAAGTAAAATGCCAAAAGTAGAAACGCTAAGAACATATAATAATGAACAAATAAAAAAACTGAACCTAGAGGAATTACAAATAAAATTTTTAGAACTTCAAGAAATAGCCAAAGATGGAAATATAATAATACAAAAATTACAATATGAAAAAGATTTAAATAATAAAATAATAAATTTTATGCTAGATGACTTAGATGTAAATGGATATGGAAAAGAGGCACTTTATAATAGTTATAGAAACAGAGCAAGAAGTATTATGAAAGGTTGAATATGAAATGAAAGTTAAATTTATAAATATTGGTAATCGTAATGCAAATTTTGAAAAAGAGTGTAATGGCGAGCTAAATTATGAATGGCTATTGAAACAAGTAAGACCTTATTTATTAAGTCCATCAATAGATTTCGATTATAACAGGAAGCGGAACAATAACTGTATTTGCAGGAATGCAAACAGTAGGAGAAATAGAAGTGGAGGAATAAAAAATGAAATTATATAGCAATGAAATTGTATTTAGGGGACATCCTGATAAAGTATGTGATCAGATTAGTGATGCAATACTAGATGAATGTTTGAAACAAGATCCAAACAGTAGATGTGGAATAGAAACTGTAGGAGGAAAGAAAAAAATATTTATAACAGGAGAAATAACAAGTAAAGCAAAAATTGATGTAGAAACTATAACAAAAAGAGTTCTAAAAGACATTGGTTATCCTACTGATTATGAAATCATAGATAACATAGGAAAACAAAGTCCAGACATAGCACTTGGAACTAATGATGAAGTAAATGGAGCAGGAGATAATGGCATGATGTTTGGGTATGCTTGTGATAGTACAGAGCAAATGCTACCAACAGCAATGGTAATATTACAAGAGTTATCTAAAAGGTATGATGAACTAAGAAAAAATGATAGTAGATTCCTACCAGATGGAAAAGCACAAATAACAGGCTTATACGGTGATAATATGGAATTAAAAGCTATAAAGACGTTCACAGTTTGCTATCAAAATACTGAAGAAGATAGAAAAGAGACCGACAAAATAATTATAGATATGTGTTGTGAAATAGCGGATAAATACGAAACAATAATAGAAAAGTTTTTAATAAATCCAACAGGTAAATTCAAAATTGGAGGCTTTGAAGGGGATGCTGGTTTAACAGGAAGAAAAATCGTAGTAGATCAATATCAGTCTTTTGCTAATGTTGGCGGTGGTGCATTCTCTGGAAAGGATCCTACAAAAGTAGATAGAAGCGGAGCATATAAGGCAAGAGAAATAGCAAAAAAATATTTACAAAAGCATAATTTAATATGGTGTGAAGTTCAATTAAGCTATGCAATAGGAATCGAACAACCACTAGCAATTTACATTGATAGCGATATGGGAAGCATTGAACCAACTACTGAACTATATGAAGAATGTAAATTAAAGAATATCATAAAAGATCTAGATTTGAAAAATAAATGTTATGAAGAAACAGCACGATTTGGACATTTTCAATAGAAGAAGGGAAAAGCAAACGATGAATAATGTAATTGAATTTCCTAAAAGAGATGCAGACACTATCATGTGTAGAGAATGTAAAGTTAGACCAGCAACAAGATTATGTGATTATGAAGATGGATTATATTTTGATTTAGGAGGAATTCCTGTTCAAAAGAGTCAATGTAGTAAGCCTTTATGTGATAAATGCACACATAAATTAAACAAAAAAGACTATTGCACAGAACATTGGAATTTAATAAAAGAAGAGGTACAAAAAGATGGAAAATAGTAAACGCTGTGGAAATTGTGGAAGATATCCATTTTGTAAAAGAACAGAAGGAGCTAATTGCTATTGTGAAGAATGGATAAAAAGAAATTATGAAATTCATAAGAATATAGGAGTGGAAAATGAAAAAATGTAAATATGAAAATATTACAATAGAACAGGCAGAAAGAATAATAGGGACAAGCTATATTACTGAACTGATTTGTGATGCTGATAGTAAGACCATAAATATCAATGAAGAAGAATATCTAAAAGTAGAAGCGATAATAAAAGAAACTATAAATGATGTAAAAAAGACACTAGAACCTGTTATAAATACTCTATCAGATGCTTTCGGTACATTAGCAGAAACAGCACGATCATTTGCAACTACATTGGTAGGAATAGCTGAAAGTCTAGCTAGGAACTTAAGCAATAAAAAAATAACAAAGAAAAAATTCATTAAATTACTGCAAAGTCAAGGAATACAACGAAATGAGATAAACAGAATTATTGGAAACAATAAGGAACCATATACATTTTACAGGTATTACAACATAGTAGTAAATTATCAAAAACAAAACGATAAACAATAAAAAACGATAGAAATAATAATTTGTAAGGAAAAAACACTTGAAAATTATTTTTACATAGAAAAATCAGAAACGAACACGATAGAAAAATAAGAAGCGGAAAGAAGGTGTGTATCATGCTTTTAGCATTAAAAATAATATATATATTCTTTTTAGGAATATTGTCATTATCAAAAATAGTAAAAGAAATGAATGAGCAAGTAGGAATACAACAAAAAGATAGTATTTCAAAAAGCGTAATTAACATGATTGAAATAACTATTAGTGTAGCATTGATTTTCTTTATTTATAAAATATAGGAGGGATGCAAAAGATGAACGTTCAAGAAGTATTAGAAAATTACAATACATATAAAGCTAGAATAAGTATAACTGAATCGGAAATACAGGAGCTAGAAAATGAAATTGTTGATATAAAAAGTGCTAATTTAGATGGAATGCCTAAAGCTAAAGGTTATGTTGAATCTAGTATAGAAAAACAAGTAATAGAAAGACAAGACAAAATATCAGATAAGAGAAGATATATTAAATGTTTAGAACTAAAAATAAAAGTGGTAGAAAATCTTGTGAAGATCTTAAAAAAATATAATCAAGATGTTATAGAAATGAGATACTATCAAAAGATGAGCATAGAAGAAATTGCTGTAAATAAAAATAAAACTTATGATGCAATAACGAAAGCAATAAAAAATTCTGTAGCAAAAATGCAACGAGAATATAACAAAAATAAAAAATTATAGAAAAATTATAGAAAATTTATATATTTTTTCTGTATTTTTTCAAAAAACGCTATGTTATAATTATAATTGCAAAAATACTAAATATTTTCATTTTATTTCTTCATTTCTTTTTCAATTAGCCACCTTATTGTTTTTAGGTGGCTTTTTTATATGCGGTGATGGTGCAACGGTAGCACATTGGGGTCATAGCCCAAAGACGAGGTTCGAATCCTCTGACCGCAACCAAAAATAAAAGGAATATGCCTATGAAATATGATGTATGTATGAAAAGAGAATGTAAAAATTGCATATATGAAACAAGGTGTTTTGAAAAGAAGGAGTCGAATATGAATATTCAAAAAATAAATATACTAAAGCTAAAACCATCAGAATATAACCCAAGAAAAGATTTACAACCTGAAGATGAAGAGTACATAAAGATAAAAAATAGTATTTTAGAATTTGGATATGTAGCTCCAGTAATTATTAATGCAGATATGACAGTAATTGGTGGTCATCAAAGATTAAAGGTACTTAAAGAACTAGGATATGAAGAAATTCAATGTATTGTAGTCGATTTAGATAAGAATAAAGAAAAAGCATTAAATCTAGCATTAAACAAAATTAGTGGAGAATGGGACAACGACAAATTAGAAGCAATCCTTGCAGAATTAAAAGAAACAGATATCGATATGAATATCACAGGATTTAGTAATGATGAAATAGATGATATCTTGAAAGATATAATGGGATCTAATGAAGATGATTTCGATTTAGAAGAGGCATTAGAAGAAATAGAAGAACCAATAACAAAAGTAGGAGACATTTGGAAATTAGGAAAGCATCGATTATTATGTGGAGACAGCACACAACAAGAAGAGGTTATGCATCTTATGAATAATCAAGAAGCGGATATGCTTCTTACAGATCCACCATATAATGTAGATTATGAAGGAACAGCAGGAAAAATAGAAAATGACAATATGAATGAAACAGAGTTCTATAATCTTTTAATAGATGCTTTCAAAAATATGCATTCAGTAGCAAAAGCAGGATGTCCTATTTATGTATTTTATGCAGATACAGAAGGTCTAAACTTTAGAAATGCTTTCAAGAATGCAGGATTTAAGTTAGCACAATGTTTGGTATGGGTAAAAAATACCTTTGTTATGGGGAGACAAGATTATCAATGGAAACATGAACCAATTCTTTATGGATGGAAAGAGGGAAAAGCTCATTATTTTATTGATAGTAGATCACAAAACACAGTATTAGAATTTGATAAACCAACAAGAAATGCAGAACATCCAACAATGAAGCCTATTGATTTATTAGTGTATTTAATAAAAAATTCTAGTAAAGAAAACAACTTAATAGTAGATTTATTTGGAGGAAGCGGATCAAGTTTAATTGCTGCAGAACAAACTAATAGAATATGTTATACGATGGAATTAGATCCTCGATATTGTGATGTTATTATAAAACGCTGGGAAACTTTAACAGGACAAAAGGCAGAGTTAGAGAAAAAGTAATGGAGGTGGGTGAGTTGTATTGACCCAGAAGAAGATAGAAAATATTAAAACAGATTATTTAAATGGAATGACCTATAAGGACATTTTCAAAAAATATAATATTACTTTGTCTGATTTAAAAAAGATTATAAATCAGTATAAACTAACAAGAAACAAGAGTGAGCTGTATAAAGGAAACCAAAATGCGAAAAACAACAAAGGCGGAAAAGGTGCAACTAGTAATAATAACAACGCAGTAGTTACTGGAGAATATGAAAAAATATATAAAAATATGCTAACAGAAGAGGAATGGGCATTATATAAAAATTATAATATTAGTGCTAATGATGAATTACAAATGCAAGAATATATACACGAATATAAAATACTCACAATAAGAGAAAACAGAATGATGGAAAGAATCAGAAAATTAGAAAGGACAGAAAAAGATATGACAATAGGTCATATCAAAAAGAAAAATAGTGGTGGAGACACAGAAACAATAACAGAAGCGGAACCAACAATAGATACAATACAAAGAATAGAAGATGGACTTACTAGAGTTCAAGAGGCTAAAAGAAAGAGTAGAGAAAATATGATAAAACTTGGATTTAGTAAAAAGACATTAGAACTTAAAGAAAAACAAATCGATAATGAATTATGGTAAAGGAATAGATTATTATGTTTGAAAACGCTCATGAATTATACAAATCTAAAGAGTGGCAAAATCTGCTACAGGATTTGAAATTAGAAAGAGTAAATGATGAAGGCAAATTGATTTGTGAATATTGTGGAGAAGAAATAGTAAAGGCTTATGATTGCATTGGACATCATAAGATACCATTAACAAATGCTAATGTTAATGATTACAACATAAGTCTTAACCCTAACAACATAATGTTAATTCACTTCAAATGTCATAACAAAGTACATAATAGATTCGGATATGAACTACCTAAGAAAGTATATATAGTATATGGATCTCCTTGTAGTCGGCAAGTCAACATGGGTTAATAATATAGCAACAAGTGATGATTTAATTGTAGATATAGATAAGATTTGGGAATGTATTAGCTTCTGCGATAAGTACAATAAACCAAATAAGCTACAGCAAAATGTTTTTGAAATTAGAAATAATTTAATAGAACAAATTAAAATGCGACTAGGTAACTGGCAGAATGCTTTTGTAGTAGGAACTTATCCAATGAAGATGGAAAGACAAAGACTATCAGATAAGCTAGGAGCTGAGCTCATACTAGTTGATTGTGCTAAGGAAGTTTGCTTAAGTAGATCAAAAAATGAAAATTGGAACAAATATATAGAAGAATGGTTTGAAACTTATCAACCATAACCCGCCCGCCTCCAAGAAATCAAAAGGAGTGCTTGGGGACTGTAAGGGGTACCTCTTTTTCACACGAGGCAAAAATTTCATTTTTTTTGAAAAAATAGAAAAATATATGAGAAGAAGGGAGTTTATAGTGACTAGAAGAGAAGAATTAAATGATATCTTCAAAGATATTGATGAAAATAAGAAAAAATTAATCAATCCACTTTTAGATAATATAGCATTTTTGGAAGAAAGAATGGAAGAATTAAAAAAGTTCCCATTTATACAAATTCATCCTAAAGATCCAACAAAACAAAGACCAACAACTGCAGCAAAATTATATAAGGAACATTCGCAAAGCTATATGAATGCAATACGAATGCTATACTCTATGATTAATGGACATGAAGTTGAAGAGGATGCAGTTGAGAAATGGTTAGCAGAAAGAAAGAGACAATATGAATAAGACTTTTTTAGAACAATACTATGAAGAGATTAAAAGTGGGAATATAATAGCAGGAATAGAATTAAAAACAGAATTACAGAAGCTAGTAAAGGATTTAAAAGATCCTAAATATAAATATGACACAGAAGAAGCTTATTTGAGAATTGACTTTATGGAAAATCTGTGTTTGCAAAGTAAAAAACCTTTCTACAATATGCCTATGCAATTATTATTATGGGAAAAAGCTTTTATAGAAGTAATATATTCTTTTAAAGTATTTGACAAAGAGTTAAAACGATGGGTAAGACGATTTCAAAATGTACTTTTACTAATTGCAAGAAAAAATGGAAAGACAACACTAATGGCAGCAGATGCTCATACAGATTTAAGAATTGGAGAAGGTGGAATGGATATAGTTTGTGCATCTAATGATGACAAACAAGCAAGTCTACTTTGGAATGAAATAAACAATATGAGGAAAAGAATAGATCCTCATTCTAAAATTACACATAAAAATATGTCAGAAATCTGTAATACGAAAAAGAACATAACAATATTCAAAATGTCAGGTAAAACACAAAATAAAGATGGTAGAAATATTGATAAAATGTATATGGATGAAAGCCATGATGCACCAGATGATGAAATTGCAGAAGCTGGAAACAAATCCATGTCAACAAAAGATGAGCCATTCTTTATAAACTTAACAACAGAAGGTTTTATAAATGATGGATATTTGGACAATGAATTAAAATATGCACGTGAAGTTCTCTTTGATGAAACTGATGATATTCACTATCTACCTTGGCTATATACACAAGATAGTGAGGAAGAAATTTGGCAAGATGAACAAAGTTGGTACAAATCAAATCCACGGATTAGGTGTAGTGAAAAAATGGAAGTTTTTACGAGGAGAAATTGAAAAATCTAAAAAATCTAAATCAAAAAGAATGCATACTCTATGCAAAGATTTTAATATAAAACAAAATAATGCTCAAGCATGGCTAATGAATGAGGATTATTGTTATGAAATAGAACCATTTAATCTAGAAGATTTTAAGGGTTCTTTTTGTTTAGGTGCAGTCGATTTATCTGCAACAACTGACTTAACAAATGCAAAAATATTATTAATGAAACCAAATGATAAAACTAAATATGTATATTCTCACTATTGGATTCCTGAAAGCAAATTACAAGATAGCAATGATAAAGAAGCAGGAGCTCAATATGAACAATGGGCAAAAGAAGGAATACTTACAATACATGAGGGAAATGAAATTGACATATCGAAAGTAGCTGATTATTTCTACTCTCTATATAAGGAATATGACATAAAATCTTATATTGCTGGATACGATCAAAGATTTTCAAAAGCTTTTACCGATAGAATGGAAGATTATAGTTTAGAAACAGAAATGATTTTACAAGGTAAAGTTTTGTCTAATGCAATGAAACTGGTAGAAGCAGATTTAAAGGACCATTTAATTAATTATAATAAAAATCCAATGGATAAATGGTGTTTAGGAAATGCTGCAATAGAGATGGATAACTTAGGCAATATTATGTGTGTCAAAGTAAAGAAACAAGCTAGTAAAAGGATTGATGGTGCTGTGACACTAATAATTTTATATGAATTATATAGACGTTATCGTAATGAATTTCATAAACTTATAAAATAAACTGGAGGCTGAATTAATGGAAGAATTTAAAATTAAATATCAAAAAGGATCTGATATTTATGTTGAAAATATAAAAGCAAAAAATAAAGAAGAAGCTATGTATTTATTTTATATGAACAATAGAAATACTGATATTTTAGATATAAAGAGAAATGAGGTGGAAAAAGATGGGGCTAATTGATTTTATAAATAAGTTTAGAAAAAATAAAGAAGATACAAGATATGCTAATGCATTAAATGGCTATACTCCTATTTTTTCACAATTTGGTCAAGATATATATGCTAGTGATGTAGTACAACAAGCTATATCTTGTTTAGTAACAGAGCTAACTAAAGTAAATCCATTTCATATTATAAAAGATGGAAGTGATTTAGTTCCAGTTGAAAAGAGTGATATACAAAAATTGTTAGAACAGCCCAATGAACGTATGACACAAACTGATTTTTTTGAAAAAGTATATTGGCAGTTATTTTTAAATTATAATGCTTTTATTATTCCAACATATCATAGAGATGAAAAAGGAAATAAAAAATATACAGGGCTTTATCCAATACAACCAATTGATGTTACTTTTTTGCAAGATCCAACCAAGAATTTATTTATCAAATTTAAATTTGTAAATGGATATGAGACAACATTAAGATATTCAGATGTAATACATATTAGATATCGCTATTCAATTAATGAATTTATGGGTGGAAATGAATTTGGACAACCTGATAATAAAGCTTTGCTAAAAACATTAGAATTAAATAATACTTTATTGCAAGGAGTAGCAAAAGCATTAAAAAGTTCTTTTTCTATTAATGGAGTTATTAAATATAATACCTTAATGGATGATGGAAAAATGGAAAAAAACATACAAAAAATTGAAACAAAGCTTGCTAATAATGAAAGTGGTTTTTTACCTTTGGATATCAAAGGAGAATATATACCTTTGCAAAATAAAGTTCAATTAGTGGATGCTACAACACTAAAATTTATTGATGAAAAAATCTTAAGAAATTTTGGGGTTTCTCTTCCAATCCTAACAGGTGATTATACAAAAGCACAGTATGAAGCTTTCTATCAAAAGAGTTTAGAACCAATAATAAAAAGAACTGGAGAGTCTTTCTCGATGACATTATTTACTGATAGAGAAAAGGGATTTGGAAATAAGATTTTGCTATATCCACATGAATTAATTTTTATGGATACAAGTCAAAAAATAGAATTATTTGATGTATTAGTTGATAGTGCAAGTTGTTATAAAAATGAACTTCGTACAGCATTTGGAATGAGACCGCTTAAAGAACTTGCAGGGCAGATTGCAATGTCGAGTAATAAATCGAATGCCGAAAATAATAAAGTAAAGCAAAATGAAAACCAAAGCAATAATAATGATGGAGGTAAAGAAAATGAGGAATGAGTTAATTAGAAGAAATTATGACTTTGAAATTAGAGCAGAAAAGGATGAAAAAAGAGGAAACATAATTGTAGGAAGACCTATTGTCTATGACAGTAAAACAGATATTGCTGGAATGTTTGCAGAAATAATTGAAAGAGGAGCATTAAAAAAGGCAGATTTAGAAGATGTTAGATTTTTAGTTAATCATGATCAATCTAAAATACCACTTGCAAGATCAAGAAAAAACACAAAAAATTCAACAATGAAACTAACTGTAGATAATGATGGAATGGAAATAGAAGTACAATTAGATACAGAAAACAATTCAGAAGCTAGAAATTTATATAGTGCAATTGAACGTGGGGATATAACTGGAATGTCATTCTTATTTGGAATAGAGGATGAGGAATGGGAAAACCTTGATAGTGATTATCCGACAAGACATGTAAAAGCGATTTCAACAGTTGTTGAAGTGAGTGCGGTAACATTTCCTGCATACAAAGATACTTCAATAACTGCTAGAGATAAAAGTGCGG
>CAMUHU010000054.1 GCA_947088765.1 uncultured Clostridium sp. | reverse complement strand
TTTTTATTTATTTGTTAAATTTTTGTGTCTGTTTTGTAATATTAACGCGCTTTTCCTAGGGAAATAGAGGAAATTAGTTTTCAACTATTATTAAACCAATCCATTATTCCATTATAAATCCCCCACGCTAGTCTTTCTTGATATTCTGCATTCTGCAAATTATTTAATTCTTCCTGATTTGATAAAAATCCACATTCTACAATAGTTATAGGTATTTCTACATTGTCAACTATATAAATGCTTTCAATTGTTTTTGCAAGTCTATTGTTTTCCTTTTGTATTGAATCATTTAAATTATTTTGTATGCTTTCGGCTAATCGTTTACTTTGTTCATCATTATTTTTATAAAATGTTTGCCATCCATAATATTGTTCCTGTGGTATTTTATTTAGGTGTATAGATACAAAGATATCAGCAGATGATGAATTACCTATCTTTACTCTATTTTTTAAGTCTGATACTTTCTTTTTCCTCATACTGCCTTCAGCATCTGTATCGTATATTGCTTCGTCTGTTGATCTTGTTAATATTACTGTCGCTCCACTTTGTTCTAATAGATTTTGTAATTTTAGGGCAATTGATAAATTTATATTTGCTTCTGAAATTCCACTTTCTGATACTGCTCCTCCATCTTCTCCGACCGATGTCCAGCATCTATTACAATTACTTTATTACTTACTGGCAATGCTACTACTTGTTCTTCTTTATTTGCATTTTTTATTATAGCATATGACATATAACATATACAAAATAACATTAAGCAATTTAATATTGTCTTTTTTCTAATAACAATCATAATATAATTTTATCCTCTCTATTTTTCTTATATTATTTATATTAGAAATCTTTATTAATTATTCATACAACAAATAAAATTTTATTTTCTTCTATTTATGGCATATGCACTTCCTTGTATTACTTTTGCTAAATGTTTTACTTGTGCACCTACTTCCCCTATTTCTAGTACATTATTAAATCTGCTTTTTTCTACTTCTACAATTCCTATTGAGATTGATACTAATGGAATTTCCTCTATTACTCCTTTTCTATTTGGAACTTTTAAATAACCTCTTTTCTTGTCTTCTGTTGTATAGTATTCTAGTATTTCTTTATCAAATTCTAATATTATGCTCTGGCATATTTCTTCATATTCTATTTCATTTATTATTGCCACAAAGTCGTCTCCACCAATATGCCCAACAAAGTTATGTATTGTTTCTTCATTATTAATATTATTTAATATTGTTTTTGCAGTTTGTCTTATTATTTCATCTCCTGCTAAAAATCCATATGTGTCATTATATGCTTTAAAGTTGTCTAAGTCGAAATACAAAACATAAAAATCTTCTTTTTTTAACATTCTCTTTTTCATTTCTGCCTGTATTTGAACATTACCTGGTAAACCTGTTAATGGACTTATTCTTCTATTTGTATCCATTAATCTTAGTAGATTTTTTATAGTATAGTATAAATACTCATTATCTACTGGCTTTCTTATAATGAATTCTACTTGATTTTTTAATATGTTCAGTCTATGCCTTTTGCTTTCGCTCGCTGTTGTTACTATAATTGGTGTTATACTATTATCTTCATTTTCTCTTATTTTTTTGCATACATCAATTACTTTTCTTTCTATTGAATCTTCATTTATAATTATTAATGATGGGATATTATTTAAGGCTTCATCAATTTGCTCTGTTCTTACTGTTTTAAAAATATAATCTTTTTCTTTATCAAATAACTTTTTTAGATTAACTATTATATCATTTTCATCATCAATAATATAAATCTCACGCTTCATTTATTTCTCCTACTTTCTTCTGTATTTTGCTATTTGTTTAAATGTTTCTGATTTCATTGTTGGGAATGCTTTTCTTATTCTTTCTGTTTGTTTAATTAATTTTTCTTTTAATTTTACCTCTTTTTCTTTTAAATCATTAATCATTAATTGTATAGATTCTCTTGTATTTTTAGTCGCTTTTAATTCTTGTAATTTATCTTTTATTTCTTTTCTTATTTCTTTTATTGCTAATAATTTCTTTGATATACTATTTAACTTAATTATACTTATGATTGCATCTACTAACATTCCAATTAATATAATTACTGTAAATACTATTAATATTATATCATTTATTTTTATTATCCTAGCTTCTACGAATGGATGAACAATATATGTAAATATTACTCCAAGTGCTCCCCAAAATATTGAGTTTAATAAACATACTCTACCATTAATATTAAATTTATAGTTTGAGTAATCCCAGTATGTCTCATGAAATATTTTTTCTAATCCCCAAGCAACTATATATTCCCATACAGATAATACTACAAATCCTGTTAAAAATACTGTAATAGGATTATTACATAACTTTAGGAATAGATACATTATTAATGCACCTATTCCATATATTGGACAAAATGTTCCATATAAAAAACCACTGTTGACTAATTTCTTTGTACAAATTGTTTTATATACACTCTCTAGTATCCATCCAGCAAAAGAGTATATCAAGAAAAAATCCACTATATATATTATCTTCATAAAATTTTCCATATTATTTTGCACACCAACCTGAGAAAGTTTCTTCTACACCTTCAATATTTTTTATAGTTATTTCCAAATAATTAAATCCTTGTTCAAATGGAAGTTGTTCTGTTATTGATTGTTGACTATTTCCTTGTTTTGTTTGTGATGTAACTATTGCCAATTTGTCTTTGAAGTCTTCCCTTATATTTCCATTTTCTGCAATTTCTGATATTGGTGCTGTACTTAATTTATACGAATATGATTCTATTCCTTGTTCATCATTTAATTTTAGAGTTAGCATTGTTCTATCACTATTATAATTTATCTTCATTGTTGGTTTTGTGACTCCTTTTACTTGCATTTCTTTATTTTCCACAGCGTTTGCCCTATTCACAGCTCTAACTTTTATTGTATTTAAACCATTTGGGATATCTGAAACTATTTCTACTACTTGTTGATTTTCTTCTTGTGGATATGCTGTTTTTACTTCTCCTGAATTCCACTGATATGTTACACCTTGTAATCCTACCATATCTGTTACTATAATCTTTAAGCTCTTATTATCAATTACAGATAAATCCATGTATGTTCCTTTATATGTGAATTCTCCTGATGCTGTCGACATCTTTCCTTTAACATCAATTACTTTAACATTTACTGTATTTGTCCCTCCTGGAATATCTACTTCTTCTTCAAGGCTTCCATTAAAGTTTTCTGAAAATACAGATAATTGTATATCTTCTCCATTATTCCATGAATATATTATATCTTTAATTTCCCTAATGTGCTCTATGCTAATTTTTAATTTATTATTTTCTTCATATAGTTTAACCTTTGGTACTGTTGCCGCTTCTATTGCTTCTTCTTTTGCTATTTTAGCTGTTGCCATTCTATACCCACCCATTGATACCATTATTAGTCCAAATATAATAATAGTTATAGCAAAAAATAGCATTATGCTTTTCATTCTATTTTTTTCATTATTATTTTGAATTGTGTAAAGAATTTGATTCATTTTTTTCTTCATCCCTTTCTAAGACACAAACCTAGATTAGTTCCTTATTATTTCTTAATCTTACCGCTCACTACAATATGGGTGCATTATATCACATATGAAAATTATTGTAAACATATTTCATTTTTTTATGATTTTTTTGTTAATTTCGCTGTTATTTCAAATTCTTGCTTATTTCTTAAAATCGTAAGTTTTACCTCATCATCTATATTTTTTGTATATATTTGTCTTCTTAAGTCATTAATTTTGTTCAACTTTATTCCATCTATCTTTTCTACAATATCTCCTACTCTTATTCCTGCAGTCTTTGCCGCACCATCTGTTATTAACTCTGTAACATATACACCATATTCAAATTCTAAAGAGGAGTTTATATACTGAATAGCCTCTTTGTCATATACATACAAACCTAAACTTGGTTCTTCAAATTTTCCTGTTTCTTGTAGTTTTTCAATTATAGGTTTTATTATATTAATAGGAATAGCAAATCCGATCGCTTCTGCATCTGTTATTTTTACTGTGGTTATTCCTATTACATTTCCTTCTTTATCAATTAATGGTCCTCCACTATTACCTGAATTAATAGATGCATCTGTTTGTATTAATTCTTCCATATATGAACTTTTCTGTTCGTCTTCTATTTTTATAGTTCTATCTAATGCACTTATTATTCCAGATGTTACAGTCTTTTGAAACTCAGCACCTAGAGGATTTCCTATCGCATAAACTCCTTGTCCAATTCTTAAAGAATCTGAATCTCCTAATTTTGCATAGCTTACCTCTTTTGTTACATTTATTTTTAAAATACTTAAATCCAAATTTTCATCTGTCCAAACTACTTGTGCTGTATATTCTTTTCCATCATCTAATGTTACATAGCACTTTGAAGATTTTTTTCCACTAACATGATAATTAGTTATTATATATCCTTCTTTAGCTACTATAACTCCAGTTCCCAAATTATAAGTTTCTACCGCTTTTAAAGAAAAGAATGTTGAATCTGTGCTTTGCAATTTTGAGATTCCAACAACTGTATTAGAAACATTTTCTAAAGTATCACATATGTCTTTTTCTGTTTTTGTCTCTTCTGTGGATGCAATTGTTCCACCTCCTGCAATAGGAGTATTTTCTACATCTATGTTCAAATACATATCATACAAAACAATACTTATTGTTGCTACTACAAATATACCTATTATCTTTAACAAAAATTTACCAATATAATTTTCATTATGTATCCTTCTATACATCTTCATTTTTCTCACCTATAATAAGTATTGCCAGGTTTCAATTTTTTATAATAATATTTTTTCTCGTAGAATATCAATATAGAAATAGGTCATTCGAACAACTTCGTTGTTCTTGCACTGCGAGTAAAATTTGCTTCGCAAATTTTTCACGCAGTGTCATACCAATAAAGAAATAATACTAGAGAGAAATTTAATTTCTCTCTAGTATTATTTCTTTATTGGTATTCTTATGACCACTTCAGTCCCCTGATCCTTTTTGCTCTTTATATCTATGCTACCATTGTTTTTGTCTAATATCTCTTTGGCTATTGATAACCCTAGTCCTGTTCCTCCCATTTCTCTTGTTCTAGATTTGTCTACTCTGTAAAATCTTTCGAAGATTCTATTTAAGTCTTCTTCTGGTATTCCTAACCCATTGTCTATTATTTTTACATATGCGTCATTATATATATAACCTACATACATTTTTATTGTTCCTTTTTCTGGTGTGTACTTTATACTGTTTGTTAGTATGTTTAATACTACTCTTTCTATTCCATCTTTGTCTGCATATACTGATGGTATGTTTGCTGTTACAAAACATTCTGCCTTATGATGTTTTTTGTGTAGTTCTATCTGTAGTTTTTCTTGACATTTTTTTACTAATTCCCCTAAGTCAAACTCCACTTTTCTTGTTCTTTCTTCATCATTATCATATTTTGATAATGTTAATAAATCTGTTACGAGTTTTGCCATTCTTCTTGCTTCTGTTGCTATTACATTTAGGAATTTTCCTTGTGTTTCTTTGTCATATTCTCCTTCTAGTAATGTGTCTGCATATCCCATTATTGAGGTTATTGGTGTTTTTAATTCATGTGATACATCTGCTACAAATTCTTTTCTCATATTATCTAGTTTTACATGTTCTGTGATGTCTTGTATTACTACTATAACTCCATTTGGAGTTTCATCCTCATTTCTTAATGATGCAAAAAACATATATATATAATTATCTCCTATTGTTGCTCTTTGCGCTGTCGAAGTCCAATCTTCTAAGTATATTACTTTTTCTAAGTTAACATCTATATTGTATTTTCCAAAGATTTTTTCAAAAGTATCGTCTTCTGGCATTATTCTTAATAGCCTTGTAGCTGCAGGGTTTATTAAGGAAATTTTTCCATTCATGTCAAATGCTAAAATTCCATCCGTCATATGTAATAACATTGTTTCTATTTGATTTTTTTGTGTTGATACTTCTTTTACATTTTCTTCTGATTTTTTTATTAGTTTTTCGGATGGTTCTATTATTTTCTTTGCTATTAATATACCTATACATATTGATAATAATGCATATATTAATGCTATAATTCCTAATATGATTTCTATTTTTAATATACTTTGTTTTATTATCTTTGAGCCATTTTCTATTGTTATTCCTTCTAATATTATTATTGTTGTTATTCCTATTGATAGTATTCCTATGAGTCCTGTTATTATTAAAATTACTGCTAATTTCACTTTTGCGTTTTTTAACATGGTTTCCTCCTATTATAAAATAAAGGGTAGACACATTGTCTCCCTCTTATTCTTTTAGGTTGGAAAAGAATTGTTCTTTGGCTAGGCGCACGAAGGAGATATTCCCGCAGGCGTGCGTTTGCACGTTGAGGAGAAATCGACTGAGTAGCAATTTTAGCGAGTAAAATTTATTTCATAAATTTTTCACGCTATGTCTTTCAGACTACGCCAATGGGCAATTATTTTTCAACCATATTTACTGTTCTGGTTTGGCAATATAATACCCTATTCCCCTTTTTGTAACTAATATTTTAGGGTCTGTTGTATCATCTTCAATTTTCTCTCTTATTCTTCTAACTGTAACATCTACAGTTCTTATATCTCCAAAATATTCATATCCCCATACTTTTTCAAGCAATAGTTCTCTTGAAACAACTTGACCTGGTTGATTAGCAAGATATCTTAGTACTTCAAACTCTCTTACTGTTAAGTCTACTTTCTTTCCTCTAACTTTTATTTCAAATTTATCTAAGTCTAGTTGTAAATCTCCTATTGTTATTTTTCTATTATTGTCTTTTATTTCAACCTCTCCTGATACTCCTTGTGATAATTCATATTTTCTAAGATTTGCTTTTATTCTTGCCATTAATTCTCTTACACTAAATGGTTTTGTAACATAGTCATCTGCACCAAGCTCAAGTCCTAATATTTTATCAATTTCCTCTTCCTTTGCAGTTAGCATTATTATTGGCACGTTTAATACTGTTCTTACTTTTTTGCAGACTGTAAGTCCATCCATTTTTGGTAACATTATATCTAATAATATTATATTAGGTCTTTGCTCTAAGGCAATGTTTACTGCTTCCATTCCATCATTTGCTATTAGTGTATTATACCCTTCTTTTTTTAAATTATATTCTAATATATCTACGATTGGCTTTTCGTCATCTACTATTAATACTGTTCTTCTATTTTCATTTACAATATCTAATTCCATGATTGTCACACCTTTCATATATTTTATATCATAATATTATTTTTTTAACAAGGGTTTTTTTAATTTTTTAGTGAATAGTAAATATTGAATTACAGTTCAGGTGGTATAATTTACTATAAATTATATCGTTATGAATTGCAACGTTTTTCTATAAATTTTGTTACTTCGATTACTGGTACTATTAAAAATGCTAATCCAAAGGCTGTTATAAATTCTATAAATGAAATACTTGTAAAGCCAAATAATTTTACGAAAAATGGTATATAAATTATGCCTAATGTAAATATGGTTGTTAATATAAACGCTCCTAATAACCACCAGTTCATATTCTTCATTGTAAATATTGAATTTCTTTGTGAACGCATACATACTGCATGGAACATTTCTATAAAATTCATGGTTAAAAAGGCCATTGACATCCCGTCTCCTGATTCTGCCAGTCTCCATACTCCTGTTTCCATGTATTCTCCTATAAAGAATGATAGCACTACTAAGAATCCCATTATTAATCCATGTATTATCATGTCTCTTCCTGCACCATTTGAGAAAACACTCTCATCTGTTTTACGAGGTTTTCTTTTCATTATATCTCCTTCTGCTTTTTCCATTCCTAATGCAAGTCCTGGTGCACTATCTGTTACCATATTAATCCATAATAAATGTGCTGGTGTTAATATTGTTACTCCTAGTACTGAAGATGTAAATACAGCTACTACTTCTGCCATGTTTGTTGATAATTGGAACTGTAATACCTTTCTTACATTATCATATATCTTTCTTCCTTCTTCTACTGCATTTACTATTGTTGCAAAATTGTCATCTGCTAAAACTACATCTGAAACTCCTTTTGTTACGTCTGTACCTGTTATTCCCATACTAATTCCTACATCTGCTGATTTTATTGATGGTGCATCGTTTACTCCATCTCCTGTCATTGCTGTTATAAGATTTTGTGATTTTAATACTTTTACAATTCTAGTTTTATGTTCTGGTTGTACACGTGCATATACTGAGCATTTCTTTACAATCTTTGTTAATTCTTCGTCTGATAATTCCTCAATTTCTGCTCCTGTAATAGCTTCTGTTTCATCTTTTATTATTTTTAAATCTTTTGCGATTGCTACAGCAGTATCTTTGTGGTCTCCTGTAATCATTATCGGTCTTATTCCTGCTTTTCTACATTCTTCTATTGCACCATATACTTCTTTTCTGCATGGATCTATCATTCCAACAAAGCCTATGAAAGTCATATTTTTTTCTAATATTTCTGATTCATATTTTTCTGGTTTCTCTCTATATTCTACATATGCTGCTCCTAGTACTCTATATGCTTTGTCTGCAAATTCTTTGCTTTTTTCTATTATTTCTTTTTTTATTTCATCTGTTATCTTCTCTACTTTTCCACCTTTTAAGTATGTTGTACATCTTTCTAATAGAATTTCGCAAGCACCTTTTGTATATTGTCTATATTTTCCATCTTCTTCATGTATTGTAGACATCATTTTTCTACTTGAATCAAATGGGATTTCTCCTATACGAGGGGTTTGTTCTTCAATTTTTGATTTTAATAATCCTAGTTTTTTTGCATATTCTACTAGTGCATTTTCTGTTGGTTCTCCTTGTGCATGTTCATCATTTTCTCCTATTTTTGAATCATTACATAAAGCCATTGCTTTGGCTAATAGTTCCTCATTGTCTGTATATTTATCTACTACTGTCATTTTGTTTTGTGTTAGTGTTCCTGTTTTGTCTGAACATATAACCTGTGTACATCCTAAAGCTTCCACCGCTGTTAATTTCCTTATTAATGCTTTACGTTTAGCCATTGAAGTTACACCTATTGATAATATGATTGTAACAACTGCAGGTAATCCTTCTGGAATAGCTGCTACTGCTAATGCAATTGCTGTTAGGAATGTATCTAGTATTACTTTTCCTGTGAATTCTCCTTGTCTTACAATTCCAAATATAAATACAAATACACTTATTGCTAGTACTATTCTAGTTAGAACTTTTGATAACTCTGCCATTTTCTTTTGTAGTGGCGTTTGTTCTTCAACTGCTTGATTTAAGGCTTCTGCTATTTTTCCAATTTCTGTCTTCATTCCTGTTTCTACTACTACTGCTTTTCCTCTTCCATATGCTACTGTACTACCACTATATAACATATTTCTTCTATCACCTAGTGATATATCTTTTTGCTCTTCTTTTAATTGTAATATATCAATTATTTTGCTTACTGGTACTGATTCTCCAGTTATTGCTGCTTCTTCTATTTTCATGCTATGACTTTCTAATATTCTACAGTCAGCAGAAATTGCATCACCTGCTTCTAATATTACTACATCTCCTGGAACTAGTTCTTCACTTTTTAAGACTTCCATCTTTCCATCTCTTAACACTTTTGATGTTACTGCTGTCATTTCCTTTAATGAATCAATTGCTTTTTCTGCTTTGCTTTCTTGAATAATTCCTAATATGGTGTTAATTGCTACTACAAATAAAATTATAAAAACATCTGTAAATGATTCATTTTGTATAATTGCTGTAAATGCTGATATTCCTGCTGCTACCAATAGCATTATAATCATAGGGTCTAATATTGACTTTAAAACCTTCTTAAATATTGGTTCCTTTGGTGGTTCTGCTAGTTTGTTTGCTCCATACTTTTCTCTTCTTTGTTTTGCTTCCTTCTGTGTTAGTCCTTCCTCTGTGGAATTCAATTCCTTTAATACTTTTTCTTTTTCTTCTAAATAGTATCTCATTTTTCCTTCCTTTCTTCTTTTTTATATTATTTTAGTTTACAGACTAAATTATTCCTTTTGTTTGTTAAATTTTACAAAAGTGGATTCTTATCTCCATTTCTATTTTGTCTTTTTTTTATTATTCTTATATTATATTATCCTATAAATTAAAATTCAATACTTTTGCAACTAAAAATTGTCACTTGCTTGTTTTTGGTTACAATTCATGTGGTATTTATTCATATAAATTTCTACAATGTTTTTTTTATGAAAAATTGAATTATGTGCATTCTTATGGTAAAATAGATATATTGATAAATAATTATTTGTTACTTAAAATTTTCAATTAAAAGAAAGGAAGATAAAAATGGAAAACGAAATATATGTAACACCTTTAAGCGGAAGATATGCAAGTAAAGAAATGAACAAAATCTGGTCACCAAGTGCTAAATATTCAACATGGAGGAAACTATGGGTCGCACTTGCAGAGACAGAAAAAGAATTAGGAATTAGTATTACAGATGAACAAATAAGGGAAATGAAAGAAAATGTAAATAATATCGATTATGATATTGTTGCTGAAAGAGAGAAAGAATGTAGACATGATGTAATGAGCCATGTCTATGAATTTGGATTAAAATGTCCAGAGGCAAAACCAATAATACATCTAGGAGCTACCTCATGCTTTGTTACAGATAACACAGATGTTATTTTAATGAGTGAAGCATTAAAAATTATAAAACAAAAATTAGTAGTAGTTATTAATAATTTAAAAGAATTTGCAGATAAGAATAAAAGCGTTACATGTTTAGGATATACACATTTTCAACCAGCACAACTTACAACAGTAGGTAAAAGAGCAACACTTTGGATGCAAGATTTATTAGAAGATTTAGAAGAATTAGAGTTTGTAGAATCACATATGAAATTATTAGGATGTAAGGGTACAACAGGAACACAAGAAAGCTTTATGAAATTATTTAAAGATGAAGAAAAGGTTAAACAAATAGATTCTAAAATCGCAGAAAAAATGGGGTTTGATAAATTTTATGCTGTATCAGGACAAACTTATACAAGAAAATTAGATTCAAGAGTTTTAAATTTGTTATCAGCTATTGCCCAAAGTGCATCAAAATTTGCTAATGATATGAGATTATTACAACATGAAAAAGAATTAGAGGAACCTTTCGAAAAAGGACAAATTGGTTCATCTGCAATGGCTTATAAAAGAAATCCTATGAGGAGCGAAAGAATAAACTCATTATCAAGACATGTTATGATTTTAGCACAAGACCCAAGTATAACTGCTGCAACACAATGGTTAGAGAGAACTTTAGATGATTCTGCTAATAAGAGAATATGTGTACCAGAAGCATTTCTAGCTGTTGATGCAATACTAATATTATATGGAAATATAAGCAAAAATATAGTAGTATATGAAAATGTAATAAAATCAAACTTAATGCAAGAATTACCATTTATGGCAACAGAAGAAATAATTATGAATGCAGTATTAAAGGGTGGAGATAGACAGGAATTACACGAAAAAATAAGAGTGTATTCAATGGAATCTGCAAAAGAAGTTAAAGAATTTGGTAGACCAAATGACTTAATAGAAAGAATTGCAAATGATAAATCATTTGGATTAACAAAAGAAGAAATATTGAAAGCATTAAATCCAGATAACCTTTGTGGTAGAGCTCCTCATCAAGTAGATGATTTTATAAAAGAAAAAGCTCAACCTATATTAAATAAATCTGCTGATTTATTAAATTTCGAAAATATCGAAGTAAAAGTATAAAGTAAATTAAACGGACGCCCAAAGGGCGTCCCTACTTTATTTTAGGAATTTTATGTCTTTTATTTCTGGTTCTTTTCTTCTTATTGTTTTTATTG
>CAMUHU010000053.1 GCA_947088765.1 uncultured Clostridium sp. | reverse complement strand
TATTAAAATTCTATGAGCCCTTTGTATTAAAAAAAGAATTAAATAGTAACTTTTTCTATTTTTCATCTTCAGAAAAAGATAGAATTTTAGAATTATGTAACTCTGAAAGTTCTATAAAAACTGAATTTTTTAAAGATAAATATTTTTCAATATATAATTCTTTTTCTAAATATATAGAAGAACATCACTCTATTGTTTTAAATGGTTTCTTTAATTTTAGACTTACAAAATATCATGAAACATTAGATTATATATTAAATACATGTATAAATAGATATTTGATTGAACGTGAATACTTTGAATTTATAAATATCTTAAAATTATATATAAGTTCAAATTTTTCAAAAGTTTCTAATATACATCTTGTATATTTTAATAATACATCTATTCTATTAGATGACAATAAGAAGATAATAGATAGTAAGTCTAAAGAATATTTTAATGCAAAATTCTTATCTGATATAACATTTTCGGATAATGATTATATATTAAATTATTTATTAAACGTTCTTCCATCACATTTAACTATTCATATTCCTGCTGATTACATTGAAGATGATTTTATTAATACTTTAAAGTTAATATTTGAAGACAGAATTGCTATTTGCCATAATTGTGATATTTGTTCAGTTTATAAACATATCAATTTAGATATAAAAAATAAGAAAAATTAAAATTCCTCTTTTGATGATAGACTTATTCTTCTTTCTCCCTACCCATCACACCTCACAATACTGAAAAATACATTAAGAAATAAAATTAAAAATTCCTTTAAATTATTTTATAATTGTTATATAATGTATTTGTTAATGTTTTTATGTAAGGAGATATATTTATGATTAACCGTAATGATAATCCAGATTATTTAAATGCCTTTTTAGATTATACTTTGATTATTTTAAATAAATCACCTAATTCTGTTAAAGAATACAATTATGATATTGCCAATTTTTTGAGATATATAAAACAGAGATATTGTTCATTAAGTAAGGATGAAAATGAGTTTAAAAAAATTATATATAAAGATGTTCCTTTTGATGTTATTAATAAGGTAAAATTATCTGATATACGTTCATATTTATCTATGCTAAGAACTGACGGAAATTGTAAAGCAACTACTATATCTAGAAAATCTTCTAGCATTAGAATTTTCTTTCATTATTTATCTTCTAAAGATGAAGATTTTAAATTAGATAAAAACCCAGCACAGGATTTAGAAAATCCTAAACTTGAAAGAAGATTACCTAAATACTTATCTTTAGAAGAAAGTAAATCTCTTTTAAGTGCTGCTCAAGCTGTATCTACTAATGAAAGGCAAAATAGAAATATACAAAGAGATTATGCTATAATTACTCTATTTTTGAATTGTGGTATGCGTCTTTCTGAATTAGTAGGAATTAATATTACAGATATTGATTTTAGTGAAAATAGAATGACTGTAATTGGAAAAGGAAATAAAGAAAGAACAATTTACTTAAATAAAGCATGTATTAATGCCATAAATTCTTATTTAAAAGTGAGACCCAATGATGTATCAAAGATAGATGATAAAAATGCTCTATTTCTTTCTGAAAGACATGAAAGAATTGCAAATAGAACTGTACAATATGTTGTAAAAGAAGAACTTAGAAAAGCAGGAATTGATTCTAATAAATATTCTGTACATAAATTAAGACATACTGCTGCTACTCTTATGTATCAATATGGTAATGTTGATATAAGAGCTTTACAAGAACTATTAGGACATGAAAGTATTTCTACTACTGAAATTTATACACATGTTGCTAATGAACAAGTAAGAGCAGCTGTTGAAAGTAATCCTTTAGCTGATTTATAAATTATTGTTAAATTCTCTGGGCACGTTATATCATATCGTGCCCTAAAAAATTTTATAAACTAGGTATCAATAGTTTTTGATTAATACTTAAATCTGAACTTGATAAATTATTTATTTTCTTAATATGGAATATTACCTCTCTAATATCTTTTCCCTTATAATAGTTATTGTTTTGTTGTTCATTTTTTGCAATCTCCCATAATGTATCACCACTACATACATATATCTCACGATATTGTGTATCTTTATAAGATAATGATGTAGAATGTATAAATAATAAAATTGTTATTACTAATACAACAATTACTAAAATCAATTTCATAATCCTTTTTACATTCAACTTTCTCATATTTTTTACCCCCATTTATATTGTTTTGCGAACATATATTCTTAATATAGATAGAGTATATCTCAAACAAAAGTTCTTGTCAATAGTTTTTAGTAAAAAATACGAAAAAATGTTCTTAATTTAATAAAGGTTGTATTTGTTCTTTATCTAATGCATTTTCTAATGTTTTTATTATATATTTATAGTCAAAGCATATAGAATATGGTTTTGTTATTGGATTATCTTGCCTAAACGGCACAAAAAATAAATCTCTTCTGTTAAGTAGTTTTCCTATATTTTCAGCATTAAGACTTAATCCATCTTTACAACAAAGTCCTAAAACTAATGGCTTACTATCTTTTAAATGAGTTCTAGAGGCAACTAATACTGGTGTATCTGTTATTGAATTTGCAAGCTTTGCAATTGTATTTCCGTGAACATGGGGCAATAATCATTATATCTAATTCGTTATAATTTGAAATATATTCCGCTTCTTGCATACTATGTATAACTTTCTTCCCTGTGATATTTTCTACTTCACTAACAAAATCTTTAGCTTTTCCAAATTTACTATCAGTGTTATAAGCATAATAAGACATAATAGGGATAACTTCTCCACCTTTTTTTATAATTTTTTTCATTTCATCAAAGGTATTTTTAAATGTATAAAAAGAACCTGTTAAACAAAAACCAATCTTCTTCCCCTTTAGTTCCAAAATATTATCCCCCTAACCATTTTGAATATATAATATATTATGTAATTATGTAAATTTTTGAAACTATATTTCTCCAAATTTGCAAATTATCTAAAATTGTGATATAATAAAAGTATGTAATTAAGTTGATATACTTAGTGTATAAGGAGGAACAGTAATGAAAAGATCATTATACCCAAAAAGGAGAAAAAAGAAAAAACAATTTTACGGCATGTTGTTGATACATGGAAGACCAACAAAAATGATATTATAGCTCCAAGTATCATGTCGTTAATATTCACATTGTCATTTGGTGGTGCTGCAGAAAATATTTTCATAGCAATTGGTTGTAGCATATTTATAACCTTAACTATTGCAGCAACTGCATTCATTTCTTTTTTCATTGACTCTTTTAAGTGTAAGTAATTAAAACGCACGCGGTATTTTTATCGTGTGCGCCTCTCTTATATAACTAAATTTAATACCTTAATATGAACTATTAAAACTTACAGAAGATACACCACACTCTGCGAACATATTCTTTGTAGTAGCTTTCTCCGTTGTCCATTTTGAAGAAACTCTTATCTCCTTTGCTACTTTGCAATTTCCAAACATAGCATCCATATTAGTAACATTATGTGTATCAAAACTCCTTAAATCAATTGTTGGTAATGATTGACAGTTCTTAAACATATAAGACATATCTGTAACTTTACTGGTATTTAAGTTTGAAACATTTAGATCAACCAAACTAACACAATCATAAAACATGAATTTCATATCAGTAACATTTTCTGTATTAAATCCACTTAAATCAATTTTTTTTAGAAATACACATACTAGAATTTCATTACTTCCACCAAAAAGATATGTACAGTCTTTTATATCTCCACTATCATCTTCAATTTTAATTGTTTCTAGAGTAGTTCTTTTATCAATTATCCATTGCTTTAATATTGCTCCATTTGAGTCATGATTATCACCTTTATATACTTTCTCTATCTTTTCATTAGAATTACCTTTTTCGGTATATTTAATTAGATAATAATTACCTCCTGTATTAAATGTTGCAACATTTAATGTATCATTAAATACATATTTAGCAAATGTTTGATTATTATTAATCAGAATTAATATATTTAATATTAATACAATTACATATTTTTTATACACTTTTTCCCCTCTCCTTTATAATTTTGTAGATACTAATGATATTTCAAAAGAATAATCTAATGCTAAAGTACCTTCTAATGTATCTTTAACATCATCTCCTTGATAATCCCAACACCATTCAATCTCTAAAATATTTGTTTCATGAGGTTTTAATGAACCATTAAGTTGGGATATTAAATCTTTAATCTCATAATATTTAATTCCTTTGAATTTAAAATATAATCCTTCAGGTTTTAAATTTTTTTCCTTAAATATAAATGAATATTTGTAATCATAACGTGTATTATTATCAATCATTATAGTAAAGTTACCTACACTACCTGGTGCAATTTTATCATTTAAAACTGCAGATTTTTTGTAGTTTTCCATTAAATCTATATTTCTGAATCCTACATCAGTAGTAGTAAATATATAAACATTATCATTTGGAGTATAAGAAAAATTTTGAGATTTAAGACCAAAATAAAATGAACCAAATAAAATAATTCCTAGTATAAGTAAGATTATAAATAGTCTCTTTTTTAAACAGAAGTGAATTAGATATTCATCATTAAGTATTAATTCATAATTACCGTTATTTTTTAATTTATAACCAGAAAGAATTTTTAGCACTTTTTTTATTTCTCCGCTTTTTATTAAGTGTTAACAAAAGTGCAGAACCATCAAATTTAAACTTGATATTTTCTCTATAAGTTTTTTTATGCTCTAAATCAGCCTCTTTATTATTAAATAATATCAACTTCTTCCCTCCTTCATTTGATAAGCATATACATTTATTTTTATACTCCCTTTATAATCTTCTGGAGCCTCTATTTTTAATGTATAATTATCTTCTTTAGGATTACTATGAGGCAAAATAAAGATACTATTTACATCTACTAAACTATCATTACAAAATAGTTGATATTTTATATTTTCATTAGCAATAATTTCTATTTTGTAATTTAGGCTGACTTCACTTGTATGGTTGCTATCATCGTAATTTTTAACTGAGAAATTATAATCATTTACACTCCCATACTTTTCAATTAAAATTTCTTTATCACCATTTACTATAAAAATTGGCTTTGCAATTTTAGCATTTATTGAGGTTTTATTAGAATTAATATATTTTGCGAAAGAAAAAAATGAATTAGGCAAAAATGAATTAAAATGAAAAATAACTTTACCATAAATCTGGTTGTTTGATATTGGCTCAGAGTCCTCTACATTATTGGCATCCCCTTTTGTATAATAGAACCCTTCCTGCTTTGAAACAATTCTATGAGTTATTATTTCTAAATCTTTTGTAATATAAGTTATAATATCTCCTACTTTATAATCTTTGCATCTTTTTATTATTACATTTTCTCCAGTTTTTATCTCAGGTTCCATACTACCTGTTATAACCTTTAAACAGCTATATCCAAATAACTGACTAATTTCTGATTTATTTATAAATTTAATAAATATAAAACTGATTATAATTGATATAATTAATGAATAAATAATAAATTTGATAAAACTTTTCATTGTGATATGAACTTTATGAATAAAAATTTAATTGTAAGAACTAATTAAAATTCATATAATTAGTTCTTACTTAAATAATGATTTTTTATAAAATTAAGAACAAATTTGAATTTCAAAATCAACTTGATTTTTCTAAAGTCTTTAAACTTTTGGGATATCTTGAGTACATGTTATTGTAATATCAAAGCTGTATTTAGAATTATAAATAGTTGAACCATCTAATGTATCTTGTCCATCTCCACTTTTAGAACTTTCATGAACTATAGTTTCATATGGCCAACACCATCCAATTTCTAGATTCACAATTTTATTATCAGCGTCTGCAGGAATGTTACCACTTAAAGCATTTGATAATTCCGATAAACTCGAATATGTATTATCATTATAGATAAATACTAAATTATGAATTATTGCTCCTAAAATTCTATCAATTTTAATCTCGTAATTAATTCCAGTTTCTGTTCCAGTTGCATCTATTTGTACTCCAAAAGTTCCAGATGTACCAGGTGCAATTTTTCCATTTACTAAAGTTTCAGGATTATAAGTTGTTGCAAGATTTATATTTTCAGATTTTTTGCTTACTCCATTTACTAAAAAATCTTCTGATACTGACCATCTAGCTATTTGTAGTGACGCCGTAGTTTTGTATTCAGTTAAGTATTTGGCAAAAGTGCTACCAGTTAAAAAAGATAATATAATTGTAGTAATTATTGCTGATATTGCAATTATTCTTTTTTTATTCATAAAGTTATCCTCCTTTCTTAAATTATTTAGCATGATTATGTAACTCATGTTATGTTTCCATTATACTCGCCTAAATTCCAAAATGCAAGAAAAATCGTACGACATAATTCGACACTAGAGCAAAAATTGCCTTATTTTATTTACATTTTGTGGGCATTATGATAAAATATATTTATAATTTTACGTAGGGGCACATTGCATGTGCCCAATGAAATTTGTGATAAGTTGGAGGTGGGTACATATAATGTGCCCCTACAATAGAATTAAAAAAATTTTATTAGGAGGAAATCATGGAAAATAAAGAAACTATACTGATTTTAAATTTTTATGGACAGTATAATCAATTAATTGCAAGACGTGTTCGTGAATGTAATGTTTATTCAGAAATTGTACCTCATAATATATCAATCAAAGAAATTAAAAAGAAAAATCCAAAAGGAATTATCTTTACTGGTAGTCCATCTAGTGTTTCTGAAAAAAATGCTTTAACTTGTGATAAAGAAATTTTTAGTCTTGGTATACCAGTACTTGGTATTTGTTATGGTATGCAATTAATTAGTCATTTACTTGGAGGAACGGTTGAACAATCTAATAAACGTGAATATGGAGAAACTTTAGTAGATTTAGATAACACATCTCCTCTATTTTCTGGACTAGAAAATAAAAATGTATGTCTCATGAGCCATACTTATTTCGTAAACAAATTACCAGAAGGATTTAAAAATATCGGACATACTTCTGATTGCCCTAATGCTGGTATTGCTGATGATAATAGAAAAATTTATGGAATACAATTCCATCCTGAGGTAAACTTAACAAAGAACGGTACAGAAATTATTAGAAATTTCATATATAATATTTGTAACTGTTCTGGAGATTGGAATATGTCTTCATTTGTAGAAGATTCTGTAAAAGCATTAAGAAATAAAATTGATAATGGTAAAGCTTTATGTGCTCTATCTGGCGGTGTTGATTCTTCTGTTGCTGCTGTATTATTAAATAAAGCAATAGGAAAAAATTTAACTTGTATTTTTGTTGATCATGGTCTTCTTCGTAAAAATGAAGGTGATGAAGTTGAAAAAATCTTTAGAGAACAATATGATATAAACTTAATTCGAGTTAATGCTAAAGAACGTTTTTTAGCTAAACTTGCAGGTGTATCAGACCCTGAACAAAAAAGAAAAATTATTGGTGAAGAATTTATAAGAGTTTTTGAAGAAGAAGCTAAAAAGATTGGAAAAGTTGATTTCTTAGTTCAAGGAACTATTTATCCAGATGTAATTGAAAGTGGTGCAGGTCAAGGACAAACTATAAAAAGTCATCACAATGTTGGAGGGCTCCCTGACTATGTAGATTTTAAGGAAATAGTAGAACCCTTAAGAGATTTATTCAAAGATGAAGTGAGACAAACTGGTTTAGAACTTGGCATTCCTGATTATTTAGTATATCGTCAACCCTTCCCTGGTCCAGGACTTGCAATTCGTGTAATTGGAGATATTACAGATGAAAAATTAGAAATCTTGAAAGATGCAGATGCTATATTTAGAGAAGAAATTGCAAATGCAGAATTAAATAAAAATTTAAATCAATACTTTGCTGTACTTACAAATTTACGCTCTGTTGGAGTTATGGGTGATGAAAGAACTTATGACTATACTCTTGCCTTAAGAGCTGTAGAAACTTCAGATTTTATGACTGCTACTTGGGCAAAAATACCTTATGATATTTTAGAAAAAGTATCTTCAAGAATTGTAAATGAGGTTAAGCATATTAATAGAGTTGTTTATGATATAACTTCAAAACCTCCTGCAACAATTGAGTGGGAATAAAAAAAGGTGGATAACCACCTTTTTTAATTTTTATATGATTTATCTATTTCCTTTAATATAACATCATGAGCTCCTCCTTCGGTGATGCTTACTTCTGATACTAGTGTTAATCTTGCTTTTTCATGTAGTTCTGGGATTGATATTGCTCCACAGTTACACATTGTTGATTTTACTTTTGATATTGTTACATCTAATGTGTCTTTTAATGGTCCTGCATATGGAATATATGAGTCTACTCCTTCTTCAAATGTAAGTGTACCTTTAGCTTTTCCTGCCATTTCATATCTTTGCCAGTTTCTTGCTCTGTTTGAACCTTCTCCCCAATATTCTTTTACATAGTTGTTTCCTATTTTTAATACTCTTGTGGGACTTTCATCAAATCTTGCAAAATATCTTCCCATCATTACAAAGTCTGCTCCAAGTGCTAATGCTATTGTTATATGATGGTCATGAACAATTCCTCCATCTGAGCAAACTGGTATATATATTCCAGTTTCTTCATAATATTTATCTCTTTCTTTTACAACATCAATTAATGCACTTGCTTGTCCACGCCCTATACCTTTGGTTTCTCTAGTAATACAGATAGAGCCTCCACCTACACCAACTTTTATAAAGTCTGCTCCTGCTTCTGCTAGATACCTAAAACCTTCAGCATCTACTACATTTCCAGCACCAATTTTTACATCATCACCATATTTTTCTCTTACAAATTCAATAGTGTTTTTTTGCCATACTGAATATCCATCAGAAGAATCCATACATAATATGTCTACTCCTGCATCTACTAAGGCTGGTATTCTTTCAGCATAGTCTCTTGTATTTATTCCAGCACCTACTATATAACGTTTATTTTCATCTAATAAAGAGTTTGGATTATTTTTTCTTTCTTCATAATCTTTTCTAAATACTAAATACTTTAAATGATCATCTTCTGTTAGTACTGGTAGACAATTGATTTTATTTTCCCATATAATATTATTGGCTTCTGATAGAGTAATTCCTTTTTTGGCACTAATTACTTTTTCTATTGGTGTCATAAAATTATCTATTGGTGCATTTCTATCATCTTTTGATGGTCTATAATCTTTATTAGTTACAATTCCTAGAAATTTTCCAGAGGCTGTCCCATCATCGGTAACAATTACAGTTGAATGCCCTGTTTCTTGTACAATATCCATAACTTCTCCTAATGTTGTTCCACTTTTAACATTAGAATCACTTATTACAAATCCTGCTTTATGTTTTTTTACTCTATAAACCATTGCTGCCTGCTCTTCAATTGATTGAGCACCATAAATAAATGCCATTCCTCCTTCTCTTGCAAGTGCTACACCCATCTTTTCGCCTGATACAGATTGCATAATAGCTGATACCATGGGGATATTTGCTGAATATTTTGGTTCTTCACCTTTACTAAATTTAACAAGAGGTGTCCTTAATGATACATTTTCTGATATACATTTTTCTGTTGTTAAGTTTGGTAATAATAAGAATTCATTAAATGTTCTTGAAATATCTTCTAATACTTTTGACATCTTTTACCCTTCCTTTCTTATACTTATATATAATATAAATTGGTAAAGAATTGTTCTCTAGCTAGGCGTGTGAAATAGATATTCTCCGAGATGTGCTTGTGCACATCGAGGAGAAGTCTATTGAGCAACAACAACGCTAGAGGGCAATTATTTTCCAATTAAACGTTCTGTTTCTTTAGCAATAACCAATTCCTCATTAGTTGGAATTACATATACTTTAACTTCAGAATCAGCTGTTGAAATCATTTTTTCTTCTCCACGCATATCATTAGCATTTACATCTATATTAACTCCCATAAATGATAATTGTTCACAAATAGATTTTCTAATATTTATTTGATTTTCACCAACTCCACCAGTAAATATAATATAATCAATTCCACCCATAGCAACTGCATATTTTGCAACATAACTTGCTATTGAATAAGTAAATTGTTTTATTGCAATTTGTGCTCTTTCATTATTTTCATCATAAGATGCCAACTCTATTTCTCTAAAGTCAGGAACCATACCTGATACCGCTGTTAAACCAGATTTTTTATTTAACATATTATCAGCTTCTTCTGGTGTCATATTTTCTTTTTTCATTATAAAAGTTATAGCACATGGGTCTACATCTCCTGAGCGTGTAACCATTGGTAAACCAGCAACTGGAGTTAATCCCATTGATGTATCCATTGATTTTCCTCCTTTAATAGCACATACGCTAGAACCTTGACCTAAATGACATGTTACTATCTTTAAATCTTTAATGTCTTTATTTAAAATTTCTCCAAGTCGTTTAGAAACATACATGTGTGATGTACCATGGAATCCATATTTACGTACTCCATATTTTTCATAGTATTCATAAGGAATTGAGTATAAATACTTATCTTTAGAAATTGTTTGATGAAATGCAGTATCAAATACTCCTGCCATTGGTTTACCTGGCATAACTTTTTTACAAGCTTCAATTCCCATAATTCCTGCTGGATTATGAAGAGGTGCTAAATCAGTACATTCTTTTAATACATCTATAACATGGTCATCTATTATCGTTGATTCACTAATTTTTTCTCCACCATGAGCTAATCTATGGCCTATGGCATTTATTTCGTCTAAACTTTCTACTACTTTATATTCTGGATTTACTAATTGTTTTAATGTGAAATCTATTGCTTCTGTATGATTCATGGCAGTATGTTCTATTGTTACTTTTTTTCCACATGCTTTGTGTGTTATAAATGCCTCTTTCTCTCCTATTCTTTCATATTTTCCTGAGGCTATTACCTCGTCTGTTTCCATATCAATTAATTGATATTTTAATGATGAGCTTCCACAATTTAATACTAAGATTTTCATTTTTTTCTTTCCTTCCTTTCAATGTTATAAATTTACATATTAAAATTGGAAAAGAATTGTTATTTGGCAAGGCGTTCAAAAAAGAAATACCAGAGGCGTACTAATGTACGTTGAGGATTTTCTTTTGAAGAACAACGAAGCGAAATGGCAATTATTTTTCAATTTTCTGAGCCTGAATACATGTAATAGCAACGACACCTATGATGTCTTTTGCTGAACATCCTCTGGATAAGTCATTGACCGGCTTAGCAATTCCTTGGCATAATGGTCCATAGGCTTCTGCTTTCGCTAATCGTTGTACTAATTTATATCCGATATTTCCAGCATTTAAATCTGGGAATATTAATACATTTGCATTTCCTGCAACTTTACTTTCTGGTGCTTTAGATTTCGCTACCTCTGGAATTATAGCAGAATCTAGTTGTAATTCTCCATCAACAAGTAAATCTGGAGCCTTCTCTCTAACTAATTTTGTTGCTTCTACAACCTTTTCTGTTAATTCAGAATGAGCACTTCCCATTGTTGAATATGAAAGCATTGCAACTTTTGCAGTTTTTCCTGCTAATTGTTCAAAACTTTTTGCTGAAGATATTGCTATTTCTGAAAGTTTATCTGAATCAGGATTTTCATTTAATCCACTATCTCCAAATATAAAAGTTCCATTTTCTCCATATTCGCAATTAGATACAATCATAAGAAAAAAGGCAGAAACTAATTTTGTACCTGGTGCTGTTTTTAAAATTTGTAATGCAGGTCTTAAAGTATCAGAAGATGAGTGAATTGCACCTGAAACAAGTCCATCAGCTTCCTCCATCTTAACCATCATCATTCCAAAATAAACTGGATCAAACAAAAGTTCTTTTGCCTTTTCTAAAGTCAAGCCTTTTTCTTTTCTTAATTCATAAAATTTTTCTACATATGTATCATATTTGTATGAATTCTTAGGATTAATAATCTTTGCTTTTGATATATCAAAATTATTATCTTTTGCTATTTTATTAATTTCTTCTTCGTTTCCTATTAAAACAATATTTGCAAATCCTTCTTTTAAAACATTAGCAGTAGCTTCGATTATTCTTAAATCACTTGCTTCTGGTAATACTATTGTTTTTATATCTTTTTTTGCTCTATTTTTTATTTCATCAATAAAAGACATTAAGTTTTCCCCCAAATATAATAATATATAATGTAAATATTATATAGCAAAAAGAATAAAAAGACAAGTACTTTTGTCTTGAAAAAATAAAAATTATGAAAGAAATGTGATAATGTCTTAAGTAAAGAAATGAGAAAATGTCCC
>CAMUHU010000052.1 GCA_947088765.1 uncultured Clostridium sp. | reverse complement strand
ATTATATATTAAAATGCATATTAATAATAAGAAATTCACAGAAAAAATATTATAAAAATCAAAATGATATAAAAAGTATAGTTGAAAAATAGTTAAATATATATTATAATATGAAATATAAAAGATTGCGAAGCAAACTTATATATTTCATGCAAACAAGTTTTATGAAGGAGTGATTTAAGATGATGGTAAAACCAACTGTTACAGAATTATTAAAAAAAGTTAATAATAGATTTGGATTAGTAGTTGTAACAGCAAAAAGAGCTAGACAATTATCAAACGGAGACAGACCGTTGACAAATAAAATAGAAGACTCAAATGTGACATTAGCAGCAGTAGAAATTGCAGAAGGTAAGGTAGGTCCGAAATGTTAGTAATATTATCAGGAGTAGCGGGGGCAGGAAAGGACACTGTAAAAAAACAAATAGTAAAAAGATTAGATTATGTTGATACTTTTCCAACAGTTACAAGCAGACCTATGAGAGAAGGAGACATTCCAGGAATAACATATATATTTGTCACTGAAGAGAAGTTTAAAGAGATGATAGAAAATGGTGAATTTTATGAATATGATATACATCACAATAACTACTATGGAGTTGCAAAGAAACCATTACAAGAAAAAATATCAAATGGAAAAGTAGCTATAAGAGATGTAGATGTTAATGGAACTGAAAATTTAGTTAAACAACTAAGTGATACAATAAAAATTATTACTATATTTTTAAGAGTGCCTAAAGGAGAACTAAGAAGGAGATTGGAATCAAGAGAGGATAAACCAAGTGAAGAAGAAATAAAATTAAGATTAGGTAGATTTGAATATGAAGAATCTAAAATGGGACAGTATGATTATATTATAGATAATGTAAATCAAGAAGAAACGATACAGAAAGTAATTAAAATAATAGAAGAAAACAGATAACAAGAAAGGATTAATACTAAATTAGTTTTTGCTTCATTGCTTTTTCAACTAGAGGAGGAACATAATGTGAAATATCCTTATTTAATCCTAAAATTTCTTTTACCATACTAGAGGAAACATTCTCTAAATTACTTTCTGCAAACAAACTGATTGTATTAATTTTATTTTCACTAAGTTGTTTATTTATTTGAGACATCTGAATTTCATATTCAAAATCAGAAAGAGTTCTAAGACCTCTTACAATTGCATTACAATTGCATTTTATAGCCAAATCAATAGTTGCACCTGTATCATAAACAACCTTAACTTTAGGGTTGTTTTTATATAACTCATCTATTAAATGAACTCTTTCTTCTATAGAGAACATTCCAGTTTTTCTAGAATTATACATAACAGCTACAACAATTTCATCAAATAAATTGCAAGCTTGTTCAATAATATTCATATGACCATATGTAATAGGATCAAAACTACCTGGATACAATACTTTTATCATAAATTTCTTTCACCTTTTCCTTTACTTTATCAGAATAATCATTATTTATTATATAATCAAATTCATTAGAATTAAATTCAAAAGAAGCTTTATCTCGTGTTTCAAACAGTTCTTCTGTAATATTATCGCGTAATATAGTCATTTTTCTTCTTAACTCAATTGGCGATTCCACTAAAATTTTTAAATCACTTAGATTATAATATTTAGTATTTAGAAGCAACTGCCAATCTAATAAAATAATATTATTATAATGTTTACATATAAACTCATCTATAATAGATTGCATACAAGGCCAAGTAATACTAGTCAATTTATCCATTTCTTTTACAGAATTAAAAACAATATTCCCCAAATTTCTTCTATTAATAGTTTTATTATCATTATTTGAAACTGACATTCCAAAGGTATTAACAAGCTCATTATAAACCTTAGGATATGTCAGAACTTCATGAGATATATTATCAATGTCTAAATGAATAATATCTTTAGAGATATCTTGAAATAATTTACAAATATAACTTTTCCCACTACCAGATTTTCCAACAATACAAACAATCATATTATAATTACATTCCTTTAAATAAAATACAAATATATTATAGCAAGATTTTCTAAAAAAGTAAATATATGGCTTAGCAATAAAAATGATTAAATAATTACATTTATGGAAGAATAATAAATAACACTTTGAAGGGAAAAGAAATTATGAAAGAAATATTAATAAATATAAAGCAATATAAAAAAGAGTTAATATTTGGACCACTATTTAAGTTGCTTGAAGCAATAATTGAAATATCTCTACCTATTATTATTGCTAAAATTATAGATAATAATAGGAACTTTACATTTAATCAAATTATACTTTATATGATAGGTATGTTAATATTTATATTAATAGGTTTTGGAAGTGCTAGTATAAGTCAGTATTTCGCTGCAAAGGCTTCTAAAGGTTATGGAGCAAACTTGAGAAAAGAATTTCTTAAACATATATCATTATTATCAAACAAACAACTAAATAAATATGGTACATCTGCACTTGTTAATAGAATTACTAATGATATTAATAATCTGGAAATTGCTATTTCTATGTTTATAAGATTAGTTTTAAGGTCACCTTTTATTTGTATAGGTTCATTAATAATGATTTCTATTATAAATGTGAGAATTGCAATCACAGTTGCAATTTCATTAATAATACTATCAATATGCATATATATAATTTTTAAAATAAGTTCAAAACTACAAGAAAAACTTAATATAAATATAGACAAAATGTTAATTAGAGTAAAAGAAGATTTAGTAAATATTAGGTTAATAAGGAGTGTTAATAGTCAAGAATTTGAAAAGTGTAAATTTAATGAACGCAATAAAGAAATATATGACATTTCTTTAAAATATAATTTTATATCAAACCTATTAACACCTAGTAATATTATTATATTAAATATTTTAGTAGTAATAATTTTATATACTTCAAGGATAAATATAGAACACATATCAATAGGGAACTTAATCGCAATTATTAATTATATTTCGCAAATGACAAATTCAGTTATAGTATTATCAAATTTAATAATTATATATACGAAAGCTTTTAGCTCTGCAAATAGAATAACAGATATAATGAAAATAATGCCTGATATGGAATATGGAAAAATTGATGAAATAAGTACAACACAAAATGCAATAATATTAAAAAATGTAGCATTTTCATATAATAAAAAATCAGAATTTATAAAAGATTTTAATATAAATATAAAAACAGGAGAAATCATAGGAATAATAGGATTTACAGCTAGTGGAAAGACAACTTTATTAAATTTGATTACTAGAAACTATGATATAAATAAAGGAGAAATATTAATTTTTGATAGGAATATAACAGATTATAAAAAGCAAACATTAAAAAATAATATAAAGATAATATCACAAAAGAAGCAATTTTTTACAGAAACGATAAATGAGAATGTAAGTTTGCGGAAAAAATATAAGTAAAGAAACATTATATCAAGCATTTGAAAAATCAGCTTCATTAGAATTTGTTGAGAAAATGAAGGATAAGGAATACACAATATTACAAGGAAATGGAGCAAATTTATCAGGTGGTCAAAGACAAAGAATTGCTTTAGCTAGGGCTTTTATAAATAAACCTAAAATATTAATTTTAGATGATATTACAAGTAGTGTAGATCTAAAAACAGAAGATGAGATACTAAACAATATTTATAAATTTGTAAAAGAAAATAATATAACTACAATAATATCAGCACAAAAAATATCTTCTTTAAAATTGTGTGATAGAATTATAGTTATGAATGATGGAAAAATGGAAGCGATAGGAGACCATAAACAATTATCAAACAATTCAAAAATTTATAAAGAAATATTAGATTTACAAATTATGTAATAAAATGATGATAGAAATCTCCAAAGTAGAACTTTGGAGATTAGTAATAATTTAAAAATGGATATTCTATAAAGAAATAGGATTATAAATACTAGAAATATCACCAGTTTGGTCACCAGTTGATAAAATAATAGGATAATAATTATTTTTAGCCATCCATTCATAAACCTCAAAAGAATGGTTACAGCTCATAGTATAAGCATCTTTTAGAAATTGTCTTAATACAGGATTAGTAGCTTCCATAGAAGCTATAGCATACTCTTTACCAGCTCTTTTTAAAGTTAGAAAATAAGATAAAGCAATTTCTCTATCTGTTAAAGTTGTAACATTTGTATTTACTGTAACAGGTTCAGCTAATTTAGAATTATTAATATTTTCTGAAAAAATAGATGTGTTAAGTTGAGGAACATTTAATTTACCTGTTGCAGTATCTGCATTTTTAACAAATTCCGCTTTTCTATTATAGTCTTCTACATGAATAGGAAAATGTGTGCATAATATAGATTTTAGTTCCTCATTAGTAACTTGATTTTTAAATAATGACATGCATGTTATTGTATTAACACAACTTGTAATTAATTCATTTAAATAACTTAATTCACATATTGTTAATTTCATATAAACACCTCCCAATTTATATGAAATAGTATTCTCACATTAACAAAATCTATACAAACATCTTGTAGAACAATAAACAAAATTTACCTAAAGTTATTCAGTAATAGCTTTACAGATTTACATAAATATGGTAAAATATTAAAGTGATTTTGGTAAGAATTAAAGAAATTCATTTAAAATCTAGGTTGTGCTATAGAAAGGAATGATATAAAATGATACAAGAAATAAAAAAAGCAAAGTTTAGGGAATTTGGAAAAATGAGTCCAAAAATAAAACAAGTAAATATAGAAGACCAAGAAAATTTTAGAAGCTATATTGATTATGTAAAAGAGCAAAGTTTTATTCTTAAAGAGAGAGTAAAAAGTTTAAAAACAGCACAATTTATTGGAAGGTATGCTAAATATATTGAAAAAGAGTTATATGAAGAAATAGAAAAACTTAAAGGAACAACAATGATGGTACATGAAGAAAGAAAATTGGGAGTAGTAACTGATAGAAAGATACATGTGTATAATGCAGGAAATATTGCATATAAAATTTCAAAAGGCATTTTTAAAGACGACAATATAGCAAAAGGAATAGAATTAGCAACACGTATTCATGATATTGGACAACCTGCTTTAGGTCATCTTGGTGAAAATACGGCTTCAAAAGTTTCATCTAGTAAGCAAGGAGGACCACGTCCTCATAATGCAACTGGTGCTATACAAATATTATATAGATGTTCAAGTAAAATAAGAAAAGCAATAAATAATGGAATAGCTATGGAAATAATAACAGAAGAAGCAAATGAAAAAAATGTAAGTATTGAAGAAATGGCTAATAGTTTGAAATCAGGAAATGAACCTATTTTAGAAAATAAAATTAAAAGTAAAGGAGAGGAATTAAAAGAACAAATAGATGAAGCAATCAAAGTTTTATCTATGTCAACAGGAAGGCATAATGGGGAAAGAGGTACTGCAAATATTTTGCCAAATTATAAAATAACATTTAGTGATTTCCATAAAGTATTAGAAAATTGTTTTATATATGAAGGAGCAGATAAAGAAATGCAATCTGCTAATATGATAGATGCAATAGTTAAAGTATCTGACCAAATATCATCTATTCCATATGATATGATAGATGGAAAAAAAGGAGGATTAGTAATTGATATACCTAAAAGCTATGCAGAACCAGTTTCACAAATATTAGGAATAAAAAAAGAAGAAGCAATAGAAAGGTTAAAAGGAAATAACATTGAATTAAATAAACTTGTATTAGATATACAGGAAAGATTAATAGAGAGTTTAGTAAAAAGTAGTAGTAAAGAGATTATAAAATTAGATTTAGAAGCTTCACTATATGGAAAGAAAGATAGAGAAACAGGAGAAACTATAGAACAAGGGCTTAGAATGCCAACAAATTCAGAATATTTACCATATAATAGTACAAAAGAAGAAGTTGAAATTCTGCAAAATGCTTGGTATAAATGTACAGAAAAACTGGTTAATGAAATACTACAACAAGATAGAATGTTTTCAAGGCAACTTAATGCTATATTTAAAATGGAGGAAGATGATACTAGGAGAGGAAAATATGAAGAAGTCTTAATAGAACAGTATGCAGGAAAAGAAGAATATAAGGACTTTATGAAATATATATTAAAAACTACACCTGAAGAATATGAATTTATAAAACAAAATTGTCACAAATATGGAATAAATTTACTTGTAGAAAAAATAGAAAAAACAAAAGATAGATTTAAAAGTGAAAAGGGAGAGTACATAACAAATATAGATGATGAAATAGAACAGGGAATATATGATTATATATATTCATCAGATAAAGGAATACCAAATCCAGTAAGTGAAAAAGGCTATACTGATGAGGAAATTGAAAAAATATATAAAGATATTAATATTATAAGATCTGTACAGGGAAAGAAAAAGTTATTATTACAAAGAGATGAAAGAATAGCAACACAATTAGCATTAGGGTATATAGAATCTAGATTTAATGATTCAAGTTTTATAAACTTTTGTTTTCAAATAGGAGTAATATCTGAAGAAGAAGTAAAAGTTCTAAGAAAGCCTTATGATCCAGTATCAAATTCTTATTTTATAACAGATAGTTTAGCAAATGCAAGAAAAGCATATGAAGAAGCAGTTTTAGAAATTTAAAAAAGCAAATAAAAATACTTGCGTTTTAAAAAAATTTGTTGTATACTAAGAAAGTATTAAAAATTACCTTACTCTTGGAAAAAGGTGAAGGCACCACTTTTTCTATGAATAAGGCGTATAAAAAAATAGGAGGTGTAATTAAATGACAGTAGAAAGAAAACAAGAAATCATTAATACTTATAGAAGAGACGAAAAAGACACAGGTTCTTCTGAGGTTCAAATAGCTCTTTTAACTGAAAGAATAAAAGAATTAACAGAACATTTAAAAGTACACAAAAAAGATAATCATTCTAGACGTGGGCTATTAAAAATGGTTGGTAAAAGAAGAAATTTACTTAATTATTTAGAAAAAAATGATGTTGAAAAATACAGAGAAATAGTTGAAAAATTAAATTTAAGAAGATAATCATTAGATGTTATATAAACGTCAATGATTATAAGGAATAATATTCCTTAATAATATTATGGACGTTTGAGAAATATGTCAAACGTCCAAAAGTGTATTAATTAGCATAGATTAGAAGTAGCTTGGATAATATTTTAATAAAAGTACAAAATATTATAATAAATTAAAATATTATCGAAGTTACGAACTAATTTATGTAACAAAAAGAAAAGAGGTAAAAATATATGTTTAAAACTTTTGAAACAGAATTAGCAGGAAGAAAATTAATAATTGAGAGTGGTAAAACTTCAGAACTTGCAAATGGAAGCGTTTGGGTAAGATATGGAGAAACAGTTGTAATGGTAAATGTTACAGCATCTAAAGAGCCAAAGGAGGGAATTGATTTTTTTCCATTATCAGTAGATTACGAAGAAAAATTATATGCAGCAGGAAAAATACCAGGAAGTTTTACAAAAAGAGAAGGGAAACCAGCAGATAAAGCAATACTTACATCAAGAGCAATAGATAGACCATTAAGACCATTATTTCCAAAAGACTTTAGAAATGATGTATGTGTAGTAGCAACAGTATTATCAGTAGAACCAGATAACTCTCCAGAAGTTGCAGCAATGATAGGAGCATCAGCTGCTTTATCAATATCAGACATACCATTTGGTGGACCAACAGCAGCTGTAAATGTTGGATATGTTGATGGACAAATTGTAATAAATCCAACATTAGAACAAAGAGAAAAAACAGAATTGACATTAACTGTTGCAGGAACAGTAGATAAAATCGCAATGATTGAAGCAGGAGCAAATGAAATTCCGGATGATATTATGTTAGAAGCAATAAAAACAGCACATACTGAAATCAAAAAACTTTGTGAATTTATATCAACAATAAAAGCAGAAATAGGAAAACCAAAATTTGAATATAAATCTTTTGAAGTAGATCATGATTTATTTGATAAAATTGCAGAGAAATATGAGGAAAGAATGTATAATGATGTTCAAGAAGTAGATAAAACTGTAAGAGATGAAAATGTAGATAAAATAAAAGAAGAAGTTATGGAATACTTAATAAATGAACTTGGAGAAGAAGCGGTAGAAGAGAGAAAACAAGAAATAGGAGAAATACTTTATAAACTAGAGAAGAAATGTGTAAGAAAAATGATTTTAGAAGAGCACAAACGTCCAGATGGAAGAAAATTAGATGAAATAAGACCATTATCATGTGAGGTAGGACTATTACCAAGAGTACATGGTAGTGCAATATTCACAAGGGGACAAACTCAAGTATTATCGATAGCAACATTAGGAATGGTAAGTGAAGAACAGATATTAGATGGACTAGATGAACAAACATCCAAAAGATATATACATCAATATAATTTCCCTGGATATAGTGTTGGTGAAGCAAAGACATCCCGTGGTCCAGGAAGACGTGAAGTAGGACATGGAGCACTTGCTGAAAAAGCATTAGTACCAGTAATACCATCAGTAGAAGAATTCCCTTATACAATAAGAGTTGTATCAGAAGTATTAAGTTCAAATGGATCAACATCACAAGCAAGTATTTGCGGAAGTACATTAGCATTAATGGATGCAGGAGTACCAATAAAAACTCCAGTTGCAGGAATTTCAACAGGACTTGTAACAGATGAAAATGATCCTGATAGATATGTAATGTTAACAGATATTCAAGGACTAGAAGATTTCTTTGGAGATATGGATTTTAAAGTAGGTGGAACACATAAAGGAATAACAGCAATTCAAGTTGATATAAAAATTGCTGGACTATCATATGATATAATAGCACAAGCATTTGAAAGAACAAGAAATGCGAGAATGTATATTTTAGATGAAATAATGGCGCCACAAATTGCAAAACCAAGAGAGGAAATTTCTAAGTATGCACCAAAAATAATAAATACAAAAATTAAAGTAGAAAAAATTAAAGACGTTATAGGACCTGGAGGAAAAATGATTAATAAAATAATTTCTGAAACAGGAGTAAAAATGGACATTGAAGAAGATGGAAACGTATTTATATATGCAGCAAATCCAGAAGATGGAAATAGAGCATTAGAAATAGTAAAGGAAATTGTAAGAGAAATTGAAGTAGATGGAATATATGATGGAATAGTTACGAAAATAACAACTTTTGGAGCATTTGTTGATGTAGGAGCAGGAAAAGAAGGATTGCTTCATATATCTAAAATCTCAAAACAAAGAGTATCAAAAATTGAAGATGTATTAAAAGTAGGGGACAAAATAAAAGTTAGAGTATATGGAATAGATGAACAAGGAAGAGTAAACCTAACGCATAAAGAATTTGAAGAAGACATAGAAGATTAAAAATTAATATTTTTTTCAAAATCTGACAAAAAATGAAGAATATTTAAAGAAAAACTTGCCAACAATAAAATAAAAGTAGTATAATATATAAGGATATAAAATAAATTAAAATTAAGTGCGAAAATTAGAGCAATATTAACTGAGCTTTAATTATAGCAAATGAAATAACTATTATAAATAGAAGGAGAGAAAAAATGATATATTTATATGTATTGCAACAAGCATTAGTGTGGATTATTACAATATTTTGGTTATATCAATTATTAATTAGTTTATGTTCTTTAGTAAAACTTAAAGATAAACCTTTACTAGAAGAAAAAGAAAATAGATTTATGGCAATAATTCCTGCTCATAATGAAGAAATGGTTGTAGGAAATTTAATAGAAAGCTTAAAAAATCAAAACTATCCAAAAGATAAATATGATATATATGTAATAGCAGATAATTGTACAGATATGACAAAGAAAATAGCAGAATCTGCTGGCGCAATAGTATATGAAAGAAGATCACCAATGGAAGAAAGAACAAAAGGTCATGCATTACAATGGTTCTTAAGAAAGAAAATAGCTGAAAATGCACAATATGATGCATTTTGTGTATTTGATGCAGATAACATTGTAGATGAGAACTTCTTAGTAAGTATGAACAAAAAACTTTGTCAAGGGGAAGAAGTTGTTCAAGGATATAGAGATATAAAAAATCCAACAGATAGTTGGGTATCAGCGGGATATGCAATATTTTATTGGATGATGAATAGATTTTACCATTTAGCAAGATACAATTTAGGGTTATCTCCATTAATAAATGGTACAGGATTTATGGTTAAATTTGATGTTGTAAAACCTAACGGTTGGGAAACAGAGACTTTAACAGAAGATATTGAATTTTCTTTACAAAGAATAATTGCAGGAAAAAAATTAGGATGGTCAACAGATGCTATTGTTTATGATGAGCAACCAGTAGAATTTAAACAAAGTTGGTCGCAGAGGTCTAGATGGACAGTTGGACATATACAATGTATGGGAATTTATACAAAACAATTAGCAGTAGCAGTAAAAGAAAAGAAAACAGCAATGAACTTTGATGGATTATTGTATATAGTTGGAAGTATACCAATGTTTATAATAACATTATTATTACTTTCATTAAACTTTATATTATATATTACAAATAATTTTACAGGAGCAGAATTAATTGAAAATTATGCTAGGTACCTTATTCCAACATTTTTATTACCAATAGGAACAGCCTTAGTAATAATGGTATTAGATAAAAAGCCTATAAAACCAATGATAAAAGGATTATTGTGTTATCCATTATTTTTAGGTTCATGGTTATTAATAAATTTCAAATGCTTATTTAAAAGAGAAACAAAGTGGGAAAAGATTGAACATGTAAGAGACATAAAAATACATGAAGTAATATAATATATAGGGTAAATGTAGAAAAAGTGATATAGATTTAAGCACTAGATATACCTCCAGTTATGCTGGAGGATATATTTATATATTTGTGAATAGTGGAAATAATAAATATAATATTAAAAGTATTATTAAAAGGAGAGAATTTTGTTGAAATGGTGAACTATTATGGATATGATGAAGTTAGCTTAACAGTAATTAAAAGATTGAACAAGAAAAAAGTATTTGGACTTTTATTAATAATATTATTTATACTATTAATGATATTACTATACGTTTTCAACGTGCACAGAAAAATGTTGAAAGTGAAAGAAGAAAACCAATATGCCAATATAGATAACAGTAATACTAATAATGATGAACAAACACCAAATCAAGAGACTATAGCAGAAGAAGAAGTAAATATTGCTAACACAGTAAATCTTCCTAAATTAACGCAGATAGGGAGAGAAAACATGAATAATATATACACTACAAATGAAAAAATAGCATATATAACTTTTGACGATGGACCTTCACAAAATATAACTCCTCAAATTTTAAATATATTAGATCAATATAAGATAAAAGCGACATTTTTTCTATTAGGACGTAATGTGGCTAGATACCCTAATCTAGTTAAACAGGAATATGAAACAGGTCATTATATAGCAAATCATGGATATAGTCATGAATATGATACTATATATGCAAGTGCACAGACAGTTTTAGACGAATATAGAAAAACAGAACAATTAATAAGAACAGTAATAGGTCAGGAGAAATATTGTTCACATTTATTTAGATTTCCAGGAGGAAGTGGAGGAAAAAAATATAGAGATGTAAAAACAGAAGCCAAACAATTATTATCTGATAATGATATTTTATATATTGATTGGAATTCACTTACAAACGATTCAGTTGGAAAGCCAACGCAAGAAAGTATAATGAATAACTTAATAAGTACAGTAGGAACAAAGAATAGTGTTGTAATATTAATGCATGATGCAGCAACAAAGCAATTAACAGCAGACATGTTACCACAAGTATTAAATTATTTGATACAACAGGGTTATACATTTAAGACGTTTTATGATATTATAATGTAAAAAGAAACCTTTTATATAAAGGTTTCTTTTTACATTATATATGATGTTTTGTAGATAAATTTTAAATTAATGAATAGTGAAGAATGAATAATTAATAGTGAATAGTAAAATGTGCTTATTTCACATTATTAAATAACTATTCATTATTAACTTTTCATCATTAATTATTCACTGCGACTTGTTAAAGTCGCACATTTTTGGCAGGGGTGGAAGGAATCGAACCCTCATCAAAAGTTTTGGAGACTTCTATCTTAACCGTTGGACGACACCCCTAATTACTTAATAAGAATAACATATTTCTAAGAAAAAAGCAACTAATTTTTGTAACTTTTTATAAATTATATAGTAACAAGTTCATGAATTCATTGTTAAAACTTGTTGAAAATAAGAATTTTTTATGATAATATATTATTCAATAAATGAAATGGAGTAACAGATGAAAAAGATAAAAAGTGAAAATAAAATATTAATTATGCTAGCGTTTTTTAGTATATCAATGGGATTATGGGAAAATTTCAGACAGCTATGGTTACAAGATAATAATTTTACAGTAACAGGGATTAGTAATATAATTAGTATAGGAACATTAATAAGTGTAATAGGGATAGCTTTAGTAGGTGAATATATTAAATTAGATAAATTAAAGAAATTTGTAATATATGCTTTGATTGTAAAATTTATAAATG
>CAMUHU010000051.1 GCA_947088765.1 uncultured Clostridium sp. | reverse complement strand
ATACATACTTTGTTTTTCTTGTATATCTTTCTAGGTTTTATAAATTTATAATACTGTTCTTGCAAATAATAAGGGTTATTAAACACTCTATCTGCAATATTTTTAGGTGTATATTTTTCTCCTAATTGGTACATTCTTGTTGCTTTTTTATCATTTATTGAACGAATAGTAGCATATTTTCGATTTTGGTCATCATTTATGATATAACCTTTTTTATACATTGCTTTCTTAAATTGTGCATAGCTTACACACATTTCTAGTGTTTCATCTATTGCTTTTCTCATTAGATTATACTTTGTTGGTTCTCCCCTTTTTTCTGCAAAATATATATTTCTTGGTGTTCTTCCTTTTGGATTCTTAATTACTGTTAAATTATTTTCATTGCACAATTCATCTGATAAAACTCTAAAACGATAATATGCACCTTTGTTACAATTAAATTTTTTGCCAGTAAACATATTAACAGAACATACTACAAAATGATTATGATATGTGCCTGTATTGAAATGTGTTGCAACTAATACTTGGTGTTCTGCCCACATTTTCCTTGCAAGTTTTACTCCAATTTCGTGTGCAAGTTCTGGAGAAACTTCGCCTGTTTTAAAACTTTGATATGCGTGATATGCGATATTTCCTGTGCATTTTCCAAACTTTTCTTGTGTCATTTTCATTTCTTCATAGGCTGTTTCGGCTTTACAATTTACTCCTGTTACATACATTATTTTTTCTTTTTCATTAACTGTTTTCTCATTATTTTCTGCATATAATAATACTTGTTTTAGATTAGAAAATATCGTTTTTTCTGGGTTACTTGCATAATTAACTACTCGTGATAAGCTGTCTTTAACTGACCATATTTTTGTTGTCGCCATCGTCATCATCTCCATTACTTTTTGAATTATAAATCACTAAAAAATTGTGTTCTATTATCTCTAAACATTCTTCTATTTGTTCTATATCTATTTTTAAAATGTCATTTTTTAATTGACATACTTGTAAATAAATTTGATAAAATTCTTTATCTGGTATTGGATAAATTTTTTGTTTTAGTCCTGTTTTCCTTAAATAATTTGATAAAGATAAGTTACATTTTTTTGCTTTTTGCTGTAATTTTTTCTTTTCATTTTTACTAACTCTTATACATATTTGTACTACTTTTTCTTTCAAAATTTTTTACACTTCCTTTCATTTTTTAGTTGGGGTTATAGGGGTGCAAAACCCCTTTCAGCAATAGTTGTCGGTTTTGTGTGCTATACAAAACCTATGCTCGCTACACTGATAGATAAATCTATCAATGCAGATTTATAATTATCTTTGATTTGCAAAAAAATAAACCTTATATCAATTTTTGATTCGATATAAGGCTATAATTTGATTTCTATTTTTAAATATATACATACTCGTTATAAATAATTTCCTCTGCTCTATTTTTAATATTATTCATTCTAGTTACCCATTCTAATTGATAACTTGCTTTTAAATCTTCTGTAACATTTTCTTGTTTAGCTAGTTTTGTTATTAGACTTTCTAAAACTGTATTGCATTTCATATCTATTGAATGTAAATAAGTATCTAATTTTCCATTTAATAATAAGTTATTATATAAAACTTTGTTGTATTGTTTAATGTATCTTAATCTTGCTTTTCCATATCTTCCAATCGTAAAATTTCTATCTTTTGTTATAGATAAATTAGGAAAATAATAATTTCCTTTTAATGTATATGCTATTTCTGTTTTTTCATCAATATATTCTTTTTTTAATTCCATTTTCTATTACCTACCTTTTCATTAATAATATAAATTTATAGTCCACTTATTGCAATATAGACAACTAAATACTTCGTATCCACTAGGACAATTCTTATAATAGGTATCATTATCTATTTCATAATTTGTCCATTTATCGCCCCATTTTTTTATTTCTGCATTATATATTGCTATTGCCTCTACTTTTGAATTATACTAGTTACTATTTGAATGACTACATTTTGGTACATTATTGGTATTAGAATTTTGATTTTTACTCTTATTTATTGGTGTTTCTTCTATTGCTACATCTCTTTTTTTCTCTGTAACTTTTGGCTGTGTAATAGTTTTGCTTTCTATTGTTTTTGTTGCTTCTTTGTTTACACTGTTTTTGTTGTTTTCACTTGTATTTGACTTTTTCACAATAGGTGTTGTTATCTTTTCATTTTCTATACCTTGTGTCTTTGTTTCTTGGTTTTGTGTTGTTTCTGCTTGTGCTATTGTATTTTCTATTTGCTCTATAATATTTTCTGGTGTTTCTTCTACATTTTTATTTTCTTCTTGTGTGCTAGTAGTAAAATCTACTACTTTTTCTCTTTTTTCATTTACTGCTCCATAATAACTAAAACTAGAAATCATTGCGACTATAATAATTACAATAATCTTTCTCATAATTCATTCCTCCTTACTTGTTTTTATTTTAGTCGCATTTCCTATATAATGCAAAGGTGCAATTTTTATTTTATTTAATATATATATTCTTTTCAGCTAGTAAAGAGTAAGTAATAAAAGGGGTTTGTAAGGGGGAATTATAAAAAAATACTCCCACAACTTTTGGGCATAATGCTAGTATAAAACCTTTTAAAGCTAAAAAATAAAGCATATTTCTATGCTTTACACTGGTTAAAAATTATTTATTTGATTTCTTTTCCCCACACTCCATATTGCTAATTCTTTTTATAAATTTTTTTGATTTTTTCCCTTTTTGCTAAAATTTTTATTTCAATCATTTTTATAATTATTGATTTTTAGGCTTTTTTTCTTCTTTTAGACCTAGCACTGAGACTACTTCCACGTGGCTCACACATAGGCTGTAGATAGTTTTGGCTTACCTCGTATGATGACTGTTGATTATTGCTTTGTTTATTATCATCTTGACATTTGATTTCGTTTCCAGATTTTAAGATAAAAGTTATTACTCTTGGATTCACATTTCCGTTTTCTTCTTTTTCTCCTATAATAACTTTTTCTATCATAAGCTCAAAAACATCTTTATCAAATTCTGGCATGATTTCGTTGTCTTTAAACAGAGTTTTAAACTTGTTTAATCCTTGATTTAAACTAATTGAATCTTCTAATTCTAGTTGCAAATGCTCTTGTTCTTTTTCTATGCTATTTATCTTGTTTTGTAGTTTTGCTTCTTTTCTTTTAGAGTTTCTAATGTTATTGTTCCATTTAAGTTTAAATCAATTAGCTTGTCTATTTTTTCCTTTAATATTTGTTTTTCTTCCTCTAATCTTTTAATAGAACTTTCATTACTTTCTTCTTGTATAATTTCTTCCATTTCATTTAAGAATGTTTGGATTAATTCTTTGTTATTATTGCATAATAGTTTATAACTTTCTGTAAATGCTTCTTCTATAATGTTTTCTTTCATTGCTTTACAATATGGGCAATTTTCTTTTCCATGTTTTACAAATTCCATACAATGCCAAACTGTAATACTATTCTTCGTTCCAGAATGCCAATTTCTTTTTGTTAATAAACTACCACAAAAGCCACAATATAATTTACTACTAAAAGGATATTTTCTACTAAAGTTGCCTTTTCTTCTGCCAGAGCCTCGCACTCCTCCTCGCTTTTGCAGAATTTCTTGTGCTTGATTAAACATTCTTTCAGAGATTATTGGCTCATGATGTTCCGCTATGTAATACTGGTTTTCTTCTCCCATATTGACTACTCTTCTATGAGTTATTGGATCTGTTGTATATGTTTTTCCTTGTAAGACATCTCCTTTATATTTTTCGTTTTTTAAGATTCCTCTTATTGTTGATTCGTGCCATTTCTTCTTGCCTGTTAGAGTTTTATATTTCATATTTGTTAACTCTTTTGCAATAGTTGTGCAACCTACTCCTTGACAGTATCTTTCGAAGATATATCTTACTATTTCTGCTTCTTCATAATTGATTGTTATTTCTTTTGTGTCTTTATCATATACATATCCTAAACAACCATTATATCCAATTAGTTCTCCTCTTTTTTGTTTCATCTGCAGTCCTAATTTTACATGAGAAGATATATTTTCGCTTTCTTGTTGTGCCATTGCACTTAATACTGTTAGCATAATTTCTCCAGATATTTCTAAAGTATTTATTCTTTCTTCTTCAAAGTAAATAGCAATACCTTTTTCTTTTAGTAATCTTACATATTTTAAAGTATCTACTGTGTTTCTTCCAAATCTTGATATTGATTTTGTTATTATCATATCAAATTTGTTATTTGTTGCATCTTGCATCATTTTCATAAATCCATCTCTTTTGTAGTCTAATGTTCCTGTAATTCCTTCATCTGCATAAATGCCAACATATTTCCAATCACTATTTGCTTTTATTTTTTCTTCATAATACTTTAGCTGAGAATTATAACTATTTATTTGTTCTTCTTTTTCTGTACTTACTCTTGCATAGGCACATACTCTTAAATTTCCTTTTATTTCTTCTCCTGTTGTTCTATTAATTCGACCTTTTTTCTTCTCTATAACTTGTACTTTCAAAATTAACCTCTCTTTCTCAAGTTTAGAGAATCTTTATGTGCTTATTATACATCAAAAATAAATATTTTCAAATACCTATATGAGTTAAATTATATTCTTGTAAGATATTTTGTTTTAATTCTAAATATCTCTTCTCTTTAATTAATCCTACATTAAATGTTTTGTTTAATATTGCTATTTTTATACTGCAATTAAAAGTATTTTCATTTAGTTTGATGTTTTTCGTATTATCAAAATTGACTTCGTACAACATAAAAATCCTCCTTAACTTGAATTAAATTTCAAAAAAGGCAACAGAAAAAGCCAGTCGGCTAGCTTCGACTGACTTAAATGTTTTACATTTTTTGATAATACGATTATATTATGCTGTTCTATAAAGTTCAATTCCCGTTTTTTTCCCTTTTTTCTATTTTCCTGCATTTACTTTTGTATTAAGCATTTGTACTTTATTAGTTCCATTTTCATTTATTAATAATATTGTACCATTCATATCTGTTCTATAAATTTCGCATTCTTTATCTTGTAATCTTTTTATTACTGTTTCAGATGGATGTCCATATGAATTTGTATTACAATTAACAGATATTACCGCCACTTCTGGTAACACTTTATTTATAAATTGTTCTGTACTACTTGTATCTGAACCATGATGACCAACTTTTAAAACATCTATATCTTCCCATGTAATTTTACTATTGGTTTCTACATCATCTTCAGCATCTCCCATAAATAAGTATTTGTTGTTATTTGCTTCCATTTGTATGACAATTGAAGTTGAATTTATTTTGCTAGAACTTGTTGGATCTGAATTATCTATACTTTTAATTTCACATTTTGCCTCTCCTAATTCAAACTTATCCCCTGATTTTTTATAATTAATCGATAATTCCTTTTGCTTTACTTCATTAATTACATCTTCATAGAATTTTCTTTTTGACTTATTGGTTGTGTAAGGAATATAAATTTCTCCTATATCAAATTCTCTTACGATATTATCCATTCCTCCTATATGGTCTTCATGAACATGTGTTCCTATTAGATAATCTATTTTTCTTATTCCTAATCTCTTTATGTATTTTACTAACAATGGACTATCTTCATTATCTCCTGCGTCAATAAGCATATTTTTACCATTATTTCTTACTAAAATACAATCAGCTTGCCCTACATTAAAAAAATATATTTGAAGTTCCTCGCTCTTTATAATATCTTCTGTAGGTAATTCTCCAACATAACTATTATCTCTTGTTGTTACATATACTAAACTTATTAGCATTAATGCTATAATTATTGTATAGATAATCTGTTTTAAATTCTTTTTATTATTTTTCATAATCTTTTACCTCTGAAAAGATTATAATGTAAAAATAGCTTTTTTGAAATAGTTTTTTCTATTTTTTTCCAAATTTCTATTGTATTTTTATACTTACCATTATATAATAATTTTGTTTTATTCTTAAGATATATTTTTCCATAACAATTTAAACAGAAAGGACTGATTTTTTATGAATCTAAATTTTTTTAATTCTTTAGACCATAATAATTCTAACAACATTTCAAACAATTTTATTAATTCTTTTATTAAAGAATTACAAAATTATCTATCAAATTGTTTTTCTCCTGACTTAAATAAAACAGACTTATATACTATAGACAGATTTGAAGGTGATAATGAAGTTTTTGCTGTATGTGAAAATAGAAGAACAGGTAAAATGGTAGATATTCCTATCTCTCAAGTTTCTCCTAATGCTGTTGAAGATGATATTATTAGATATAAAGATGGTATTTATGTCGTTGATGAAAATCAAAATCGCATTATTGTTGATAAGATGAAAAAACTTTCTGAAGAAGTATTTAAGAAATAATTTTGGATTTGAAATTATAAGTACACTAAGTGTACTAGAGCGTCTATTCTAGTTCACTTGGTGTACTTTATTTTAAATTTTAACCAAATTCAAGTACACTTGGTGAACTTAATCTCTATATTTTTATAAAATTTAGTACATTTAGTGAACTTTAGCACTCTGATAGACATTTTTTAGTAGTTCATTCGGTGAATTTTTACATCAAATTTGCTTAAAATTTTTGTTCTTTTATTAACTCTTGAAGGCTTGCCCTTCAATGTATGTAGGAGATGTTTGAACACTCGCTTTCCTGCCCTCATTTTTAATGAGGTATTTTCTGTTTAAATATTGCTTATGTCTACTTAATTAAATATATTTATCCTTGTATCCAAATTTTTGCAATTCTATATTCGTACAATTTATTCTACTAATATCTTTGCCTTAACTTTTCTATTATCAAATTTATATTAGGTTGTGTTGGTGTAAATTTTATACCTTTCTTTAACATATGCATTACTTTTTTAGCTTTCTTTTCAATTTCAATTGCTGAATGCTCACTTGTTACCTTTAAATGATTATGAGATATTGTATATTCTCTTTCTATATATTCTTCAGTAATTGGAAACATGTCTTGTATCAAGAAAACACTTTCTTTTCCATTATCCAATTTCATAATATGTATTATATCACATGGCTTTCCACATTCTAGCTTCTTATTCATTATTTTTTTATATTTATCAATTCTACTACTTAGAGGAATCATCCAAAACATATCCATTTTTTCTTCTTTAAAACAGTAATAATGTGGTCTATTAGCTTCTTTATTTCCTTTTAAATATGAATCATTCATATCTTGAAAAAATTTATCTTTTATTATATAAAATCCTCTTTCTATCAATTATATACAACTTCCCTTTTTATAAAAATTAATAGCTCTCCATCATCTAATGGTGAAGAGCCATACTTTCAACCCAACCATTTATATACCGCATATTGGTCAGCGGTAAACTTTCGACCCGACCATTTATATACCACATATCGGTCAGTGGTAAACTTTCTATTTTAATATTAATAGTAGACTATTAATATTATTTTTATTATATGCATTTTTCAAAATAAAATTTACTTTTATTTTGTTTCTATTTATATTTTAACATATATTTTTATGAATATCAACAATTTCTTCACTATTTCCCATGACAATTCTTATATTTTAAACCACTTCCACACCAACAAGTTTCATTTCTTCCAAACTTCTTTTGTTTTGTTATGTATTTTGGTTCAACCCAAGCTATTTCCATATTATTTATTCTTTCATGATAAAACTTTATCCAATTACTTTTAAACATTCCACCATTTTTTAAAGTAGTATTTCCATCAATATTATAATCAACGAAACAAATACAATTTTTATTATCTCTATTTAAACCAAATCCATCTCTTATATCATTATGATATACATATAAATATACCGAATCAGCCTCCATATGTCCTTGCTTTATATTAACCTTTGTATTTGTAAAACCATTATCTATGTTTTTTAACCAATTTATTGCTTTTTCTATTCTTTTTACAATCTCTAACTTATCCTCTACATCTCCCACAAATAAATTAGCCTTTATCCTTTTTCTCTCCTCTATACTTATATCTTCAACCATTAAAATTTTTATTTCATCATCTACATACGTTGGATATTTATAATATTTTATTTCTTTTAATTCTTCATTTTTTACTTGTTCTGGAGATGGAACTTGTACATCACCTCTATCTATTGCTTTTTTTAGATATTCATTTAGCTTTTCATGATTATTAATAAAGCCTAAAATATCTTCTTTTGTTAATCTAATAAAGCAAATTAACAATCTTTCATTTTCTATATTCACATGATATTGTTTATATTCTGGATAATTTTTATAAACTTGTATTATTAACTCAATTGCTGTCTGTATTAAAAAAATTCTATCAACTTCATTTATACTTGTTAAAATATTAAGTTGACTATTATCTATGCTTTCATCATTAATTTCATCACAAATTATATTAGGTAAACTAAGTTTTAAAGCTAATATTCTAAAATTCAAGTATTTATTATTGTTTATATTTTTTCTATCCAATATATTAATATTGCAATTTAATACTTGTGTAATTCCTAGTAAAATACCACTACGTACATCATATAATTTGTTTATTAAAAGTTCAAAATCAAAATAATATATTTTTAGCCTTTTCTCTTGCTTACCCTCCATATAGTAAAAATTTAAAACTGTTCCATTATTGGTTATTAATACACTTCCATGATTTATCGCATTTCTAATATTTACATCTACATCTTTTACAATTAAATCACAATCATTATTTTTTAATATTTCACAAAATGAATTTAGTTTATTTTGTGATTTGTAATCCTTTTCTACAGTTTGATCTATTATATACACAATAACTTTATATAAATTTGTTAGGCATCCTTCCGTTATAGATATATATGTTGGCAATCTATATAATCTGTTTTTTAATTTTTCTTCTAGTTTCAAACTTGACATATCCTGCATTACTTCTGTTATTTGTTGATATGTGTCATATGCAATAAAAAAATAATGTAATATTTCACTATCTATCTTTATATTATTATTGTTAATAATTCTATTCAACTTTTCAGTTGTGCATTTTCTTACTTTCTCATTCCAATAATAACATGGTCTAGTATTAAGAATATAATGAAAAATATACGAAAACTCATTTAGAATTTTAGACATATGTTCATTAGTTTTCTTATTATATTTTTCTAATAGATTCTCTTTATTAAATTTTGAATAATATCTATCCTCTATATATTCGCTAAAGTTATAATACACATTTATTCACCCTATATATATTATCATAATTTCTAAAAATTTTATATTCCAAATTTAATTGAGGTTAATCTTGATTCATTTGTTTATAATTAACTTTTTAGTATCATTCCAGCTCCAAGTTCTTCATTCGGTCTTGATATAAATCCGAATTCCTTGTAAAAATCTTCTTTTCCCTTACTAGCTCCTAAATATGTTCTTATATTTGGATTTATCTTTTTGTATTCTTCTACCTGTTTCAACAATTCTGTCATTATACCTGTTCCAATTTTCTTTCCTTGATATTCTGGAATTACCATAATATCCTGAATATACAAGAAAATTGTTTTATCTCCTATAATTCTTCCATATCCTATTAATCTATCTCCATCATATACACATAAAGAATATAATGTATTTTCTAATGCTTGTTGTATAATCTTTTCATCTCTAATTCCCCAACCAACCTTATCAGTTAATCTGTTATATTCCTCTGCTTCAGGCTTTCTATTTACATACTTTATTCTCATCTTTAAATCCTTTCTTTGTTTTTTATGATATACTATAGTTATACATATTACTCATATGTTTTGTAACTTTATTCCCTACTAAATTACTCGTTTGCCTCATATTATCAAATCCATTTGAACATATGTCTATTTCATTTTTTGAAATTCCAAAGTTTACTTGATTTTCATCTGTATATTTTTGTTCTTCATAATAAAAAATTTCTTTTTGCATTTCTGTTAGAAGCATCCTATTAACTACATAATTTCCTTATTCTGCCTCTTTGTATTTTTTAAAATGAAATGCTTTTTCTCTTATTTTGTTTATTTTTTCATCATATATATAATAAAACAAATCATAATATAACTTATGCTTTTCTTTATCTTTAAAATCAAATAAAAACTTCAGTTGATCATAATATTTCTAAAATTCATTATAGTCACCATCGGCTATTTCTATATATGTATCTATTATTTTTTCAAAGTCTTTTTTCTGCTCTATCTCATATTTTTGTTTATCATTATCATACAATTGCTTAAGTTCTTTTTCATTTAATTTATTTTTATAATAATTATAATATTATTCAAATGTGACATACTCTCTATTATCAAAATATTTTATTTTTCCAAATAAAGCTCTAATTTTCAAGCATTGTAACATTATATTTTCTAGTAAGTCTCTTTTTTGAATTGTATATTCATATAATAAAGTAATTACTAATACTATTGTTCCAGCAAATATGTTTAGTAAAATTCCATTTATAAATTCTGTTATTTCTGTTTTTGTAATAAAAAAGTTAAGCACAATACTGACTATTAAAGTTATACTTGATATTATAACACTGATCCAAAATATTCTTTGATTTAATTTCATTATTTTCTCCTATCGTAGATAATTATACTTTTCACTTACGATATTATATAGTTCTCTTGCTCCATTGCTTAATTCATTTTGGTCTACTTCGCCGATTTTATATCTTTCATATCCTAAACATTTATTAGGTTCTGCAATTTGTAATTCTCCACCTTTTAAATCTCCTTTATATACAATATAAACCCAGTCTTGTTCTTTATTATTTCTTACATCAAATGTTTTAGCATGAGTTGCTACAATAAATTCCTGTAGTTCAATATCTGCATCTGTTCCAATCTCTTCTATAATTTCTCTTTGTAATGCTGTTCTAAAATCCACATCACTTTTCTTTACTCTTCCACCAATAGTTTCTAGCTTTAATTGTTCATCTCTACAGCCTAAATCTCTTCTTTGAAAAACTATTTTATTTTCTTTGTCAAAAGCATATACAATAACTGCAACTTCATACTTTTTGGATATTTCACTATTATTTTTTAGAACTTCGTTTAATTCGTTCATATCTTTTACTTCTTTTTCAAATAACTTCATTTTTTCAACCTCTTACTTCTATTACCTTATTTTACATTTTCCATTTGATAATGTGTTTCAGTTTCTCCATATACTTTAAAACCTAATTCTTCATATAAAGTTTTTGCTGGATTGCCTTTAAATACTTGTAGAATCGTTCTAATTCCCTTTTGCTTATTTTCTTTTAATTGTTCTTCTAATATTTTTCTTCCAATTCCTTTATGTTGATATTCTTTTAATATACTTATTTCATTAATAAATCTCCATTTTCTGTTATGTGTACTGCATATACTCCAACCTTTTTACTGCCCACTAATATAATTCGTTTATGAGCTAAATGTTCTGCTAAGTCTTGTTTTAATCTTTGTTTTTGGTCATCATCATTCCAACCCCAAATTTTATCAACATACCATTTAAAGTTTTCTTTCTTCAATTTAAATAAAAAGTCAAAATCATCTAATGTACAATTTCTAAAAGAATATTCCATATAGCACCTATTCCTTTCTTACAATTCTAATAATTTACATTGTTCCTTATACCATGCTGGAGTATATATCATAATTATTTTGCAATTTCCATTCCAATAGTAAATTTCTTCTTTCTCTATTAAAATTACGTCTCCTTGTTCAAAATTGACACTTTCACCTTTTTTATTAAGAGTTCCTTTTCCCTCTAGTATATAACAAATCTCTTTACACTTTTCATTCGTACAATATCCTTTTTCTGGATACCTACCATTAATTGTATTTATGCAAAAGTCAATATCTTTATCATTTAAACCTATTGAATATTCTAATAATTTGCTTGTATCACTATTTTTTATTGTTTGTGCATCACTAGATTTTACTATCTTCATTTTCTTACCTCTTGAATTAAAATTATTTTAATAGTCCTTTTTCATATAAATCCTTAAATATAAGTTTATCTACTAGAGAAATTATATCTATATCTTTATAATTTAACCATCTTATTTCTTGAATTTCTGAACTAGGTTTTATATCTCCTATAAATTCTGCTGTATAACAAGTCATTTTAACTATTATTCCTTCTGTTTTTCCATGTGCCTGTGCTTTAAATGTTCCATAATACTTTATTGTATCTTCTTTTATATCAATAGTTAATTCTTCTTTGCATTCTCTAATTAATGTTTGTTCATCTGTTTCATTTAGTTCTCTTTTCCCACCTGGTAAGTAATATGTATCTTTTCCCTTTGATAATGTACTTAATATTTTTCCATCTTTTAGATATAATAATGCAATTTTATCAATCTCTTTCATCAGTTATCCTCCAATTCATTTTTAATATAATTTAGCATTTCGTTATAATCTTTAAATTGATATTGTGATAATTTATTAATTTCTTCTCTGTTACAGTCTGAATATTTATCATATATTACTGCTACTTCTATATCTGCATTATTTGCTGCTTCTACACCTATAAGTGAATCTTCTATTATTAAACATTCTTCTTTATCTACATTTAATTCTTTTAATATTTTATAATGTATTTCTGGATTTGGCTTTAATTCTTTAACTGCTCCCTTTGAATATACTAATGAAAATATATCTTCAATATTTGCTTTATTTATTATGTTTTGATTATCTTTTTTATAGTTTTCTATTGTATGGTCATTTGTTGTACTTGCAATAACTAATATAAATCCTTTTTGTTTTAGATATTTTAATACTTTTTCAGCATTTGGTTTATAATCAATTATTGTTCTTAAATAATTATCTGCTATTTCATATCTTAATTTCTTTATTTCTTCTTTAGCCATTTTAGAATTATATTTTTCTTTTAGAAAACCACAATACTC
>CAMUHU010000050.1 GCA_947088765.1 uncultured Clostridium sp. | reverse complement strand
GTGTGAGAGGGGATGAAAAATTTTATTATTAAAATTTTCTACTCTACTCGATTATCTATTAATTTTTATTATTAGTAGGATGCAATAATTCTCCTTTTAAACCTAACTCTGCTAGATTAGATGTAGCAGCTTCAAATGGAATAAATATTTTATTTGCATCACCATCAGCAATTTCTTTTAAAGCCTCTAAAGATTTTAATTGAACAAGTCTTTCATCTGGGTCAGCTTCTTTCATAGCAGAATATATCATTTGAACCTCTAAAGCTTTTGCCTCAGCGACTCTTTTTATAGCTTCAGCATCACCCATGGCTTTTCTGATTTTTGCCTCTTTTTCTGCTTCAGCAGCTAAAATTGTAGCAGTCTTAGAACCTTCTGCTTGAAGTATTTTAGCTTGACGTTCACCCTCAGCTTTTAAAATTTCAGCCCTTTTAGTTCTTTCAGCATTCATTTGCTTCTCCATTGCTGTACGAATATCTTCTGGAGGAGTAATATCTTGAATTTCAACTCTTTCAACTTTACATCCCCATTGAGATGTAGCATCATTTAGCACCATTTTTAATTGTTCATTAATTAAATCTCTTGAACTAAAAGTAGCATCCAAATCAAGTTTACCAACAATATCACGTGTTGTAGTTATTGCCAAATATTCGATACTCTTTTTTAAAGAACGAATCTCATAAACTGCCTTAGCTGGATCCACGACCTTATAAAATACGACTGTATTAATTTTAATTGTAACATTATCTTTTGTAATAACTTCTTGTGGTTGAACATCTAAGGTTTGTTGTTTTAAGCTAACAACGAATCTAATACGATCTACAAAAGGAATAATAAAGGTAAGTCCTGCATCTGCTATTTTATGAAATTTACCTAATCTCTCAATAACATACACCTCAGATTGACTAACAACTTTAATTGAGTTATATATAAGAAATATTAAAATTCCCAAAAATATAACTAAAAATATTATAAAAGGTATCATATAAAAATCCTCCAAACCAATTATTTACTATAACTACTATTACATTATATAACAAATTATAGAAAAATGGAAGAGTTTATGTAAAATTTGTTTAACAAAGTAGAAAATAAAAAAATTAAATTCCTTATTTTTTGCGTTCTTTATATACTTAAAGAAGAAAATATTGAAAAATTTAACCTAAGATGATGAAATATGATATTAGAGATGTTATGAACTTTATTAGAATATAAAAAATTCTCTAAGTTTTACTCAGAGAATTTTTATCTATTTATTTTCTATTTTATACAACAAAAATTAATTTACTATTTTTTATGTTTGGTTCTGTTCTAATATAATTCATTTGTTTTATTTCTTTAGGTGCTTCATCTAATAATCCAGAATAGACGATATTATTAAAGCCTTGTATTACCTCAATATCAATACCTTTGAAATCTCCAATTTTCTGTAACATATTTTATAACATCTCCTTCTCTTGTAAATCATTATAAGCATTATAACATTAAAATTTTTATATTTGCAATAGTATTTCTACAATTTTTTTAAAGACAAATCTCAATATTTTGCTAAATGATTTTTGCTTTATATCAAATCAAGTTTTGCTAGATTTATTTGTCTAATAAAATAAAAAAATATTTTAGTTATTTACGTTTTTTGTTTTATTACTTTTGAATATTATTAATTTATGAAACATATATATTAATAAAAACTATTTATTATTTTGCAAGTTATTACAAATAGCTAGATTGGAGGTCATATGCGTATAAAAAAAATCACATTTCTTTCTATAGTTTTTATTTTTGTATTATTTTATTCCTGCTGTTCATTTGCCTCTACTTATGAATATATTTGGTCAACTATCGCAGATAAAGACTCTGGCAATTCATCTATTGCTGTATCGTCTAATTTAAATAATGGTTCTTTAAATTTAGAATCTACTGGTGCAATTTTAATTGAGCAATCTACTGGACAAATATTATATGAACAAAATTCACATGAAAAATTACGTCCTGCAAGTGTAACGAAAGTTATGTCTATCTTACTTATAATGGAAGCTTTAGATAGAGGTGAAATTACTTTAGATACTTTAATTCCATGTAGTGAAAATGCAAGATCTATGGGAGGATCACAAATATGGTTAGATACTAGAGAAACTTTAAGTGTAAATGATATGTTAAAAGCTATATGCGTTGTATCTGCTAATGATTGCACTATGGCTATGGCGGAATACTTAGCTGGCTCTGAGGAAGCATTTGTTGAAAGAATGAATACAAGAGCAAAAGAGCTTGGTATGAGTGATACTCATTTTGTAAACTGTCATGGAATTGATGAAGATAATCATATAACGTCTGCTTATGATATTTCATTAATGTCTCGTGAACTTTTAATTAATCATCCTGAAATTACTAATTATACTACAATATATATGGATTCTCTACGTGATGGAAAGTCAGAACTTGTGAATACGAATAAATTGCTTCGTACATATAATGGATGTACTGGTTTAAAAACTGGTTCAACAGGTCTCGCATTATATAATCTATCTGCTAGTGCAAGTCGAGATAATTTATCTCTTATAGCAGTAGTAATGCATGCACCAACAACTGCAATTCGTTTTGCAGAGGCTAAAAAACTTTTAGATTATGGATTTACTAATTATTCTTGTGTATCTTTTGGAAAAACTGGAGATATTGCTACAACTGCAGAAATTACGAAAGGAACATCTCAAACAATAGAAGCTGTATTTGAATCTTCGGCTTCTGTAATTATTAAAAAAGGATTAGAAAGTAGTGTTACTCAAAACATTATTTTAGATGAAAACTTAGAAGCTCCTATTGTTAAAGGTCAAAAAATTGGAGTTGCAAATTATACTTTAAATAATGAAATAATAGCAACTGTAAATCTTGTTGCAAAAGATGATGTTAAAAAAACTGGTTTCTTAAATATAACAACAAATGTTTATTCAGAATGGTTTAATATGATGAGATAATATATTTAAAGGGCACATGTGATGTGCCTTGATTTTTTTATCCATATTTGTTTCCAAAGTATTGCAAAAAATGTTTGTTCCATATATAATAATCATATCAAATCAAAAAGGAATGAATATAGTTGATGGATGAAAATAATATAACAAAACTAGAGGTAGAAGGTATTGAAGAAGAACAAATGGAAAAGTCTTTAAGACCTAAGACATTAAGTGAATATATAGGACAAAATAAAGTAAAGAAAAGCATGAAAATATACATACAAGCAGCTAAGAAAAGAGGAGAACCCTTAGACCATGTTTTACTATATGGACCTCCTGGACTTGGAAAAACCACGCTTTCTAATATTATTGCTAATGAAATGAATTCAAAAATAAAAATAACATCAGGACCTGCAATAGAAAAATCAGGAGATTTAGCAGCAATACTTACAAATTTATCTGAATATGATATTTTATTTATAGATGAAATACATAGATTAAACAGAGCAGTAGAGGAAATATTATATCCAGCTCTAGAAGATTATTCATTAGATATAATGATAGGTAAAGGACCATCTGCTAGGTCAATAAGATTAGACTTACCAAAATTTACATTAATTGGAGCAACTACTAAAGCGGGTTCACTTACAACACCATTAAGAGATAGATTTGGGATTGTATCTAGACTAGAATTATATAGTGAAGAAGAACTAAATGATATTATTAAAAGGTCTGCTCAGATTTTAGAAGTTAAAATTGATGAAAAAGCAAGTCAAGAAATTGCAAGGCGTTCAAGAGGAACACCTAGAATTGCTAATAGATTATTAAAAAGAGTTAGAGATTATGCGGCTGTATTAGGAGATGGTAGTATAACCATAAAGATAGCAAAAACAGCCTTAAACAATTTAGAAATTGATGAATTAGGATTAGATGAGATTGATAGAAAGATACTAGATACAATAATTTCAAAATTTAATGGAGGACCTGTTGGAATAGATGCAATAGCAACAACTATTGGAGAAGAGGTAGATACATTAGAAGATGTATATGAACCATATTTAATTCAGATTGGTTTTATCTCCAGAACTACAAGGGGAAGGGTTGCACTGCCTGATGCTTATGCACATTTAGGCTATAATTAAAAAAACAGAAGGAGAAATAATGAAGAAATATAAAGAAGATATATTAGTATTTCTAATCTTTTTAATAACAACATCTGCTATTATTCTTACAAAAAATCTAAACAATTTAGATGAGGTTTGGATTTTCAATACAGCAAGAAATATTGCAAATGGATTATTACCATATAAAGATTTTAATTTAGTAACAACTCCAGGATTACCAATATTTTGTGGAATGATTTTAAAAATATTTGGAACAGAAATGTTTATTATGAGAATAATGGCAATTATTATAAATTCACTTATAATGTTTGTGATATATAAGATATTAAAAACTTTTGAAATAAAAAAAGAGTTTTCATTATTAATATCAATAATAATAATGAGACTTTTTATAGATAGTATGTGTATTGATTATAATTTCTTAATATTGCTACTAGCATTAATAACATTATATATTGAAATAAAGGCATATAAACAAAACAATAATATTTTTGAATATAACTTAAAAAAAGAAATATTATTAGGAACTTTAGCAGGATTAAGTATAACAATGAAGCAAACAACAGGAATCTGTTTTGTTATTGCATTTATAGGATATAAATTATTAGCAGTCAGAAATAAACAAGACTTAAAATTATTTTTAAAAATAGCAGTAACAAGATTTTTAGTATGCATGCTTCCTGTAATTATATTATTAATATATTTATTATGTAATAACATAATGAACGAATTTATAGATTATGCAATTTGGGGAATGAAGGATTTTTCAAACAGTATATCATATTTAAACTTATTAAAAGGCAAATTAAGTATATTGGCAATATTAGTACCTATAACAATAATCATATCTTTATATATATCTATAAGAAAAAATAACCATATTATAACAATATTATTTGCTTACTCTGTTTCAACAATAGTTGTAGTATACCCAATATCAGATAATGTTCATTTTCTAATAGCAGGAACAATAACAATTATTACAGGAATTTATTTATTAAAAGAACTATATGAAAATAAATTTAAGGGGATTTTAGAAAAATCAATTATAATATGGATAGAAAATTTTATGAAAGCTTTAATATTAATACTAATATTAATTATGATTGGAGTTTCAACATACAAATTAATAAATTATATTATTAATTTTAAGGAATATACCAGTTTAGAAAATTTTAAATATATACCAGTTTCTAAGGAACTAGAGGAACAGATAATAAAAGTTGATAACTATATAGAAAAACAAGAAAATGATGTATATATTGTTGATGCTAGAGCAGCAATATATATGATACCAATAAACAGATATAACAAAAATTATGATATGTTTTTAAAAGGAAACATTGGTGGTAAAGGCTCAAAAGGAATAATAGAGGATTTACAATCTAAAGAAAATATCACATTACTAATTTTAAAAGACAAAAGAAGTTTAAATTGGCAAACACCAATAGATGTAATAGAGTATATACAAAATAAATATGAAATAACAGGTGAGATAGAAAGATTTGAGATATGGAATTGAAAATGGTGGAAGGAATGAGATAAAATGAAAAAAATTTCAATAATTGTACCAATGTACTATGAACAAGAAGTTGCAAAAGAATGTTATAAAAGAATAAAAGAGGTACTAATAAAATTAAGTAATGAATATGAGTATGAAATAATATTTGTAAATGATGGTAGCAAAGATAAAACATTAGATATACTAAAAGCTATAGCAATTGAGGACAAGTTTGTAAAAATAATATCCTTCTCAAGAAACTTTGGACATCAGGCAGCTGTAACTGCAGGTATTAAAAATTGTGATGGAGATGTAACTGTTATAATAGATGCAGATATGCAAGATCCACCAGAGTTAATTATAGATATGTTAGAGAAATGGAAAGAAGGATATAAAATAGTATATGCAAAAAGAAAAAAAAGAAGGGGAGAAAGTCCATTCAAACTAATAACAGCCAAAATGTTTTATAAGGCATTAAATAGTTTATCAAATGTAGATATACCAAAAGACACAGGTGATTTTAGGCTAGTAGATAAAGAAGTAATAGAGGTAATAAAAGAATTACCAGAACATAATAAATTTTTAAGAGGTTTATTTAGTTGGGTAGGATATAAACAAACACCAATAGAATATGAACGAAATGAAAGATATGCTGGAAAAACTAAGTATCCATTAGGAAAAATGTTAAAATTAGCAACAGATGGAATAATAGGATTTTCTACTAAACCATTAAAAATAGTTGGAGCACTTGGAATATGCTCAATACTAATTTCAATTATAATTTTAATATACTCAATACTATCATATATATTTTCATGGAACAACTTAACTGCAGGGTGGACCTCAATAATGGTAACAGTTACATTTTTTGCTGGTATACAATTAATGTCATTATGGGTAATGTCAGAATATATTGCAAGGATTTATGATGAAAGTAAAAATAGACCAGAATATATTATAGAAGAAAAAATAAATTTTAATTAAAAAGGAAAAATAATGAAAAATAAAATTGTAAAAATTAGTTTTGTTATATTAAGTATATTACTTATAATCCCATCACTTATATACCTAATATCAAATAAAACGGTAATGGGATTTGATATATATTTTGATTTCTTTCTTAATAATAATATAAATAAAGTAATATCAACTTTAGCTTTTCTAATACTATTCATATTATTAACAATAATTTACTTTATTATTTATAAAATAGATTGTTTTAAAAATATCAAAAGAATACTAATATTTATTACTCTAATTGGTATTATATTTACTATAATGTTACCTTGGACAAGTTCAGATATATTTTATTATATGGGAGTAGGAGAACTAGATGCTAGATATAATCAAAACCCATATTATATTACAATGCGAGATTACTATGTACAAAATGAAGAAAACATAGATGATGATATATTATTACAAGGAGCAACAAATTATTGGGGAAATACAACAGTAGTATATGGACCAATAGCACAATTATTCTTTAAAGCTTGTTCATTATTATCAATGAAAAACATTACTATAGCATTATTTATCTTCAAATTTACTAATTTAATAATACACATAATAAATACTTATCTATTTTATAAGATTAGTGGAAAAAAGAAATTTGCAATTTTGTATGGATTAAATCCTTTCATATTAATAGAAGCAATAGCAAATGTGCACAATGATATAATAATACTATTTTTCGTTTTAATATCATTATATTTCCTTTTAAAACGAAAAAACTTACTAATTAGTATAATTGCTCTGGCATTAGCTACAGGTGTAAAATATTTTACTATATTATTATTGCCAGTTGTAATATTATATCATTTTAGAACAGAAAAAAGGCTGAGTATAAGATTTCTAAGATGTATAGAATATGGAGTGATTTTTCTAGTAATATTTGCACTTGAATATATATTATATTTTAATGATTATCAAATATTCTTAGCAATGATGGTACAGACTTCAAGATGGTCATGTTCAATTTATTCAGTATTATTGCAATATAATAATGAATTATTTGCTATAGTTAGAGCTGTATTTATAGTAATATTTTTTATGTATTATGTAGTAATGTATATAAATTTATTAACTGAAAAAAACATAAAATTTTATAATATAATAAGAAAATACAATATCGCATTAATACTATTTTTACTAATATTAACAAATTTTCATCCATGGTATTTAATATGGCTATTTGCAACGATAATATGGCAAAAACCAAATACAATAAGAAATATTATAGGCTTAAGTCTATGTACAGAAATTGCAAATAGTGTATACATGTTCTTATATGAATCATGGAGGTTTGATAAATATTTTGTTTTGGCGATAATTGTGCTATTTATTATATGGAAAATTGTAACAAATAAGGAAAAGATAAAATTAGAAAAGGAGAAGAGGGGACTGAAATGAGATTACTAATGCATACATGTTGTGCACCATGTAGTGTGTACTGCATAGATAGTTTAAGAAAAGAGAAAATAGAACCAACAGTATACTGGTATAATCCCAATATACATCCATACATAGAATATAAAACAAGAAGAGATACTTTGAAAGAATATGCGAAAAGTATAGGCATAGAAGCGGTATTTCATGAAGAATATGGATTAGATGAGTTTTGTAAAAATGTAGTATGTGATTTACAAAATAGATGTATAAACTATTGTTATAAAGTAAGATTAGAAGATACTGCAAAATATGCAAAACAAAATGGATATGATACAATTACTACAACATTATTAGTAAGCCCTTATCAAAAACATGAATTTATACATGAGTTAGGAGACAAAATTGCAAAAGAATATGGATTAGAATTTTTATATAGAGACTTTAGAGTAGGCTTTAGAGAAGGACAAGCGAAAGCAAGAGAATTAGGTTTGTATATGCAAAAATATTGTGGATGTGTGTTTTCAGAGTACATTCCAAAAGATGACTGCAAAAGTTTAAAGCCTATAACTCCAGATGGATATGAGTATCAAAAAGAACCAAGACTACAAGTAAAAAGGATAGAAAATAAAGATGATTATATGGAAATGTTTTTAGAGGCAGATCCTTCAGAAGAGATGGTACATAAGTATTTAAGTAATTCTGATGTATATGCATTAAAAAAGGAAGATGAGATAATTTGTATTGCAGTAATTTTACCTATTTCTAGAAAAGTATTAGAATTGAAAAATATAGTTACAAAAGAAGAATATAGAAATAAGGGGTATGCGAAAATATTATTAAAATCATTATGTGGTAATTATAAGCAAAAATATGAGAAGATGTTAGTAGGAACAACAGAGAATAATATCCCATTTTATGTTAAACAAGGATTCGATAAATATGAAAAAACAATAAAGAACTTTTTTATAGATAATTATGAAGAAGAAATAAATGACGGAGAATTAGTTTGTACTGATATGATATATTATTCTAAAAATTTAAAAAAGAGATAGATAAATTTAGTATAATTTAAAAATAATAGAGGAAATAAAATATGATAACAGATATTGATATAAATATTAAAGGAAACAGAATTTGAAAACAAGAAATATAGTAGTTTGGAGGTAGTGATAATGAAATTAAATGAGTGGCTCGAAAGTGGAGAATATCAGGTAGATATAGACAAATCCAGAACCAATATTATGAAATTGTCTGCAAATTCAAATAGTGAAGCGACTACTGCATCAATTCTTGAAAAAGAGATATATTATTTAGTAAGAAGCAAGACAGGAAGAGAGTTAAATTTTACAAAAGAAAATAAAATAAACGGAATTGAACATAGATTTGGCCAATTAAAAAACAGAACAAGTGGAAAAGGTCGATTGGATGCAGTAGTTAATGATCTGATAATAGAATATAAACATTATAGTAAATTTGAAAAGAAGAAAGAACAAGAAATTGCAATTGAGCAAGTAAAAGATTATTTAATTGCACTAAAAAAACAAAATAATATGAAATATGATGCGATTTTAACTGATGGTTTAAGAATTTGTTATTTTACTTTTTTGGAGGATAAAATATTTAATACAACTATAAATACGATAGAAAATGAAGATATAGATACAATAATAAGGGCTATTTTAGCAAATGATACAAAAAAGTTTGTACCAGAGAATATTTTGGTGGATTTTTCTATAGATTTAGTTGCTCCATCTATTTCAAAATCTGTAGCACAATCTTTATATAGTACATTAAGAAATAATAAAACAGGTAAAACAAAAATGTTATCTGATGAATGGAAAGAACTAATGCATTTATCAATAGAAGATAATGGTAAGGGAAACGATATTGAAAAAAGAAGGAAAGATTTATCACTTATTTTAGGAGATACTATAAATGATGCAGAAAAAGAATATGATGCGTTATATTCATTACAGACAACTTATGCAATAATAGTTAAACTTATTGCTTGTAAAGTTTTAGACAAATTAGATTATAATGATAATACCAGAAATTATTTTGATTTGTCTAATATAACTTCAAAAGAAATGCAAACATTTTTTGAAAATATGGAGGATGGTTATTCATATAAAAGTAATAATATAACTAATTTCTTGGAAGGAGATTTCTTTTCTTGGTATTCAGACAAACTCCAATGGAATGATGATTTCTGTAAATATATTAAAGAAATTATAAAATGTATAGATCAATATTCAGCTTTTTCACTAAATATATATTATGAACCAATTGATATTTTTAAAGATCTATATATGAGTATTATACCAAAATCTATAAGACATTCTATGGGAGAATATTTTACACCAAAATGGTTAGCAGATTATGTCGTAAACAATGGAATAGAATGTATAGATAAGAAGGAATGGAAAGCAATCGACCCTTGTTGTGGTTCGGGAATTTTCTTATTAGAATTGATAAAAAAGATTGTTGGAGGTAAAAATTTAAAAGCTCTAAGTAAAAAAGAAAAAAAAGAAATTCAAAATAATATTCTACAAAGAGTTTATGGAATAGATATAAACCCTCTTTCAGTTCTATCTGCAAGAGTAGGATATTACCTTGCTTTAAAGCCGTTTGGTAATCTTAAAGATATTGAAATACCAGTTTACTTAGGTGATTCTGCTATTTTAGCTCAAAAAATTTCAATCGATGATATTGATTGCTATAAGTATGAAATAAATAATCTAAAGGAACCATTTGAAGTAGTTTTTCCTATTAGGTTTGTTAAACTTGATAACTTTGGAACTATTATGAGTGAACTACAAGCATGTGTGAAAGCAGAAGATGGAGATTTATTATATAATTACATAATAAGTAATTTTTCAGAAAAAGAAAAAAAGTCAATAAAATTAAAGAATAAAATAAAAGAGATGTCTAATAAATTAGTTTCTTTATATCTAAATCATTGGGATGGTATTTGGATAAGAATTGCAATGAATTTTATGTTTATTGCTAGAATAGAAGATATGGATTTAATTGTAGGAAACCCACCTTGGGTAAAGTGGGAACATTTACCAACAATGTATGCAAATAAGATAAAAGAGTTATGTAATATAAAGCATATTTTTTCAGGTGCAGGGCAATATGGTGGAACGCAATTAAATATTTGTGCTTTAATCGCAAATGTTACTGCCACAAATTGGCTATCAAAAGATGGTATGTTAGCCTTTTTAATGCCAGATAGTATAATGTCGCAAGATTCGTATGAGGGATTTAGAAATTTTTATTTAGATTATGATAAAAAAGAAAGATTGTATTTGCAGAAAATAGATAGATGGAAAGCACCTTTAAGACCTTTTAGGGCAGATAATAAAGTGGTTTCACAAGATTTTAACACTTACTATTATTCTAGAAATAAAGTAGATTATTTTAAAGGAATACCAGTTACTAATATTTCAAGAAAAAATAATATTAAAGATGAATTTATAAATTCTCTTAATAGTTATGAGAAAACAAGAAATTTTCTAATATTTTCTTCTTATGATGCAAAACAACTTTCAGAAAAAAATACGTGTTTTTCTTATACATCTACAGAATATGATTTTTCAAAAATAGTAGGACCTACAGATTACGTGTATAGGACAGGAGTAGAGTTTACACCTCAAGAACTATTTATGTTAAAAGGATTGGGATCTAGTAAAAAAAGAGGATATTATAGATTCTTAAATAAGGATTTTACTAGATCTAAATACAAAATAATGGATATGCCAAAAGGTGGATGGGAATTTCCTACAAATATAATTTATCCTATTATAACAGGACCAAATTTATCAGAATTTAGATATGATAGTTGTAATGAATTTTGTATTTTACCATATAAAAAGGAAAATCCTAGAATTCCTATACCAATAGAAGAGATGATGGAAAATAGTAAGGAAATTTTATTATATTTAGCCAATCATAAAGAAATAATAGATTTGCAGTCAGAAAAAAGTAAACAAATGCATAGGGGAGAGGAATTTTATGCTTTATCAAAAATTGGACTATATACATTTGCAGATAATATAGTAGCAGTGAGAGATAATAGTAAATTTTGGGCTAGTGTAATTGAAAAAGAAAAAACACCATGGAATGAACAAAAACATACAATATGTGTTAAACATACAATAATCATAAGTCAAGATAAAAAAGGTAGATTTATAAGTAAAGAAGAAGCATTTTATATTTGTGGTATTCTAAATAGTGATATAGTACAACAGTATATACAAACTACTCAAAAATCTAATGGATTTAGTTTGAATAAATCAAATATATATTTACCGATATATGATGAAAATAATATAATACAAAAAGAAATTTCAAATATAGCAAAAGTAGCAACAAATGACCTCAATATTGATTTAAAAGAAATTAAAGGAGATTTGACAAAATTATATTTAAAATTGTGCGAAAAAGATTAAAAAGAAATTGTAGTTATAATGTGTAATCCAAAAACATACAAATGATAAATTTCATCTTGAAGGTTCACATAGTGTAAGTATCAGAGATAAAATTGCTAGAGAATTATGTAGTAATTTATTAATTCATCGTGAGTTTTCTAGTGGGATAACATCAAGAATAATTATAACACCAAATGATATTTATACGGAAAACCCTAATGTACCAAGAATGAGAGGATTTATAACATTAAATAATTGTATACCATATTCAAAAAAACCTAAGATAGCTAAGATTTTTAGAGAAATAGGATTGGCTGATGAATTAGGAAGTGGAGTTAGAAATATTACTAATTATTCTAAAGTGTATTCAGGAGATGAACCAATATTTGAAGAGGGCGATATTTTTAAAGCAAAAGTTCCTCTAGTAAAAATGCTAAATGATATAAATATTAATGAAGTTAATAATATGACTGTAAAAGAATTTAATGAAGTAAGCAATAAGGCACCAGTTGAGGCACTAGATAAAATTATTATATATTGTGAAGAACCAAAAACTGCAATACAAATAATGAATTATTTAGGATATAAAAATATTAAGAGATTTAGAAGCGATTATATAAAACCATTAGTTGAAAAAGGTATCTTAAAAATGACAATACCAGATAAGCCAACTAGTAAAAATCAAAAATATATATCTT
>CAMUHU010000049.1 GCA_947088765.1 uncultured Clostridium sp. | reverse complement strand
ATTTTTAGGGCTTATGTTTAAAAATTTTTGGGACATTTTCAAAAATCATTGACAGTACTTTTGTCTTGAAAAAATAAAAATAAATAATTATAATAATATAATTAGGAGGATATAATTAAATGTACGATTTACAATATAAAATAATTGATAATAGATATTACAATATAAAACAAATTCTAAAAGAAGAATTTAATATTTCAGATAGATTATTAAAACGTTTAAAGGCTAATAATAAAATATTTTTAAATAATCATACTATAAATCCTAATTATACTAATCTTAATGTTGGAGATATAGTTTCTATTGATTTTAATTTTGATGAAGCTTATGATAATATTCTTCCTGTTAAAATGAATTTAGATATAGTTTTTGAAGATAACTATTTATTAATTATAAATAAATTGCCAAATACTCCTGTTCACCCTTCTTGTAATCATTTTTCTGATAGTTTATCTAATGGAGTAAAATTCTATTTTGATTCTATTGGACTTAAACGTAAAATTAGAATTGTTAATAGATTAGATAAAGATACTTCTCGGTCTTGTAATTTTTGCAAAAAATGAATATATACAAGAATGTTTAATTCGCCAAATGAAAAATAATGATTTCAAAAAAGAATATATTGCTGTTTTAGATGGAGCTTTATCAGAGAAATCTGGAACAATATCTGCACCTATTGCTAGAAAAGATAATAGTATAATTGAAAGATGTGTTGATTTTAAAAATGGCGAAATTGCAGTAACTCATTATAATTTAATTAAAAATATTAATAATTCTTTGTCTTTAGTTCATTTTGTACTTGAAACTGGGCGTACTCATCAAATACGTGTACATTCTGATTATATTGGTAATCCTATTGTGGGAGATACACTGTACGGTAATTCATCTAAATTAATAGATAGACAAGCTCTACATGCTTATAAAATTACATTTATTCATCCTATTACTAAAGAAAATATAATATTAGAAGCGGATTTACCTGCAGATATGAGAGTATTCTTCTAATATGTCTTCTACATTCGTTACAATTTTAGCCCCTTCTCTTATCATTTCATTTGTTCCTTGTGAAGAACTATTATTTATGTTTCCGTGGAACTGCAAAAATTTCTTTTCCTTGTTCTAATGCATAATCTACAGTTATTAAAGTTCCACTTTTCTTTCTTGCCTCTACTACAATTACTCCATCACTTAATCCACTTATTATTCTATTTCTAAGTGGAAAATTGGTTGCTATTGGTTTTGTGTCTGGTGAATATTCAGTTATAATTGTTCCACCTGTTCTTATTATTTCTTTAAGCAATTCTATATTTTCTTTAGGATATATATTATTAAATCCACTACCAAGTACAGCCACTGTTTTTCCTCCTGCTACCATACACCCCATATGTGCAAAACCATCTATTCCTCTTGCCATTCCACTTATAATGTTTATACCTTGTTTAGCTAACTTAAAACTTATATCTTTTGCTACTTTTTTACCATATTCTGAATATTGCCTACAACCTATTATTGCTAATCCAAAATTATCTAATATCTTTTCATTTCCCAATACATATAATTGTTTTGGCGGATTATCAATATTTTTTAATTTTTTTGGATAATCCTCATTTTGAATTCTTATTATTTTCATCATTATCTCCTTCTTTATCCTTATAATTTATTTGTATGAGCACAATATACTGTGCAATTCCAGTTTATCGTTTTTCTTTCGTACACGATGCATTGTACCCATATATATGATTTACCTAAAACGTCAAAAAGAGAGCATAAATTTAATATGCTCCCATAATTAATAAATTTATATTTTATCCCCCATAAAATTTTAATAGATTATTTTGCTAATATAGTACATTTCTGCTTAGAGTCTTCTAATGTGTTTTCAGCTGCTTTAACTACATTACTCATCAACATTGCTATTGTCATCGGTCCTACTCCTCCTGGTACTGGTGTTATATATGATGCAATTTCTTTTACACTTTCAAAGTCAACATCGCCTATAATTCCATTTTCTGTTCTATTTATTCCAACATCTATAACAACTGCTCCTTCTTTTACCATATCTTTTGTTAAAAATTTAGGTTTTCCTAATGCAACTACTATAATATCTGCATTTTTTGTAATTTCAGATAAATTTTGCGTTTTTGAATGACATATAGTAACTGTTGAATCTTTGTTCAATAAACATAATGACATTGGTTTACCTACAATATTGCTTCTTCCTAATACAACTGCATTTTTACCTTCTAAACTAATATTATATTTTTCAAACATTTTCATTATTCCAGCAGGTGTGCAAGAAATAAATCCATCTTGTTTTAGACATAATTTTCCTACATTTACAGGATTAAAACCATCAACATCTTTTTTAGGTGAAATTCTTTCAAAAGCTTCATCTATGTTTAAATGTTTTGGCATTGGGCTTTGTAACAAAATACCATGAATATCTTCTCTTTCATTTAATGTATCAATTAATGAAAGTAATTGCTCCATTGTTGTATTACTATCTAATAAAAACTCCTCATATTTAATTCCTATTTCTAAACATGCTTTACTTTTATTTTTTACATATATTTGAGATGGTTTATCTTCCCCTACAAGTATTACTGCCAAATTAGGTATTATACTTTTGTCTTTTAATTCTTGTACTTCTGATTTTAATCCTTCTCTAACATTTGCTGCAAGTGTTTTTCCATCTATTATCATTTTTAGTATCCTTTCTTGTTAATTATTTAAATACATAACCAAATTGGAAAATAATTGTTATTTGACTAGGCAAACAAAATTGAAATCAATAAAGCGTATTTATATACGTTGTTTGATTTCAATTGAAGTTTAACGACGTCAAAGGACAATTATTTTTCAATTTTATGTTTGTTTAGCATATACAATAATTCTTTTACCTGCTTCATTAGAACATGTAGAAAGAGTTATTTCTCTTGCCCCATTAGTCTCACGTGTTGCATATGTCATGTCAGAATCAGTAGTTTCATAACTATTATATACTTGATATTCTAATTTAGTACCAGATGTATCTTTTATGTATATTTTTGCGCCTGTTGTTAATTTTCCAATATCTGAGAAAAATGTACCATTTTTATAATTATGTCCCCACAATACAAGATTCCCTGGTTTATTAACTGCATTTGCAGGATCCTGAGGATATACTGCAACTATGGCTATTTTTAAAGTTGCTGATGTATTTTCTTCAAGTATTGGATATTCAACATCTATACTTGGAATAGATATTGTACCTATTACCTTATATCCTTCATAATAAGTGTCTTTATTTCCTTGTTGTTGATATATAGAATTACCACTATCATTTCCTAAATTATCTAATATATCCTGTAATGATGAATTGTTTCCTTCTGTATCTGAAGAATTGTTATTTGATGAGTTTGTATCATTATTATCCTCTGTGTTTTTATCAAATTGAGAAACTACATCTTCTGCTTTTTTATTTGTCTTGTTACCAGTATATACTTTATATCCGAAAAAACCTAATATTGCAACAACTATAACTATTGCAAGAACTAACATTATTGATAATAAATTTCCATATTTATTTTCCATATCATGTTCCTCCTATTTTCTAATTAAATTATTAGACTAATATATGTATATTATAACATATTTTTTAGATTTTTTCGACCTTTTAATACAATTTTTATCAATTTACTCTGCTCTTGCCCATACAATAGTTCTTGTACTAGCATCATTTGTACAAGTACTTAATGAAATTTCTATATAACCTCTAGTATCTCTAGTTGCATAATCAAAATCATTTGCTCCCGCTGTATAATTATTATACACTTTATATTCTAATTTAACACCATTAATATTAGTTATAAATATCGAGTCTCCATTTTGTAATGTATGTAATTTGGAGAACATTCTACTATTTCTATAGTTATGTCCCGCTATTACTGCATTTCCTGAAATGTTTAAAGTTTCCTCAACATTCGATGGATAAATTGCAGCTGTTCCAACTCTAAGAGTTGCAGTATTATCTACATTAAATATAGGATATTGAATCTTAAGCTTTGGAATTGAAATTATTCCTATTACTTTGTATCCTTTATAAAAAGTTCCTAAATTATATGAAGATCCACTATTACCTGATGATGTTGATGGTTTTTTTGTAGTTGGTTTTGAGGTATTAGAATTGTTGTTATTTCCTTGTGAAGGCTGTTCTGAATTGTCTGCTCCTTCTGAAGGATTTTCTTCTGAAATTTGTCCTTCTCCAATTTCTTCATAATTATTTTCAAATTGAGCCATTAACTCCTCTGCTGATTCATCCGCTGTATAATTGTCATATAAACTATATATGGCGTATCCTACTAATATAATTAGAAATACAGTTAATATAATGATTAATGCTGTTAAAAACTTACTATACATCTTTAATTTATTATATTTTTTCATATGCTTACCTTTCTTGTTTTATAATAATGTAAAAATCTTATGTTATTAAACTATCCTAAATTACTTTCTTTTCTACTATTATCTGAAAATGTTCTACTGTCTGTCCTTTATTAACTCAAGTAAAATTTATTTCATAAATTTTTCATGAGTTTAAATTATCTTTTCTCCCATCTTTTCTCCTGCTAATATATGAAAATGCAAATGTTTTACTGTCTGTCCTGCGTTTTCTCCGCAGTTAGATATTACTCTAAATCCTGTTTTATCTATACCAATGTCTCTAGCAATACTGTTTATGGCTGTAAATATTTTTCCAACTACAGTTTCGTCTTCGCTTTTTAAATCTATTATTGATTCAATATGTTTTTTGGGAATAATAAGTATATGTATTGGCATTTGAGGATTTATATCTTTAAATGCTAATACATTTTCATCCTCATATACTATATCTGATAGAATTTCCCCATTTATTATTTTGCAAAATATGCAGTCATCCATGTTATATATCCTTCCTTTATTTGTATTATATAATATTTTTCAATTTATTAAAACGGCTTTGATTCTACGTATTCCTGCTGACGATGCTTCTTCTTTTTGAATTTTGAAATGCCCTAAAACTTTTGTATTCTCTACATGTGGTCCCATACAAATTTCCTTTGATACATCACCTATTGTATAAACTGTTACAGTATCTGGATATCTTTCTATAAACATCGCTTCTGCACCTGTTGCCACTGCATCTTCTTTTTTCATTTCTGTACTTGTAACGGTTAAACTATCTTCTATCCATTTGTTAATTAAATCTTCTATTTTCTTTTTTTCTTCATCAGTTAATTTATGGTCACAAGGAAAGTCAAATCTCATTCTTTCTGGAGTTATATTACTTCCAGCTTGATGTGTAGCCGGGCCTAAAACTACTTTTAATGCAGCGTTTAGAAGATGTGTAGCTGTATGGTATTTTGTTTCCATTTCTCCACTTCCACTTAATCCACCTTTAAATTTTTTATCAGAACCAATTTTAGATTTTTCTTGATGTTCTTTAAATAGTTTATCTATCTCCTTTAAATCTACTGAATACCCCTGTTCTTCTGCAATTTCTTTTGTAACTTCTGGTGGAAATCCATAGGTTTCATAAAGATTAAATACAGTTGATGGTTCTAATATAATTTTATTTTCTTGTTTTGCTCTATTTAAAACTTTTTCTAATTCTCTTTGACCATGTTCAAGTGTTTTTACGAATTTATCTTTCTCGTCAATTATAACTTGCTTGATTTCTTCTTTTTTTAATACTAAGTCAGGATACATTTCTCCAAGAATATTTACATAAATATCTACTAATATAGATAACTCATTTAAGTTTATTTCAAGTTTATTTAGATGTCTTACCATTCTACGTATTAGTCTTCTTAATATATATCCTCTATCAATATTTGATGGTCTTCCTCCATCTGAAATAATCATCATACTTGCACGTAAATGTTCTGCAACTATTCTTCTACTTTGAATATTTTCTTTATGTGGAGTTAATTCTAATAATTTATCCATTACAGGTACAAAAAGTTCTGTATCATAAGGAGTTTCTTTTCCTTGTAATAACATATTTATTCTTTCAAGTCCTAAACCTGTGTCTACATTCTTTTGTGATAATTTTTTATATGTCCCATCCTCATTTTTATAAAATTCCATAAATACATTATTCCAAATTTCAACATATTTACCACAACCACAAGATGGGTTACATTCTGAAGAACATTTTGGTTTACCTGTATCATAAAACATTTCAGTATCTGGTCCACAAGGTCCTGTTTCTCCTGCTATCCACCAGTTATCATCTTTTCCAAAAAAATATATTCTTTCCTCTGGTATTCCTACTTTTTTCCATACTTTTGCACTTTCTTCATCTCTAGCACAATCTGAATCTCCTCCAAAACATGTTACAGATAATTTTTCTACTGGAATACATAATTCTTTTGTTAAAAATTCATAACTCATACTAATAGATTCTTCTTTGAAATAATCTCCTAGTGACCAGTTTCCTAACATTTCAAAATATGTTAAATGTCTATTATCTCCTACTTCATCAATATCAACAGTTCTTAGACATTTTTGATAATCTGTAAGACGAGTTCCATTAGGATGTTTTTGTCCTAATAAATAAGGGACTAATGGTTGCATACCTGCTGTAGTAAATAAAACGGATGCATCATTTTCAGGGATTAATGGTGCACTTGGTATGACAGCATGTCCCTTTGATTTAAAATAATTTAAGTATTTGTTTCTAATTTCAATTGCTTTCATAATCTACCTTCTTTTTTATACATACTAATTAAATTATATAATATAATTTAATAAATTTCAATTATATTATTATAAAAAAGTTGATTTTTTATAAAATCACATTAAAGGCTTATGCACATTCTTGTACATAAGCCTTATCACCTTTTATATTTCCATTTGATTTCCTAAAAATCCTGCTGCTGATTGGACTAATTTATATTCTGTATCACCCATTTTTGTTTGAGCATCTTTAGACATTAAAATTACACTTCCAATAACATCTCCTTGAGAAATTATAGGATATACTACTTGAGAATTAAACTTTCTATCTTTATTATCATTTTGAGTTATTGGTATTGATATTTCGTTATTCTCACTACTTGTATAAACTTCTTTATCTTCTAATAATTGTTCTAATTCAGAAGATAAATTTTGTTCTAAAAACTCCTTTTTAGGTCCTCCTGAAACAGCAATAACTGTATCTTTATCTGTAATACAAGCAATATGTCCTGTTGTCTTTGATAATGTCTCTGTATATCCAGAAGCAAACTCTGAAAGTTCTCCAATAGGAGAATATTTTTTTAAGATAACTCCACCTTCTCTATCTGTAAAAATTTCTAATGGATCTCCCTCTTTTATATGAAGTACTCTTCTTATTTCCTTTGGAATTACAATTCTTCCCAAATCATCTATTCTTCTTACTACTCCAGTTGCTTTCATTTCGCTTTTCCTCCTTTAAGTTAATTATTTTAGGTTTATATTTCCTTTTAGTTTCTAGTAAACTACATTTATATAAAAATGCAATTTATGTAGAAATAAATTTTGTTTTTATAAACTTATTATTACACTTGAGGAAAATTTTATGCATTTTATTTAAATATAATTTTTAATCTTTTGAAATAGTAAAAATTCCTATTTCTCGTGCCCCATTTTCCTTTAAAAGCCTTGAGCATTCATTTACTGTGTTTCCAGTAGTATATATGTCATCTAATAAAAGAATAGTTTTTTCTTTAATTAAATTACTATTTTGAACTTTATAAATATTTTTAACATTTAAAACTCTATCTTCTTTAGTTAAAGTACTTTGTGCAACATTATTTTCTGTTTTAATTAATAATTTATTCAAAAATTGAATATTTCTTAATTTTCTACTTATTTCTTTTGCTAATAATTCACTTTGATTATATCCCCTATGATTAAGTCTTTTCTTATGTATAGGTACAGGAATAATTATTTCATAATTGTTTATAAAATCAACCATTTTTTTATTACTTAGAATAATACTTGCAAATGTTTTATATAGATATGGCTTATCATTAAATTTATAATCTATTAATAATTTTCGAATCTGACCTTCATATTTAAATATATATCCATGTTTATTAAAAAATTTATCTGTTTTGTTTTCATAATTATTAATTTTCGAAATAGTAATTTTATCTATTTGTGATTTACAATTTTCGCACAAACTATTTTTATCTATTTCTTCACAAATTCCACATACATTTGGATATATTAATTCTAATAAAAAATCTAAAATTTCTATTTTAAATCATTCCTTTCTCTATTTTTTAACATTTTTCGATAATTTTGCATATTTTATAATAATGATAATTAAAGGAATTAGCTTCCTATATCATAAAAACTTATAAGGAGGAAATAATAGTGTTCACTCGTAGATGTAGACGTAATTGCTGTTGTCCTATGAATAATATGGATAATAACAATTCTTGTGATTATGAAACAATATGTAATGATGTTTCAAACAATTGTTGTTGCAAAGATAATGATGATTGTGGTTGTGGATATGACGATGATAACTGTTGTGGAGATATATTCCCATATAACCCAATGTTTGCTCAAAGTTATGTTCCTATTCAACATATGGATAAAACTTTTGTACCTTGTGTTGGATTAAAAAAAGGAACAATATTCCCTGAATTGGTTGACCCATATTATCCTTGTCAATCAATTGATTTTATAAACTTTATTAAAGATACTAACGATATTGGAGAGGGGTGTAATGGATGAATAACGAATGTTGTGAAAACAATGTAGAAGAAAGAAATTGTTGTTGTGATTGTCATGAAAATGACTGTGATAAAACTAGAAGAGAAATGCTAATGCAAATAAAAGAATATTCTTTTGCTTTAGATGAATTAAATTTATATTTAGATACTCATCCAGATGACTCTAAGGCTCTATGTTTGCATAATAATTATTCAAGAACATTAAGAGAACTAGAAACTGAATATCAAAGAGTTTATGGTCCATTAACTGCCAATTATCCATGTAAAAAATGGAGATGGCTTGAAGAACCATGGCCTTGGGAAAGGGGGATTATGTAATTATGTGGGATTATAAAAAGATTTTACAATATCCAATAAATATAAAAACACCTGACCCAAGATTAGCTAAAGTGATAATTTCTCAATATGGCGGACCAGATGGAGAACTTGCTGCCTCTTTAAGATATTTGAGTCAAAGATTTGGAATGCCAGATCAAAATGCTAAAGCTATATTAAATGATATTGGTACAGAAGAATGTGTACCATTATGTTGTCAATAGCTAAAGACAGTGATTACAGCTTTAACTATTGACTTATATATTTACTTCTTCTAATAAAAAATCTATTATATTCATATGAATAATTCCATTTTGGCTATAATTAATTTTATCCATTGAGAGAACATATTTTGGATAATTATCATCAACAAATTTGTATGCTCCAAATTCCCTTTGCATAACTTCATCACTTGATAAATAATCTGTTACTTGTATATATTTTCTTTCTCCAAAGTCATCTATTACAAAATCAATTTCTCCTTTATCAGTTTTTCCTATATACACATCATATCCTCTTGCAATTAATTCATTGTATACAATATTTTCTAATCTGCCACCAATTTTTTTCTCGATCGGAGACTTTTTTAACTGCAATAGCCCTAAATCTGTTAAATAATATTTTTCTAATGTCGCCATAACATTTTTTCCTCTAATATCATATCTATTTACTTTATTAACAATTAGAGAATTCGTTATATATTCTACATAATTTAAAATTGTATCTGGTGTTGTTTGTATTCTCTCATTTTTTAAATATGAAGTAATTGAATTAGAAGATATTATTCCACCAATATTTTCCATAATAAATTGAATTACTCTATTTAATAAATTTATATCTTTAACTTTATTTCTTTCTATAATATCTTTTAATATTGCACTATTATATAAATCTTTTAGGTATAATTTTCTTTCTTCTGAACTATCTGTATTAAAAATTTGTGGCATACATCCCCATTCTATATATTCTAAAAAAGATTTATCTATATTTATTTCCTCTTTTTTCTCTTTCTTTAGTTCTAAATATTCTTTAAATGTAAATGGCATCATTTTAATACTTATATATCTTCCAGCTAAATGTGTTGCTAGTTCACCTGATAATAATTTACTATTTGATCCTGTTATAAATATACTAACATTTAAAGTTGCTCTGAAAGAATTAATAACCTTTTCAAATTCATTAACATTTTGAATTTCATCAAAAAGCAAATAATATTTTTCCTCATCTTTTATTTTTTCTTTTACATACATATTGAATTTCTTTGGTTCTGTAAAATCTATATAATCATAATCTTCAAAATTCATATATATTATATGATCTGCTTTTATTCCTTTTTGTCTTAATTCTTCTATTATTTGCTTCATTAATACTGATTTTCCTGAACGTCTAACACCAATAATTACTTTTATCAATTCACTATCATATGAATCTCTTATCTTTTTTAGGTACATTTCACGTTTTATCATTATTCTTTCCTCCTACATGTTAATTTATTATATTGTATCACACATCGAATATTTTTTCAAGTTTTTCCTTCTAAGGTCGTAAAACTTTTAATTTCTTTGGTTTTTTCGACTTTATGTTTACAATTAATTGGTGGTCCGTCTTACAGAAACATGCTAAAATTAATATTACATTTTAGATATTTTAGGATATATATGCAATTCAAAATTTGTTGGATCCGAATCCTTTTTTAGATTTTTGTCTATTTTTAAATATGTAACTTTAGCAATAATACTTTTTAATAAAACATTTTTATCTTCAGCAAGCTCTAGTTTATAATATAAATCTATAATATTCTCTAATTTAGGTATCAGTATTTCTTTTTGATTTTGCATTTCGTTGTTTTTATTTAACAGTTCACTATATTCATTTAATTTGCTTTCTAAATTTTGAATATTTTCTTTTATAGCTTTTGAACGATTGATAAACTCATCTTTGCTATAAATTCCATTTTCTAAAAAATTATATATTTTATCAAGTTTGGCATTTTCCTTTTCTAATTCTTTCTTAGTAGTAACAATAGATTTTTCAATTAACTTATTATTTTCAGCATTTGAATTATCATTAATTTGATAATCTACTTTATAATTTTCAAGCCATATTTTTAAAGCTTCAATTATTTTATTTTCTACTATATAAAGTTTAGAACTTACATTATCACATTTTGAATTAGAACATATAAGAGTTGCATGTTTACTAGCTTTTGTATAAGGTCTTCTTTGCATAGGTTTGCCACATTTTTCGCAAAATACTAAGCCAACTAAAGGATTTTGAATAATACTACTATGTTTTACTTTTGGTGTATTTTGCTTTCGTTTTTCTTGTACTAAATCCCAAGTTTTATTATCAATAATAGGCTCATGTAATCCATCATAAATTAAATAATCTTGATTACGAGGTCTACTAATGATAAGATGTCCATTTTTCGTTTTCTTTTTCTGTTTCCTTCTATTCCAAATAATTTTACCAATATAGGTTGGATTAGAAAGAATATCTTTTACAGAAGAAATAGTCCATTCATCAGAAATTCTAGGTTTTAAATTCATATTATTCAATTGTGCTACAACAGAACCTATTGTATTACTTTCAAAAGTATATAGTCTAAAAATTTCTTTCACAATAGGTGCTTCAACTTGATTTATAGATAAAGTATATCCTTTTGAATCTTTTAACTTTACTCTATCATATCCAAAAGGAGCAATATTTCCAACAAATTTACCTTCAGAAACAGAAATTTCTCTACCTCTTTGTAAACGCCTATTAATTGTCTTATATTCTCTCCTAGACATAAATAAACCAAACTCAAAGTATTCTTCATCAAATTCATTATCTGGGTCATAAGTTTTAACAGGTGTAATTATTTTTGTATGAGAATATTTAAAAGCTTTGGAAACTCTTCCTTGGTCAGCAGTATCACCACGAGCAAGTCTTTCTACTTCAACAACTAAAACGCCAGTCCATTTTTCATTTTCTACATCTTTAAGAAGTTTTTGCATTTCTTTTCTTTCACTAATTGTTTCTCCACTTACAACTTCTCTATAGATTTTTGAAATATGTAGGTTTCGCTTCTCAGCTAAAGTAGTTAATATTTTCTCATGTCTTGCTAAAGTTTCGCCTTCTCCATATTTTTCAGATTCGATATCTTCTCTTGATTTTCTTAAATATATTGCATATGTGCCATCTTGCACATTTCCTCCTTTCCTTGTAATTAAGATAGCCGTTGGGAACAAAGTGACCTTACGGATATCTTATGCAAAATGCTTTAGCATTTTGTATCCTTGAAAACGCATAAGTATCTTGCACTGCCTTTAACTATGATATAAATTATATCTGTAATTGCAACAAATTACAACAAAGAAGGATTTATTTTTCTTATTAAATTAATGATAATATTATCTATATATTCTTTTTGAGTAGCAACATCTTTTACTATATAATCATCATAAAATTTTATCTTAGTATTGCCTAATATGTATTCTTCTACTAACATATAAATCGCCTCTTTAAATGTATATTAAGTGAATAAAAAAATAGAAGAAAACGTGCTTTCTTCTATACTATTATTATAAATGCTTAATAGCTTAAAACAATGAAATCGTTTTGAAATATTTTTGAAATGTACTATTTCAGATTTTTTGATTTTATATTTTACGCAGGAAAGTGTTAATACATAACACCTTTAACAAATAAAAGGCAAGCCTTTTAAATTATTAACTTTGTTTTTTTATATTAAGTTTTTAATAAACATACCTATCTAGGTATTTTATAATATATATTAATTTTTACCCAAACATAAAAAGTAAAATTGAGGAAAGGAAAAATAAAAAATTTATCGCCTCCATAAGGTTATCATTTTTGCTAATTGAATAATTTTATATTAAGTGATACAATAAATACAAATAGTAAATAAACATATAGGTGATTTACTGCAAAAATATATTTATAAGGAATGAGATATGAATAAAAATAATCAACAAACAAAATCATATAGAAAAATTAAAAACATTATATTATTAGTAGTAATAATGCTTTGTATAATATTTGCAATATTTAAT